>CAZJMV010000160.1:0-25958 GCA_964547225.1 uncultured Anaerolineaceae bacterium | reverse complement strand
CTTGAACAAGCCAAGCTGCTAGGTCTCCGTAATCCTCTCGTTGAGCTACTTTATAGATAATATCTTTCATTAACGATTTTCCAAAAACCGAACTAGATGTTCATATGTAACGAACTTGATTTTTCATTTCGTAAGCAGTGACATGGTTCAAGAAACGCATAAGTCTGCGTACAATCTCATAAGGCGATCGTCTTACTGCTAAAATAATACCAAAATGTGTTTTCCCAGCACCAGCATATTTAGGGCAAGGGTTTCAAAATCCTGGCGATTATGAGTGAGTAGCGTTTTTTTCTGATCAATTGAATAGGTTAATTGTTCTTCGTCGGTTTTTCCAAGTTGTCCTTCGTCAAGAGCTGTTGTAGCTATAAAGCCTCGTCCTCGTAGTAAATCTGCTATGATTACATTTACGTCTTCATCGAGATAGAGTTCAATAAAAATTCGATTCACATATCCCTCACCAAAGGGTCAATTAGATCGTCTGAGATTCGATTGCGTTCAATATATTCGTTGATTTCTTCTTGGTGTTCGCTGTAATAGCTGAGTGCATCAAATACTTGTGCCAAAGTTAGATGGGGTAACAGTTTAGGTATTTCTTCTGGAGAGTAACCTTGCCGCCAGGTTTCCACAATTGCCCTAACGGGTGTACGTGTTCCTTTAATTATTGGTTCGCCGCTCAGAATTTTATCATTTCTAACAATATACCGATTTTGTGTAATTTGAATCATTATTAATGCCCTTATTGATTGACATTTAAAAACTTGCGTTTGTTATTGTTAATGATATCACATGGAATAATTATGACAGATTATTTAGTTCCTGGTCGGAGAGTTGTGCATAAACCTAAAAAATCTTTTTTTACAGAGTTGTGAGTAGGTTATGCGTGCAGAGGATTCTGTATTCAGGATTAGCTATGCCAAGTTTTTAGAAACCTAGGATTTTTGTTGGCGAGGTGGTTTTTCGATTGATGGTATAATGAAGAATGTGAAAAAATCATTGAATTCTTATTATTTTCATGGTATTACCTACTATATGGTTAAACCATTGGTTATTGATGAACTTGCGTATTATGAAATGGAGGTTTAGAAGTGAACAAGAATAGCAGTATGAGACTTGTCGAGATCCTTGAAAAGCAAGAGGCAGAGTTACTGGATGATTGGATGAATGAACAGGTGTCCGCGGCGACGCTTCGTCCTGACTTGTTAAGCAAATCGGAATTGCGTCGGCAATCCAGTGAGTTTCTGAATTCATTTCGCGATGCTATTCGAAGTGAAAACCTGATCGATATCGAAGCGCCTGAGTGGACGAATATTCGTGATATATTACAATCGCTTTCGCGCGATCGTGCCGAAAGAGGTTTCACTCCCTCGGAGACAGCAACGTTCATCTTTTCCCTTAAACAACCGCTCTTAAAGCGTTTACAGGAGTCCCAAGATAACTTAAAGGGGCTTGTGGATGATATTTGGAAGGTCACTGTTGTGATCGATAAATTAGGGCTTTACACGATCGAGATTTACCAGAAGAACCGAGAGCAAATCATTTTGCGTCAACGAGAAGAATTATTAGAACTCTCCACCCCAGTCGTTCGATTATGGGATGGCATCTTAGCGGTACCGCTGATTGGCACACTCGATAGCGAGCGTGCCCAGGTGATTATGGAGAACTTGCTGAATGAGATCATCGCAACCGATTCAGAGATAGCTATTATAGATATCACCGGCGTCCCGACTGTGGACACGCTTGTGGCACAGCATCTCATCAAAACGGTATCAGCCGCTCGCTTGATGGGCGCTGACTGTATCATCAGCGGGATGAGACCTCGTATGGCTCAAACGATCGTTCAGATGGGGATTGAGTTGGGTGAGATCAAATCCAAGTCCACGCTAGCAGGCGCATTTGCGCTTGCTCTGAAGCATCTTGGACTTTCTATTAGTTGAACGGTAACTTTGTTCTGGTCGATGGAATCGAAAGAGACTTAGGATATGAGGCAATCTAAACCTATGATCCCGAAATCCACCTTTGGATCTATCCCTATCCTCAAGATGGGCGAGTTCTTGCTAGTAACCATCCAGGTAGATATGCATGATCGCTTATCGCTAACTCTCCAGGATGACCTAGCAAACTCTATTAATGAGACGAATGCGCGTGGTGTATTAATCGATATTTCAGCAATGGATGTTGTTGATTCTTTCACAGCCCGCGTATTGGCAAATATTGCATCCTTATCTCGTTTGCTGGATGCACAAACTGTTTTGGTTGGGATGCAGCCAGCTGTCGCAATCACGTTAGTTGAATTTGGGCTCACCCTTGAAGGAGTGCGTACCGCTCTTAACGTGGAAAAGGGAATCAATCTTCTTCGTGATTCGCTAGGCTAACTGGCAGATTTTGATGGTGAAAAATTGTAAGGAACAGCTTACTCTAAATGTACTCAATTCCGATGATATTGTTTATATTCGGCAGAGTGTGCGAGAATGTAGTAAGGAAATGGGTTTTAACCTTGTGAGCCAGACCAAGCTTGTCACGGCAGCCAGTGAACTGGCGCGCAATATGGTGGATTATGCGAATGGCGGAACTGTGCAGTTTGAGGTTATCGAGAAAAACGGTCGCCAGGGATTGAAGCTTATCTTTGAGGACCATGGACCTGGCATCCCAGATATAGAATCAGCTATGAAGGATGGTTTTACCACGTCTTCAGGTTTGGGGATGGGATTAAGTGGATCTAAGCGCTTGGTTAATGAGTTTGAGATCACTTCAAAACTGGGAGAAGGAACGCGTGTCACCATTCTCATGTGGATATGATAGGTTTGTTGCCTTTTGTTTGATGAGTTCGATGCATAAGACACGCCTGAGAATATTTTTGGATTGATGAATGGAAATCTTTTATAAAAGTTTGTTGGATCCGATCGTGATCCCAATTACTGACCAGAGCCAAGTGGGACAGGCTCGTCGTGAGACAAAACGAATGGTTCGCGATCTGGATTTTCTGGAGACCGAATCGAATAATGCTGGTATAGTGGCAAGCGAGATAGCAAGCAACCTGTTTAAGCATTCCACCAATGGTGAATTGCTCATACAAACCCTGAAAGATGAAACCGGTTATGGTATTCAATTTCTAGCGTTAGATCAGGGTCCAGGCATATCGAATATCTCACAAGCGCTAAGCAATGGTTATTCAACAAGTGAAAGTCTGGGAACTGGATTGGGAGCCATTAAACGACTTTCCGCAAATTTTGATATCTATTCAAGCAAAAAAAAGGGAACCGCATTGCTGGCACAATTATGGTCGAAGCCAGTCGGTAAAAGAACGCCCATTCAGCCTCTCGAAATCGGAGCAGTTTGCTTAGCAAAACCTGGGGAAAATATCAGCGGCGATGCTTGGGCAATTAACTTGACCCTTGACCGAGGTATGATTATGGTGGCAGATGGCTTGGGACACGGAATGGGCGCTGCGGAAGCTGCCAAGGAAGCAGTCAGAATTTTTATAAAAAATCGCTCTTTCCATCCAGTAGATATGATTGAGATGAGCCATGCAACCCTGCATCATACCCGTGGAGTCGCAATGGCTGTAGCTGAGATTGGTTTTGATGAACTTAAGGTTCGTTTCGTGGGGGTTGGGAATATATCTAGTGTGATCCTTTCATCGGATGATACACGTCATATGATCTCCAATCATGGCATCATTGGTCATCAGCTCACGAAAATCCAGGAGTTCACATACCCTTTGGGGGATGGCGCGCTTATAGTGATGTATACCGATGGATTGAAGAGCCATTGGAGTTTGAATGACTATCCTGGTCTTGTTATGAAGCACCCTGCGCTTATTGCTGGTGTGCTCTATCGCGATTACAGTCGCAGAAATGATGATATAACGGTATTGGTGGTACGATTGCGGAAAAAGAATCAATAAGAATGAACTATTATAGGAAATCCCAACTATATCAATCAATAGGAGCGTTGAATGGATAATTCGAAAAAGAACATCCCCACGCCAGAATTGATAATTCTTCGTGTTGATATCAAATATGAGGATGATATTGTTCTCGTTCGGCAGAGATCCAGACAAACCGCAAAAATGCTTGGCTTCAATAATCAAGATCAAACGCGCATTGCCACTGCTACCTCAGAGATAGCGCGCAACGCTTACCTATACGCTGGGGGGGGAACCGCTGAATTTGCGGTTGCTGGAAAGCGCCCTCACCAAATCTTTTTGATCCGTATTCGAGATGAAGGACCGGGCATCAAAGATATGTATTCCCTTATGACGCAAAACTATATCTCGAAAACTGGCTTGGGTTTGGGTATTATCGGCGCCAGTCGGTTGATGGAATACTTTGATATTGAGTCGATACCCGATCAAGGCACAATAGTTTTGTTAGGAAAACTAATCCCATACCAGAACAGAGATAATGATTATCTGGATATGGAACTGATTACCAATGAATTGGCGAATCTTGCATCCCAAAGCGCTCTAAATGAAGTACAGATTCAAAATCAGGAGCTGCTCAGTATCATGCAGGATCTGGTGAAACTGAATGGGGAACTTAAGGATACCAATCGAGGCGTGATGGCTTTATATGCTGAACTGGAAGACAGAGCCGAGCAATTGAAGAGAGCTTTGGAGGTGAAATCCCGATTTTTTTCTTATTTAGGTCATGAAATGCGTACGCCAGTTAGCTCAATTCAATCCATAGCTGGGATTTTACTTGATCGTCTTGATGGTGAACTAACAACAGAGCAGGATAAACAAGTTCACTATATTTACAAAGCAGCGACAGATCTTATGGAGATCATTAATGACTTGCTTGATCTTTCCAGAGTCGAGGCAAAGAAGATCTTGATCAATCCAAACCAGTTTGAGGTTTCTGAATTATTTGGCTCTTTGAGAGGCATCATGAAGCCGCTGAATATTAAACCGGCTGTGAAGCTCATTTTCGAGGAGCCAAAGGATATTCCAACACTCTATAATGATGAAACCAAGGTGGCGCAAATCTTGAGGAATCTCATCTCTAATGCGCTCAAGTTCACAGAGCATGGTGAAGTTCGCGTTTCTGCCAGGATGATTGCTGATGCGGAGGTAGTGGAATTTTCTATATCGGATACTGGGATTGGGATTGCGCTAAAGAATCAAGAGCATATTTTTAATGAATTTTATCAGATCGATTCTAGTCTACAAAAAGAGGTCAAGGGGACTGGCCTCGGGCTAGCTCTGTCAAAAAAATTAGCTTTAGCGCTGAATGGAGACTTGTTATTGGAAAGTGAACTTGGTGTAGGGTCAACATTTACGGTTATGATCCCGCTGGTGTATGTTGAAGATCGACCATCTTCAAATCTAGGTGCACAACAGATTTTAGACCAGGTCAAGTATCCTGTGCTGGTGGTAGAAGATGATCCAAACGATCTAGCTCTTTTCGAGAAATATTTAGAGGGCTCCTGTTTCCAGGTAATTTCGGCATCGACACTGAAAGAAGCACGCAATGTTTTAAAGAAAATCCGTCCAATAACAGTGATGCTCGACATCCTTTTATTAGGGGAAGATGGTTGGAGCTTACTAACTGAAATGAAAAGAGACGAGTCCACCCGTGAAATACCGGTCTTGATTACTACGATTATTGATGATCAGCAAGAAAAGGCGTTAGAGTTAGGCGCCGATGAATACTTCGTTAAACCAGTGAACCATCAGAAGTTGCTTGAAAAATTATTTACCCTAAGAGCCTTGGAAAAGATACTGATTATTGATGATCAACCAATCGACCGATACGCGCTCAAGAGAAAATTTTTAGAAACGGGCTGCACTATCGTAGAAGCAGAGAATGGAGTTGAGGGTATTCGTAAAGCTAAAGAAGAACATCCGCAGGTTATTTTCCTAGACTTGGTTATGCCAGAAATGAATGGATTTGAGGTATTGGATCATTTGAATGATGATATTTCTACGCGAGATATCCCTGTCATCATCTATACCAACAAGGTTCTGAAAGTCGAGGAGAGACATCAACTATTAAATAATTCACAGACCATCCTTTCTAAAGGAACTATTTCACGTGATGATATTATTATGTATTTAAATAAAGCAATACTAAGAGTAAGGGCAAGAAGAGATAGTGAATGAGACAAGATAATACGCAATTGACTATCTTGATGGAGGAACCAATGACGGATAAACAACAACAAATTTCGATATTAAACGTGGATGATGACGAAGCTAGCCTGTATGCCTCAAGCCGCATCCTTCGAAATGCAGGATTTAATGTAATTGAAGCTACTAATGGCAGCGATGCTTTAAGACTAGTGAAAGATAAACCCAGTTTGGTTCTTCTTGATGTACAGCTTCCTGATATAAATGGATTTGAAGTTTGCCAGAAGATAAGGTCTGAACCTGATACGGCTTCGATCCCGATCTTGCATTTGTCAGCGACTTATCGGGACAGCAAATCCCAGGTGAAAGGTTTGGACCATGGTGCGAATGGATATTTAACCGCTCCAGTTGAAGCAGAGGTACTCATATCTTATATTAATGCTTTACTGCGCGTATATCAGACTGAGTTGGAACTAAAGAAATACGCAAACCAATTAGAAGTTATGGTAGAGGAACGCACCCAAGAGTTAATGAAGGCTCAGGAGCAGATTTATCGCAGAAATCGTTTGGCGAGCCTAGGACAATTAGCTGGAGGGGTTGCTCATGAACTACGCAACCCGCTGGGCGTCATCACCAATGCAGTCTATTATTTAAAACTTGTTTCAGAGAAATTTGATTCAAATATAATTGAGCATTTAGAACTTATTGAGATTAGCGCAAAAGAGGCTGCAAATATAATTTCCGATTTGCTTGATTTTTTCCGTATCAAATCGGTAAATCGTGAGCAAGTTCATATTGGTGCAATTATCGATGATGTTATTATAAGCCATCCTGCTCCCGAAGGCATAAATCTTGTCTTAGATATTTCTAAAGAAACACCGTCTGTTTTCATAGATCCATCCCAGATAAAAAGGGTTTTTTCCAATCTGGTTAGCAATGCTTATCAAGCAATGACCGAGGGTGGTGAATTGCGTATATTTTGTGCTGAATGTGCTCAGCGCCCTAAGATCATTTCAGGTGAATGCATTCAAGTATCTATCATGGACACTGGAATGGGAATAGCCCCTGATCATATTTCCCAAATCTTTGAACCACTTTTTACAACCAAAGAAACGGGTGTAGGATTAGGATTAGCGTTGTCAAAAATATTAGTCGAAGCTAATGGGGGTACGATAGAAGTTGAATCTGAAATTGGCAAAGGAACCACCTTCATACTCACACTGCCGCTTAGTCTATAATGATCTATTTTAATATTCAATATTACGATAAAAGATCGTCTGCATTTAAGAGAGAATTCATGCATAGTGTTTGATGCAAATGAGGGGTAATTAGGATACTGAGAGTAAAAAGATGATAAAAAGCGTCGCTTCAATATCATTAATAATTTAATTGATTTGATATTATCCATGGCGACTCTTCAAAAAACTGCGCCAGAGTCGCTCAATATGTGGGGGTAAGTGAAGATGGTCAATATTTTCTGCGACTTCATCCAAGTCCAGGCGTCGAATATCATCAGCAGTGCCGTAGAGCAATGTCTGCTGCAGCAACCAACGTCGTTGAAATGGGTTTGCTATATTGATTTGATTGGTGCTCCAAGCAAGATGCCGAGGTGGATGGATTACTTCTTTCATAAAAAGAAGATTGTGCACGTGGTTGCTTTGATGAGATGGTTAAACGCAGTCTATTAACCGCCCGTTTACATATTTGTGCAGAGCACTGGCGATTAACGTTTGATAAGGTAACCCTTCTTGTATGGTTGTTTTTTATTCTCCCAGAATTCGATTCAAGATGCGACCTACTATATCAGGGCGCAGCTCTCTTTTCAGCATCTTTGCAATCGGAAAGTCTGGTGCAAGATCCTGTAAGATTTGATTGTAATTCTCTGCGATCTCAGGCTCATTGGTCTTGGCAAAATATAATCCCATTATTCCCATAAAATTCACCACCTCCGAAATATGAAACCTCCTGCGATTGGGATATAATGATTGGAGGTCATATTTATGCTCAAATAATGCTGGGATTTTATTGTATTCTCCTTTAGCTAACAATAATTGTGCTTGGTTTATGCGTGCAAATAAATATTTCGGATTCTTGCGTATGTTTTCTTGCGTGATCTGCTCAACCTTGTCATTTTCTCCCGCATATGAATAAGCAACTGCCAGGTAATTATAGATATTTGGTACATTTGGGTATTTTTTCTTCAATTCTATCAATTCGGGAATGGCTTTGGTGGGTTGCTGCTGAGCCATTTCGTATAAGTCATCAAGCCTTTCCCTGATATTTTTGGGCAATCGGCGGTAGGAAGGATTATGTAATGGCTCGTCTGTGATCTCATATTGCGTTACGTAAATTGGCGCTATCTCGTCGTCGGATAAAATAGGTTCTGTTTTTTTTGATTTTTTCTTTGCCATTTTTTCCCTTTGTTGAGATGTTTTGAAACCATCATTTAGTCGCATAATAAGCGCTTGTCATGCAGCCAAGCGGTTTGTTAATAGTCTACGAGGTTAATAATTATTATAACTTAAGTATGGCATGAATTTACGAAAAGTTTTATTTCTTGACGTGAATTTCGTCATGTACCCAAGAAAAAGTTAGCTCTTCTAATAACCATCCTTGGATCAGCCTGTAAAGAATTTGACCCTTGACAAGATATATGATTAGTACTATAGTATATATACTATAATACAAGTACTATAGTGTACTTATTATCGTCAAAAGGTGAAATACGATGTCCTTAAAACATGCTATCCTAGGTTTTCTGTACTCACAATCCTTGTCAGGTTATGACTTGAAGAAAGCATTTGATGAATCAGTGCGGCATTTCTGGTTGGCTAATCAAAGTCAGATCTATCGCACATTGGCAATGTTAAATGAAGAAGCCTTCGTTGAGCAGGAAGTCATCGAACGCGAAGATCGCATCGATAAAAAGATTTATCATATCACCGAGGCTGGTAAGGAAGAATTGGAGAATTGGTTATCCAAACCTTTAGCTCCTACCGATTACCGTGAACCTTTTTTAATTCAGCTCTATTTTGGCGGCATTCTCTCAGATGATGCGCTGTTAAATCTACTACAGCATGAGATAAAAGGGTTAGAAGAAAAGTTGGCAGCTTTTAAAACCGCTTATCAGATTTACAAAAACATGCTGCCAAAGCATGAAAACCAACGTGCTTTCTTCTTGAAAATCTTGACTCTGGAATTCGGGCTTGTCCAAGGACAGGCTAATCTGGAATGGCTCAGAAGTGCAGAGGAACGCATCGAGGCAGGTGAGTATGACCTTGAAGATTTCTAGCTTATAAATGGATTTTCAAATGGTTAAGGATTTAGAAAGGTTGTTGATAGGTAATAAAGGGTTTAGTTCTTTGAATAAAATTATATTGGTATTCTAAGGAGAAAGAATGAAAAGATTAGTGAAATCAATTCTAATGATTATTGGTGGGCTTATCTTGCTTGCGGTTATCGGAGTGGCAGTACTCTATTTGATCACAATCGGTGACTACCCAGTTGTCGCGACGGTTCTTGATGATCCAACCCTTCCAAATATCGAGATATTGGATGTTAAGCTTCATGCAGAAACTTTTGGAGATCCTTCAAATCCGATTGTCATCGTACTGCATGGCGGTCCAGGTGCAGACTACAGGTCCTTGTTGGGGTTGCAGGCGCTTTCTGAAAACTACTTTGTGGTCTTTTATGATCAACGCGGCGCTGGACTTTCCGAAAGACTTCCAGCAGAAGAGCTGAACCTGGATGCTTATCTAAAAGAATTAGATGCGATCGTTGATCGTTATGAGAATGGAAAACCGGTTTATATGATTGGTCACTCCTGGGGAGCGATGCTGCTCTCCGCTTATCTTGGTTATGCTCCCGATAAGGTTGAGAAGGCTGTTTTAGCTGAACCGGGATTCCTGAATATGCAGGAGTTTCAGAATTGGACAGAATATCAGACTCGGTTTTACCAAAGCTTTGATTATCTTTGGTTTATGACGCGCACAGGATTTGAATCTCAGCATGTAAAAGGTCTTGATGATGACGCTTCAGAAGATTATCTATATTCACAGATCGTTCATTACTTTGTCAATCATCCCGATAATCCCTATCATTGCCCTGGTGAATCTTATGATGCCCCTGGATGGCGCTTTGGTTCCACGGCATCGAAAGTAGGTAGTCAAGCCAGCCCTAACGAGATCAACAGGCTTGAATCCGGAGCCGATGTCTATGAGAAACCGGTCCTTTTCTTAGCTGGGGAATGTGATACATGGATTGGGGCAGAATTACAAAGCAAGCACGCGGAAGAATATATCAATGCAGAATTAGTTGTGATCCCCAATGCTGGACATGATATGTTCTGGGACAATCCGGATGCAACGATCAAAGAAGTGCGTCAATTTCTAAAAGACTAAAATTTTAAAGAAAGTAATTAGAAAACTGGAGAATAATTTTATGAAATCACATCTGGAAGGATACAAAAAGATTGACTCGCTTGATTTTGCCGACAATAAAAAGCAATTAGCGCTTTCTTATCTGATCCGACTAATCGGTATCTTTGTTTTCAGTTTCCTTTTCATTGCTTATACTCGCTTGGTTCATCCAAATATGAATGATGCTCTGACGACTTTTATCAATATCGAGATCCCAAACACCTCAATATTCGTAAGTTACCTGCTTGTAGCCATTAGTGTTGTGGTCGTATTGACAATGCATGAATTGGTGCATGCTTCGGTCTTCTTTATCGATCAACGTGTACCTCCGCAGCTTGGTTGGCGAGGGCTTACGATCTTTGCTGCTGCACCTGGCTATTTAAATAAACGCTCGATTATGGTTGTGAATGCATTAGCTCCATTTGTTGTGATCTCGCTTTTAGGAATGATACTGATTGCTCTCTTACCAGTCGGTACCTTGGCATGGATTTTCATTCCTGTTGTGGTCAATGCCGCTGCAGCAGGCGGTGATTTTTTGGGTGTTTATTGGCTGCTAAAGCAACCTGAAGAGGCTGTGTTTGAAGACAATGGTGATATGATCACGGCATATATAAAAGCAACAAAATAATTAACGCTAATCCATTTCACCTAATTCTTTACTGGCAAAACACCTTTTTCAAATTCCTTCCATCAATAAGTTAGACCAAGCTTGAAAAAGGTGTTTTATTTCTTTTGGATTCCAATCCACGAGCATAGTAACCGACCAGCGTTCAGGTTCATCGGGAAAATCCAGGACGCGATTGAGTGCAATGGCAAACCAGTAGGCATCGAATCCGGGGTCTTTTTGCTTGGCTCTGTCGAACAGGACTTCAGGAGTCTCCGTTTTCAGAATGAAGAATAGGTCGACTGCATCGCGCGGTTCTGCTCGCCCATAATATGCCAACAGCTTGTCCACACAAAGATCAATATAATTGTTTACTTGAATTCCTGGAGCGCAAGGTATAGGTGATTCGAAGCGAAACGGAGAATCCAAAGCTAGGTCCACCTTAATGGTTTCATCCTCAGATGATATTGAAAATTCAACATAGGTGGCAAAGCGGCGTACGACTTTTAATCCAAGTCCGTATTGCTCTACCCGCTTTTCAAGTTGGAAGGAAACAGGCTGCACCAAACCATCCACACCAGTGAAGAGGTCCAAATCATAGGATAGGCGATGCCCTAAGTAAAATTCTGCTAGCGCTGTTCCGCCAGTGAGATAGAATTGTCCTTGATCAGGGAGTTGAGCAAAAACCCGTAAAAATTCTTGCTGCAAAGGTGTAAGCAGATTATGTGTGTGAGGCATCCTTGAATCGAAATTAGCCATTGCGATTCTTCAAAAAACTGCGCCAAAGTCGCTCAATATGTGGGGGTAAATGAAGATGGTCGATATTTTCTGCGACTTCATCGATATCCAGACGTCTAATATCATCAGCAGTACCGTAGATCAACGTCTGCTGCAGCAGCCAGCGCCGCTGGAACGGGTCTGAACTATCGATTTGATTGGTGCTCCAGACAAGATGGCGAGGCGGATGAATCACTTTCTTCATAGAATGATTATACAGCGCAGTTCTCTCTTTCTCAAGGGTTATTTGCTCTTTGCTAGCAGGGTTATTTGCTCTTCAGAGTGATCATTTTTCATAGAGCAAGTTTCAAACACGCTCCTTTAAACGTCCGTTTACATACTTGTGAAGGACGCTGGCGATTAACGTTTGATAGGGTAACCCTTCCTCCAAGGCTTTCTTCTGCAATGCCTCTAAATCTTTACGTGAAATTCTAATGTTGACCCGCTTATCTTTCTTGAAGGTGGCTGAGGCATATTCACTATAAGTATGTACCTGTGAAGCCACATCGTCAACGGATTGCCATTCATCTGAATCGTATGATTTTAACAACTCTTTTTCTTCTGCATCCAATTTGATTTCATTCATTTGTATCCTGACCTCGCAACTCACTGTTTATCTGAAAGCCGCCACTGCGACCGGTCGTTCTTTCGCGAAATTTTTACATTTTTTCTCAAGATGCGATCATACACGATTTTCTGCAGAATATGTTGGGATTTTTCTGATTATTAAAATTGTAACGCATGAACCAATTCCCTAAATAGCTAGATTTCAGGATACAGGTTGCCAATCTCACCAGGAAAGAGTCGTCATAGCTGGCAGCTATGGTTCACTTCTATACGACTTGCGCTGCGCTTACATGGAAAATTCATGTCTTTAATTCATTTATCAGCCAGATAGTCTAGGCTTGAAACAGGTTCTTGATTTCTTTAGATACCCAATTTACCAACATGGTTATTCCTTGTTAAGGAGCTGGGCAAAAACGAGCAAAAAAATAACCAATAATGAATCCTTTCGTTTTTGGATTGCTCCAAAGGCGGGAAAAACGGTAATGTACTAATAAAAAGATTGCTTGGAAACGATTAACTTCAATCACCATTACGTTCTCTCCGCCAAATGATGCATTAGCGCGCGGTTATTCGTATACAATGCCAGGTAATCTTGATAAAGTCCTTCATAGATTGGCTGTGCCGCAGGATCTGGTGCGATCTCTTCTTTCACATGCACCCAATTCCCCAAATCGCTGGGCTTCAATAAGCCAGCAGCCAGCCCTGCCAGGAAAGCATCCCCATAGCTGGCGCCGATGGTCAGCTCTGGCACGATTTGCGTAACATTCGCCACACTGGAGACGATCTGCAGCCAGTGCTGGCTTTTCGTGCCGCCGCCGACCGCTATCACCCGTTTGACGCCCGCGCCAATTTCATTAAAAGTATCGATATTATGTCGGATACCAAACGCCACCCCTTCCAAAACTGCCCGAAAGAGATGCTTGCGTTTATGCGCCAGCGATAGCCCAGCGATCATCCCGCGAGCTTTAGGATCATTGATCGGCGTGCGCTCGCCGCTGAAATAGGGCAGCAAGAGCAAGCCCTGCGCGCCTGGCGCGACTTTCTCAGCCTCGTCGAACAAGACTTGATAAGCCTCATCCACAGGCAGTTCCGCCGCAAACTCATCGCGGAACCAGCGTGTTAGCGAACCAGTCGTCGACATGCCGGCTGCTAGGTTGTACTGCCCTTTGAAAGCGCCCGCCACCGTCCACATGCGTTCATCGGGTACTGGTTGATCGAGCACCAATATGAAGAACGCCGTGCTGCCGTACATGATCATCAAGTCGCCTGGCTGCACTGCGCCGACGCTGATGCCCTCGCTCAAAGCATCCACCGCTCCGACTGCTACCGGTGTCCCTTCACGCAGTCCGGTTTGCGCTGCGCCGGATTTGCTGACTGTACCAGCGATTTCATCCGACCACGCCATACGCGGCAGCTTGTCCAGGGATACGATTTCATCGTTATAGCGATCACTCCATTCTAATCGCTTGATATCCACCAGGGGCATATAATGACTGGCAGTGTGCCGGTCGATCACTTTTTCGCCGGTCAAACGATAGATAAGATAACTGCTGGCGGTAGTCAGGTGATCGGTTTTTTTCCAGATTTCCGGTTCGTTGTTCTTGATCCACAGAATTTTGGGACCGGCTGCCTGACTGCTGAGCGCCATTCCGGAAAGCTCATATATAGCATCTGCACCGATTTTCTGATTGAGAATTTCAATTTCTGCGCTGGCACGTGTATCGACGCCGTACAAGATACCTGGTCGTAATGGATTACCTGCAGCATCCATGGGTAAGACGCAAGGACCGATGGCGCTCATGGCTACCCCTGCCACATCATTACCGGAATAAGGCGCGCCATCTAGAATGTGTTGGCAGATCGCTACCACATCCGCCCACCAGACCTTATCGGCGTCCTGCTCAGCCCAACCTGGATGTGGAATTTCCATCTCATGTTCTACAACATGTGTTTTCAACACCTTGCCATCCGGTTGAACCAGGACACCCTTACTGCTGTATGTACCGACATCAATACCCAATAACAATTCTGCCATGCTTCGTATTATCCTTTCATTTCGCCATATAAGTATTTTGCGATCCTTTTCTGGAAAGGACCGCTGCTTTTTCAGCTTTTTTGATGCAACCTAGATAAATTGTACTTGGAAAATCTGTTTTTAAGGATGATAATTTTTCACCTCTCCATCAATATCCTGTTATAATTATCCGAAATTTATCGACTGCATCATTGCATGAGATAACGCAAGTACTTTGAATGACTGATTCATGATGCAAGCATCGGTTGAAATAGCTCTTCCTCGCTGTTTTCTTCCCTGTCGTGTGGTACTGCAGAAAAAACTGGCTTTTCGCCAGATGATTTTTAATAATGACATTTTTGATCGTATACCAAATTAGCTGAGGAGGTATAGACGATGGAAATCATCTTAATAATTGCCGCTGTTGTCGTTGTGATTGGTTTATTGATAGCCTTTGAATATCACATTCGACAACCAGACACCTTGGTGTTGTATGAGTCCAAAGGTCGTATTGAATTTCGCAAAGGCTTGCTTTATCCGCGTCATTTCAGCCTACAATTTAAGCGCACAACTTCCCCCATTCAATTAGATTTTGATGTCACTGCAGCTGGAAATTTAGGCGTCCAAATAAAGTTGGTTGGCTCTGTAGCGCCTTCCCTGAATCATATTCAAGCGTTGATCCGTGTCGGTGGATGGAGCAGCGATGCCCTCGCGCATGCGGCTGATGAAGCGCAGGTCTTGCTTGAGGGGATGGTTAAAGAGTTCACTGAGCAATCTGAGATCCATTTGCTTTCATCTGCAAGTATCTTGAAGTATATCAACGAACGGGTAGGGCTTCTTGAAGAGAGATTGGGTGTTGAATTGATCACTCTTGTTGTGCAAGACTTGGAACCAACTGATCCGGAGGTGGCGGATGCACTTCGCCAGCGCGAAAAGGCGCGCTTGCTAGAAGAGACCGAGGAATTGAATCAAAATGCGCGTCTTCTGGCAGCGAAGGCAAAATATCAAACCGATCAAGAAATCTTCCAACTGGAGCACAGTCTGGATTTGAAAAAGTTAGAGCTGGATAAAGAACTCCAAGAGAAGGAAGCATACCTTGCTCATCAACGCCTCGAAGACGAGTTGGAACGCAAACGCATGAATTTGGCTTATGAGAAGGAAGAAGTGAATATCTTAAAAGGTAGTCCTGAACTGCTTTTGCTAACCCCGCAAGCAGCTCGCCTAGCGGAGGCTTCTCAAAACTTAAAGAGCGCCCGTACGGTGATCTCCTTTACCCCTCAAGAGCTTGCCCAGGGATCAGAACTGCTTGGTTTATTCCAGAAGATTCTACATAAAGCGATTGAAATAAAACAAGAAAAATAGTCTGATTTGATTTTTAAATCTCCTGTTTTTCGTTTGGAGTAGACCCTTAGGAATGTGAGAGCAGAATGTCGTTAATGGATCCCCTAGCTTTCTTTCAATTGAAATCGATCCGAGCCGCGCGGGTCTCTGAGATCAGCGAATCAACCGCCGCAGCTTCGACCCCTAAAAATGAGCGTATCAATTTTCATATTGGCAACCCGCTTCAAGATCCGCGATATGATTCTGCTTTTTTGCGTGTTGCCTTAGGGTTGGATGTTCATCAAGAAAGTCTACGCGTTTCCAATCCCGATTGTTTCTTAGAAGCGTTGGGATGGGAGAAGGCTGATCAATCAAAACTCGAGTTTCTCATGCGCCTTATTCAAAGAAGCTCGCCTTATATGCCGCGTGGTGGTTATTCCAGAAAAAACCCCCATTTTTTGATCAAAGCTTTTAGTGAATGGTTAGCAAATCAACAGGATCCTTTAAATTATGAAACTGGAGAGATGTTTGGCAAGCGAGAGATCATCCTTGGTTCTGGTGGGGTGGATGAGGTCTTGCGGGTTTTGCTTTTTGTTTTGTCCTCTCATCTCGAAAAGATCCCTATTCGCATAATGAGTTATCGTTATGTTGTGCTGGAACCATTGAAGGAGATACCCAACCTGCTTTTTGCGGATCTCTCTACGGATGAACAAATAGCTTGCGAACAAATTGGCGCTATTATCCACAATCCACCTGCATTACCGACTTTCTTGATCTTAGGTGACCTGCTTTCTGAAGATGTTCGTCGACGCTTACGACGAGCCAGTATTGATCATCCACTCTTTTTTATTGAAGTAAATGATGCAGATAACCATCACTCACTAGCGCGTGAAGCAAAACTGGTTCAGCGTGTCATCCGATTGCTGACGCCTGGAATCTTCACACCAGGTTTGCATGATCTTTCGACTGTTTTTGTCGCTGGTAATGCTGACTTTCTGAATATTATTGAGAATGTCCACTTTCAGCTTAAGGGAACTCCCTCCGCTTCTGAGATTGAGCTGCTGATCTATCTCTTAGAACAGGATTTGATTCTAACTGATCCAACAGAATCCTACCAAATCCCTCAAGTGAAACCAAGAGTAGATGGTCTTAAATTTGGTCTTCCAGGTGAGAGCAGCCTTCCTCAATTAGCTGACCGGGTTGAAACCCATCTTGGAAATCTCATTGAGCGAGAAACACAGAGCCTAACAAATGCGTTGGCAAATATCGAAGACAAAGCTAACAGATTAGCGGGAAATATTCAAAATGCATATTTCGTTGATCTTTATGATGAGTTTTCCGAGATCGAAGCTAAGGACATGCTCGATTTGCTAGTGGATAATTTGCGTGATCGGGACTGGATCCAGAAATTACAACGCAGTTTTTTGAGTAATTTCCTTAAACACCAACCACAATATCATCAGGAAGACTGTTTGGTTGCAAGTGGTTCTTCGCGTACTGCCTTAGGAGTTCTCGGATTTCATTGTGGTTTATCCGAAGTCGTTATCCCGGATCTGAGCTGGTCTTATGAGCAATGTTTCCCTAAGTCGTATTCCATCCCTCTGACCTCTTCTTTTGAGTTGGATGTCAATGGCATAATTGGCAAGGTTGAAGACCTCATTCAACAAGATGCCTCTTGGAGTCAGCGAGGCGCGGTCATGATCAGCAATCCGCATAATGCGACCGGCAGAGTTTTTAAAGAAGCTGATCTGCGTAGATTGATTACTTATTGCTTACAACGCCAAATCTACGTTATAGACGATCTTGCTTATCAAAATCTAGCGCCTGTGAATGATCTACCGGAGATAAAAACCGCGCGCCAAATCACGGAAGAATTGGTTCAGCTAGGTGTAGTCAGTGAGTTGCAGGCTGATCGGTTGATCACAGTGCATTCGATCTCTAAGACGGATAGTTTGGCAGGGGCGAGACTAGCGGTTATTGAGATCCGTGATCAGCATATCCGCCAACGTTTTGAAAGAATAAATGATCATATTCAACCCAACCTTGCGGCGATCTTCATTTCCTATTTATTCTATCGCAATTCGACTGAAGCAACACGCACCTGTTGGCTTATTCGCAATCAGATCCTTTTTGAACGATCAAACGCGCTGCAAAAGGCGGTCAAAAATTTACCCGTCGATCGTAATCCCTATGATCTCGATATCGTCGCGCCGATAGGTAGCTTGTATCCTTTATTACGGGTGAAGCGCTTACCTGCCGGTCTCTCTTTGGACTGGTTAGCCTCGACCTTGGCTCGACGCGGGGTTGGCTTATTGCCTCTGGCGACCTTCGCGCATACGGAAAAGGGTTTTGAGACTGGCAGAACAACTTTCAGATTGACGTTGGGAGGGGAAGACAATGCTGAAGCGCTCTTACCAAAAACAAGGCGTTTGCTGATCGATCTCAACCGGTTGATCGCTGAAGAAGAAGCTCGATATAACCGCAAACAAATGCCCTTGCATAAGTTGAGTGTAAATAAAAGGTATCGTTCCGCTTCCTTATCCCATCAATGGAATTTAATCTCGGAGCAGATAAAGCACTGCTATCAAAAAAAGGATTCCCTGCGGCATTGGATTGAGCTGCCTGATATTGATCAAAAAAGTCTACAGAAAGATTTTCTCCAGCGCTATCTTCCTGAACGTTTGGATATATTTCGTAATCGTTTGATCGAACGCGCCATGATCAGCGATGATCTGATTCAAAAAGCTTCTTGTGATGGTGGTGATTGGCTCGCAGAGATATTGAGTCGTGAATTCATGAAAGACTCTCTCCAGCAACGTCAGGAAAAGTTCCGCTTACGTCCCTATGACCGCACTGTGCATCCTACTCAAATGTATTCCTTGCAAGCTGAAATCGCCATGGATGCTATCCTGGCAAGATTGATCCGTCAGCAAAGTGTTCCTAGTTCTCTCATCGAAAATGTTGCCCATCAGTTTGTTCAAGAATTTCGTGGACAAAATGTGAGTATCAAATCGCAAGATGAATCTGATGAGATCCTTTTAGATATCGCGACGCTGATTGAAGCAGAGAAATATACCGATCTGTATTCTGATCAATCCCTTTCTTCCTTCCTATCATTTTGGAGTGATTGGGATGGCAGCAATCGCCCCTCCGGTCAAGGGCATCGACTGATCGCGTTTGTGGTTATGGAGAATGTGAAGCGCATGACGCATATCCTGGCACTTTTGCGACAGGTCGTTCCGCATGTTCCGATCGATGCTGACCTATTAACAGAAATCGCTTATTTACCGCGCCGCAATCGGAACATCACCGATCTTCTAAACAATATTACTTCCTTGACCCATCAATTGGAACAACGCTATCGAGGTATATTACCCTTCTCTATCGAGTCGAGCTCACTGCAAAAGTTAGCCACTCGCTGGAAATTGCGTCGCAACCCGGCGCGCGTTCTTTGGCAGCACAACGATCGTTATGAACGTAGAATGTTGGAATTACGCGTGCAACGGCGTGCCATGTTGACCGATTATTTTAATTTGAATAAAAAACTACGCAAACAGCTCTATGCGCTTATCCCATTGATCCAGGAGAATTGTTCTTCGGAACTTCTCATGCGCGAGGTTGTAGATTATCGGGATATTTTACAGCGCATCGTGATTACGCCGCGCATTCATCAAAGTATGATCACAGCGCTCGACCAGTTTGCGATTGAGACAACCATATTTAATATGAACGAGATCAATGCCATCGCCGGAAATTTTGGCAATCCAGGTATGTCTTTAGCCTTACAAGTGAGTTTCTCCACGAAACCAGAGGCATTGATATCGCTTGATCGAAAGATGCGTATGCAGGAAGAGCAGATGCATAGGGATAATGGTGCGGTTGAACTACCCCCGATCTGGCTGATCCCACTTTTCGAGGATGCAGAAGCTGTTGCCAATATCCCCTCCTATCTTGAACGTATCTTTGAATATGCTACCCAAAGCCGTCAGTCTGCCCAATCCTCTCAAGACCGTTTCGCGGAAATCATCTCAGAGGTTTTCATCGCTGGTTCGGATTTAAGCCAGCAGGTTGGTCAAGCAGCCGGAATATATCTCTATCGCAAAGCGAAGTATGAGATCCAGTCTTGGTTAGCGGAACATGGTTTGGCGGAAGTTGTGCGGGTAAAGCTGGGTAGCGGCGAACCCATGCAACGTCAAGGAGGGCATTATTCATCGATCGCAGGTCAACCGGCTATTCAACTTAGTGATGATAATCAACGCCGTTTTGCTTATCATCTCCGACCAGCCGCACGCCGTAGCATCACCTATGCTGTTACACCGTTACAAGGAGTGTTCGTGGGTGGAGATTTACGTACCTTCCAAAGCAATATCTCCGAACACCTGCGTTTCTTACCCATTCGTGATCTTGTTGACTTACAATATCATGTTCGAGAATCACAGCGTATTCACCGCGATGATTTGATCCGTGCCTCAGAGACATTGACCGAGAGCCGTATGGGAGCTCAGTCTTGGAGTGTTCAGGAACTTGAACGATTGACGGTTGGTTTGAAAGAAGAGCTTTATGAGGATTTCCTCAACGAGTTATCGGAGAATTTCCGTCATATTTTGTATGGCAAAGAAGAAGATGTAATCGGCATTCACGCGATATCCTATTTCATTGGCAGATCACTACCGCAATTGCGTGACCGACCTACCTCGCGCCGTAAATCCGCCACTGGAACGGAGCGCGGGCAACAGGTTCTGGCGAATATCGCCGAGATCATTCCTTTCTCTAAGCAAGGTAGTTTGTTACGAGCGATATCCCACAATCAATCACAGACGGTTGTGTTGGGGGTCACGCAGCTTTCCACTGGTTTGTTTCGTGCTTTGGAACGTTATGCTCAGAATAATTTCTCCGAAGCAGAACGCGAACAAAAGATCGCTGAACGTCTCTTGCCACATCTACCGGTGTATGAAATCTTGCACAACTTGCGAATTTACCACGATGTGCAGGCTGAATTCCTACACCAAATCGAAAGCGCCTTTCCTGCTGGCAATTCTGCTTTTGTCGCTTTACGGGAGGACATGGATGCGATGTTATATTACTTACCCTTGTTCCAGCAGGATCTGCTTCGCCGACATGGTTTGAATGTGGGTGATTTCTTCACCAATGGTGCCTTTATCCAAGATTTACTGCCTACCCTGCGTCCTGACCTTGCGGTGCTTTTGCAAAAGGACCTCTTCAACACGGATATAAATTATCTTTTGGAGGGTGTGTCTGGCAAAATCTCCGAGGATTGGCGTAGCTCGGTCGCCAATTTACTGCAAACGCGCCAGAAGATCCATGATTGGCGCGCCATGATTTGGGATAAATTGGGTGAATCTTTCTATCAGCGTGTGCAGAGTTTTGCCGAGCTAGCAGTCGCTTTGTATTCCTTCTCTTTGACGCGTTCGTTTGAGAGTTCAACCTTATCTTTGCGCAGCACAAAACTGTCACCCGCATTGGAAGGTTTTTTTCGTTCCTCGCGTCCCGATGATGAAATGCGTCATTTCTTGATCAGCGCTTTGGAATATCTTGAGTCATTTTCTGAGGGTAAAATCGAAGTCCCTATCAGCATCATTCGTGCCATGAATGATGTCGAACGCATCGCTCATATCGAGGAGAGCGCCCTCAACCCCTCTGAACAGGAAGTCGTACGCTACTGCCTGCTTCAAATCGCACGCCTAGCCGGGGAAAGTGGGTGATGTTGCCTTCATCATTATTCCATACAAAGCGCTGGAATACGAAGTTCACGAAAAAAAAAAACGAAAGTCACGAAACCCATTTGCGTCATTCGCGCACTTTCGAGGCATTCGTGTTCCAATCGCCTCTGATCTGTTATCCGATTATTCCGTTTTCCCATTCGTTGATCCCCATCCTAGCCCTGTGATTCTTGGCTTAAAAATGAAAGTGATTGAGCTTACCTTAGCGCATCAATTACGTGTGTCAATTGGAAGATGAGTAAATGATCTAGAAATAATCACAAAGAATGGTTAGCCTGAAGATATGATCAATAGCGTTCAATTCTTACCTTATTAATCGTGGATAGCAGACAACAACCCATTAAACCAGTAGACCATTCCTATTAACTTCATCCATGCGTTACAATTAAGTAGCGCTGAATAAAAGCTCCAAAGGAATGAGTATGACCATAGCCAATCTAACTATCTTAACTAATCTAGCTGCAAGTGTAGATCAGATTGATTTTGCTTCCTATTGGCGTATGTCTCCCGACAAACGCAAAGAGTGTCTTGAGTTGATGATCATTGAATCGCACGCTTGGCATTATCAACGGAATATCGCTTATCGGAATACACTCACAGCGCGAGGGGTCAGTGAAATTATCTCACCCTCAGATTTCAATCTCTTACTTCGCCCGACTTCACAAACCTTCAAATCTTATATAGATCTACTTGAAACGCCTTTTCCACAAGACAAACCGCACGATTTTCTACATTGGTTGGCTGATCAACTTTCTATTGAAATCCCGCGTGATCGTTTCGACCGTTTTAAAGATCGATATGTTTCTCTGGAAGCTATGTTGAAAGATTTTGAAACACAATACTACGATTTTGGATTGGAGGTTTCTACATCGAGTGGTACCTCAGGACGTTCCACGATCATGCTGCGCAATCAAAATAGCATCGCTCTGACCGTGGAAAGCTTCTATTTATGCTTCCAACGCTATTTTGGCATGCGCGCTGATCATCGTGCTATCTTTATCATGCCGCAGCACACCCGTATTGCTATGGCACGCATGGCAGAATTTAGTATTTTACGGGTTGGGTTAGGTGAAGAACGTGTCCATTATGCGATCCCTTTTCCAGCTGAACCCGATCAAGTGCGTATCCGAGGTGGGATGACTTTTCAGTCCGGTTGGCGTGGTTGGATCGAGAGACAAATCCTGCATCCGTTTATGAATTGGATGAATGACCATATTGTCATGCCGCGTGCGGTTGATGAGACTATTCGCTTGCTAGAAAAATGTCAAGCAAACCAAGAAAAAGTATTAGTCTTTGGTAGTTGGATTCAATTACATCAAGTTGCATTGAAACTCAAGCAGCGTGGTCAGATCATGCAGCTTACCCCTGGGAGTCTTTTTGGGAGTGGAGGTGGCTTCAAGGAACGTTATCCCTACACAATTTCGCAAATCCAGGAGGTTATTCGTCAATCGGTGCAGTTATCCGATGGTTCGGGTGTACCGATGGGCGATGTGTATGGCATGGCGGAAGGGAATTGGGCAGCTATGCAATGTTCCTATGGTAACTATCATATCCCCCCTTGGGTGTATGCGGTCACGCTGGACGAGAATGATGAATTCCAAGTAGCTGCTGATACAACTGGAATTTTGGCTTTCTTTGATCCGATAGGTGGTGGTGATCTCTTTCCAGCTTTCTTCAAAACAGCTGACCAGGTTCGCTTGATCAATGGTGTGCTTTGCTTTGATCCTGATCTGAACTGTCCCTGTGGAGAGGACGGCGCTCATATAAGACGAGAATCAATTCAGCGCGTTGACCTGATCGGTGAAGCGGGTTGCGCGGCACAGATCTGATCACTAGATCAAGGAAACATGATGGAAATGAAAGCCTTTTGGTTACCAAAGGATATCGCTGAAGAGGTGTTGAAAGAAAAAACTTTATATGAAGAGTTTTGCTTTCGAGATGGACGAGCTTGTTCTCCCAATTCCGAAGATGCGGTGATTGCGCGTTCGCCAAAGCTAAACAATGATCAATGGCAAAAGCTTATTGAACTATTAATAGATAACCGCGAGCGTGTTCCACAATCAGAGAATTATTGGTTGCGTTTAGAGAGCGCTTTAAAGATTGTCTCTAAAAAACTTGCTGATCCACAAGATAGCCTCTCTCAACAGTTGCTGCGTAGTGTACCGAGGTATACTGGTTTTTCTGATGAGATGATTCGCTTCAGCATGCGCGCGCTTGATCTTGTCAATTTAACTGACTTACCAAAAGCGCTCCAAATCAAGCCTACTTGGCAGTCTACACAAGCATGGCAGCGAATGGCAAGTTTGCAAGGTTGGTTGCGTTTCTATCCGAAAAACAACTATGGAAAAATTAGATCGATAGTCCCTTTTTTCAAGCATCACACTTTATTTTCGTCGATAAAGACACCTAGATTGATTACGGGTTATGCTGCCGGTAATGTACCAGGAACGGCATTATTGATTGCGATTTTATCGCAAACTGCCAATGATAAACATAGTATCCCACCAGCGATTCTGATCAGGAACTCTCGTCGTGAACCAATTTTTAGCGCTGCTGTATTATCGGCTATCGAAGCTATTGATCCTGATCTATTTGCTAATACGGCGGTTTTAGTTTGGGATTACGATAACCAAGCTATCCAGAATCTGATCTTAAGACAAGCAGACTTGTTGATTGCTGCCGCTAGTGATGAGACGATTGATCAAATCCGTGAACAACAAAAAAGGGTTAAATCCAAATCGCGTTCCCGATTGCATGCCCATGGTCATAAAGTCAGCTTCTCCGTAATTTCAAAAACCGTATTGCAGCTTGATTTAACCGATCCTAATACCAACACAACTCTGCTTGATATTATTACACGCTTAGCTGGTTTGGATTCTATTGTTTGGGATCAATTTGGTTGTCTTTCTGCTCGAATTCATTTTGTTGAGCAAGGTAATGCTCCTATCTATAGCCCGTTAGATTATGCGCATAATCTCAATACTCAATTGAAAGCGCTGGCTCAGTATCTGCCGCGTGGGATTTGGTCACGCAGCCAACTGCACAACTTATTCGATCGCTATAAAGCTTTGGAAGCGAACGGCAAGGTGCAGGTCTTTAGTAACTATAATGATGAATTCTTAGTCGTACTGGATTCGCGTGAATTGTCACAGCAACTGCTTTTTCAGCAAATTAATGAATGCCAGGGAAGGGTGATCATAATCAAACCGGTTTCAAATCTGATGGAAATTCCTGAAAGCTACCTGAGCGTACTTCCACCCCAAAACTTGCAGTCCTTATCTGTTGCTATGGGATATCCTGGTGAAGCGTTTACTCAAGAAGAGCTTGAATTTTTACATCAATGTGCTTCTTGCGGTGTTACCGCAATACGAAGCGTGGGTCGCGGCGCCTTTCCACAATTAGCCTATTCCTGGGATGGCATGACTCCGCTCGATTTATTGTATAAAAGACCGACAGGTTATTTCTCGACACTTGAATTTGAGAAACCTTTTGAACATATCTTAGATACTTATCAATTATTAGAGAAAAAAGATTGACATGCTGAAAAGGCAAAGACGGGATTAACTTAGTGATTCTCGCCAGCATATCGGAAAACCAAACATATAACTGTTTCATCTTTTTTCCTTCACTGAAACCGATAGCAAAACAATGGGTTTGTTTCTACCGGGCTTTGTATGTCCTTTTATTCAGAGTTGGATTACATAGCTTTTAGGTTGATTATTGCGATGGAAAAAGCGCTCGGATGTGCTTCTATTATACAATTTTTTAAGTTTAAAATAAAGAATTTGGTGTGCAATCTTGATTATTGGGGAAAACTGCTGTCAACCATAATGCAAACTGGTATCCTTGGCGCGCAAACAAATCACAATAATTCGTTATAGTAGGTAGGGTATAAACATTTTGGAATTCTTACAATAATCTTTGTATGCTTCCCTAAAAAACCAATAGTTCTCTTTTTCCTCGATCTTGGCGGTCAAGGTTAAAAACAAGCAAGCTCCTAACGCTAACATGAACCCAACCATGTTGTTGATTTAAAGAAAGCGCCCCAAGCTAGACAGATCAAAGAGCTGTAAAGAGGGTGTCTAATTTTTGAATACAGACCGACGGAAACTAATTGAGTGGTTTTCTCAATGCCGCTTAGTCCATCATCCTTTCTCTGCGCGTTTGGTCTTCCAATCATGCGTAATAATCGTATACCCTCAATTACTAAGTAAATCAAAACATTAATAAAACCCATGAGGTCAATTGATTCTATGAAAACGGTTGTGTAAACCAGACATCCAAATTCAAGATCACTAATTGAGCGACAAACCCCCAAGCAAAAAAGCGATAGAAACCATGGAATCGTGAGCTTTGTAGGGGTTTATAGGAGACGATGATTAAGAAAAGTGTCACAATTCCAAATAAGATCGTTTTCATAGTTATATTTATCATTATACCTATTTTT
>CAZJMV010000159.1:0-99850 GCA_964547225.1 uncultured Anaerolineaceae bacterium | reverse complement strand
CAGATTTCTTGTCATGCGCTCTGTGTAGTCTAACAAATGCTGCATATAATTGGAGACTTCTTCCTCGCCATATCGTGTTGTTAATTCAAGCAGACGAGTGACACCACGGTGATTGGCAGCGATTTGTGCCCAAAGATCTCCCGCTCGCTCTTCAGGTGTACGGACATTGGCTAGGATTAGGTTAAATAGAGCTTGATTGATTTTTCCAGCACGCATTAGGTGTGTAGGAGGGATAATTAATCCCTCTTGGAAAATCTCTCTAGCGACGGGCATTGATCCAGGTGTCATGCCACCAACATCTGCATGATGGGCTCTGCTGGCAACAAATCCAAAAGGTTTATCTTGATTCTCAAGAAAAACTGGTGAAACAAGGGTGATATCTGGTAAATGGGTACCGCCACGATAAGGATCATTCATGATGATCACGTCACCGGGCACAAGTTCTTTGATTTCTGTAGTGGCAGCGATGACGGAAAGCGGCATGGATCCAAGATGGACAGGTATATGTTCTGCTTGTGCGATCATATTTGCACTGCTATCGAAGATAGCACATGAGAAATCACGCCGTTCTTTGATATTGGGGGAGTAGCTGGCTTTTCGAAGTACAGCGCCCATCTCCTCAGCAATCGCGGCGAATAAATGCTTGTAGATTTCTAATTGAATTGGATCATAAGTTGACATTGGTCATTCCTTTTCGGTGAGGGTATGGATGAGTAAATTTTCGTAAGGGTCAACAGTGGCTAGATCATTTGGGGGGATTAATATTGTTGTGTCTGAACGAATAATTAATGCTGGACCTTTGATTTGATTCCCATGTGTTAGCTTTTCACCTTGATAGATAGGAAGGGACATTTCTCCATCCGTGAAGATAGATGTCCGTGTATCGATCAGAGCAGTGGTTGGATCGGAAGAACCGATTTCCTTTGGAAATAATTGCGGGGATGGTACGCTTCCAGTAACATTGACGCGTAAATTTACAATCTCGATTAATGCATTTGGACGGTTATAACCATAGGTCGTAATATGTGTTTTATGAAAAATATTTTTTATGTCAGCTTCAAAAGGGATTTCCAGTTCGTAGGATTGTCCTTGATAACGCATATCAAGACTTAAAAAAATGTGAATATCTTCATCTTTTATTCCTTCATCATCAAGTTCTGTTTTCCCTTGAGAGATCAATGGTTCAAATCTCTTTTGAATTTCATCGATGGGAGTGTTACCCGGAAGCATTACGGTGAGACTATAATCTTTAACAACATTTGCTGTCAACATACCAAAGGCTGATAAAGTAGAGGCGTAAGGTGGTATTAGTACTTGCGGGATGGCTAATTTATGTGCTAGGTCAGCCGCATGCAAACCGCCTGCACCTCCAAAGGATAATAAAATGAAACCACGCGGATCATGACCTCTTTCAACTGATATGACTCTTAAAGCACGTTCCATATGCGCGTTGGCAACCCTAATAATTCCTAACGCAGTTTCCTCAGGATTTAGACCGATTTGATCACCAATTTTTTGGATTGCTAATCTTGCTCTGTGGTAATCTAAAACCATTTTCCCACCAAGAAAATGTTCGGGGGACAAACGACCAAGAACTAAATTGGCATCGGTTACAGTAGGAGAGTCACCTTTTCCGTAACATGCCGGTCCAGGGTCTGCTCCCGCACTTTGAGGACCAACTCGCAGCGCTCCACCTAAGTCAACATAAGCGATAGATCCTCCGCCAGCGCCGATGGTATGAATATCAAGGATGGGTACTCTGATAGGACACCCACTAATTTCTGCCTCGTTGGTTAAATGGGGCGTACCATCGATTAATGAGACATCGGTGGAGGTACCTCCCATATCAAATGTGATTAACTGCAGGGTTTTCTCTTGCTGGTATTTTTGTTGATTGATCAACGCTAAAGTACCAACACTACTAGCTCCGACTACTCCACCAGCGGGGCCAGAAAGGATACACCGTACTCCCTCCAGCTGTGCCTTTTCCACTTGGATAATGCCACCATTCGATTGCATGATTTGGAGCTTTTGGGTTTCCCCTAAATTTGTTTTTAATTCTTCAAGATATTTATTGAGAATAGGAGTCACATAGGCATTGACTGTAGTTGTGCTTGCTCGTTCATATTCACGATATTCTGGGAGGATTTCTGAAGAAAGCGAAACGAAGTAACCTTTTAATTTTAATTGATTAGCAATATATTTTTCGTGGTTGGGATTTGTGAATGAAAATAGAAGACATATTGCTACCGATTCAACGGATTTTGTTTGGATTTCATCAATCAGTTCCCGAATATCCATTTGTTCTAGAGCTTGTAAGACTTCTCCATTCTTATCAATGCGTTCTTTGACTTCAAACCTTAAAGAATGAGGAACTAGTGGCGAAGGGGGATCTGAGAAGAAATCATATAATTCAGGTCGATTTTGACGTCCGATTTGCAAAATATCACGGAAGCCTTTTGTAGTAATAAAAGCAGTGCTGGCTCCTTTTCGTTCAAGAAGTGCGTTGGTCGCAACAGTAGACCCATGGATAATTTGATGGTACTCTCCTTCAATTCTAAAATGATCTTTAATTTGCTCCATTCCTTCCAGAACAGCCTTTGCTGGATCGTTAGGAGTCGAAAGCAGCTTGAAACTTTCAATTTTTCCATCCTCAGGTTGATAGATAAGAAAATCTGTGAAAGTTCCGCCAATGTCTATTCCGATTCGAATTGATTTGAGGGTATCTTTTTGGTTTGTGTGCATGATTACAACTTGAAATAAGTGTATATTGAATTATACAGCACACAAATGAATTCTGGGAAAAAAGCGCCCCAAATTAGGGACGCTCTTTTGCTTTTAATTATCTATCTTACAAACTATTACTAGTTGAATTAGGGTATGTTTCTCCACCGAATTCACCAGGTATTGTAAAACCACCTTGTTCGCTAAATGGTTCTTCCCCGAAAGGCTTTTCTCCCCTGCCTTTGAAATTGCCATGAGGACGACCATGTTTACCAGGCATCATGTGGAATTCATTTTCCAATAGGAGATCAGCTTGTTCCTGAGTGATAGCGCCATCTGAAAGAGCATCCTGAATAGATTGTTCGTAGGCTGACTGCATTGCTGCCTTAATATCTTCGAAAGTAGCATCATACTTTTCCAAGAGCTCTTTCATACGCAAGCCCTCCTTGCGAGCTGATTGAAGTTCTTCTGTGGAAATTCCTAAGACTTGAGATAGAATCTCATCTGGTTTAATACGATAATCTAGAAGAGCTTGATGGGCTTGCATGAGATTTGCTTGATCCTCTGAGATTAAACCTTGCTCAACTGCATTTTTCAAGCCTGCTTCCTTAGCTGCTTCTTGCGCTTCGTTTAATTCATCTACGGTGATTCCTAATTCTTGCGCAAATAGAGCTTCAAGGTCAATCTTTTCACCTACATTCATATTCTCATCAAATCTATCACGTATCATTGGAGGAAATTGATGAAAACCAAGCCCAAGTGTTTTCATAGCATCAGCTTGTTCTTGTGTGAGAAGTCCCTCAAGAACTGACAGGTCAAGAGCTTTATCATTGGCTGCCTTTTTGGCTGACACGAGTTCTTCAACAGAGATACCTAGCGCCTCGGCTAAATAAGTCTGGTAAGCTCCTCGTCCTGGTTTACCAAGAAAGTCTTTAAATGCTTCGCCTTCGGGTTGATCGCCTGAAATTCCAGGAAGTGTAAAGGCTGATATTCCTAACGCCAAAACCAATACTATAACTCCTATAAATATGATCCAAATCTTCTTGTTTCTGAACATAATATTTGTCTCCTTTGTAGAGAATTCTTGATTTGATCGGGTAATTAATCTGCTTTGATTCTGAGCTCAATAATTACCAGTTTGTTGAAGACAAGCATAGCATACAGATTTTTAGAAATTGTAAAGAAGTGGTTTTGATTCATTGAATGTTTTATGATTTATCGATTAATAAGCTGATAGATAGTTGAATTATTTTTCTAATTAGTTATAATAGAAACATCCAATTTATTGTTAGATTTTTATAGGTTTTTTGGTTATAAGTATTTTATCGGATAGTGATTAATTCTACAGATCTGTGAATCGAAGGAAAAATCATGCAAGAGACTGATAATCAGAAACAGAAAATCCGTGTGGGTTTATTTCGCTGGATTTTCCGTGAGACTTTTGGTGTTATCTTAGTTGGGTTATTATTGTTTTTGCCAGCAGGGACAGTGGATTGGATTTGGGGATGGATTTTAGTAATATTGTATGCGATTTGGACTCTGGCTAATGGTTTGATCATCGGACGACGTAACCCTGAATTATTGGTTGAAAGAGCAACGAGGCAGAAGGATGGGGGCGACAAGGATACGATTTTGTTAAGTCTTATTGGTATATTAACTTTAGCGAAGTATATATTGGCGGGATTTGATTTTCGATATGAATGGAGTTCCCCAATTCCATTGTGGATACATTTCTTTGGATTTTTTATTGCTTCATTTGGTTTCTTATTGGTTAGTTGGTCAATGTTTGTGAATGCCTATTTTTCTTTAGAGACAAGATTACAATCGGATCGAAATCAAAGAGTCATCACCAGCGGGCCATACTACTATGTTAGACATCCAGGTTATACTGGCACAATCCTTTTTGAAGTCTTCAACCCTTTATTGTTAGGTTCGTGGTGGGCATTTATTCCTACTTCCCTAATATTGATCTTGATCGTCATACGAACGATTCGAGAAGATGATATGTTGATGGGAAGTTTAGATGGATATCAAGAATATGCAAAGTTAGTTAATTTCCGGTTATTTCCTGGTATCTGGTAATAATAAAGGAGATCATTTCATGAGATGGGGAGAAAAATTACTTCGTATGCTATTTGCTTTATTTTTTGTATTGGTTTGTTCAGGCAGCAACTTGACTACTGGCATCATGAGACCGCTTGGGTCGATCTGTTTTATTCAAGGCGATGGTTATAGCTCTCCGTATCAGGGAAGTTTTTTTCGAGTACGCGGTTATGTGATCCTTGATTACGATCAACATTGGCGGAAGGGATTTCATATTCAGGATCCAGGATGTGATGCAAGTGATCGAACTTCGGATGGTCTCTATGTTTACCTTGATCAAAAGGTCGATGTTGTTAGCGTTGGAGATTATGTTGAAGTAAGTGGAGAGGTACATGAGTATTATGGCTTGACAGAAATATTAGCTGAACCGGAACGAATTATTGTTTTTTCAAGCGGCAACCAATTACCAACTCCAATTGAGTTAAATCCACCCTTTGATAATGAGGCTGCACGAGCCTATTTTGAAGCGCGCGAGAGCATGTTGGTTAAACTTGATCATGGCTCAGTTGTGGGTCCAACCGATCAGGATGGACGTACGTGGATGGTGCGGAGGGATCTCAATATCGATCATGTTTTTCATAGCGATCTTGCTGGGACCGGCGAGGTCATTTGTATAGAAGATGAAGCCAATTATGAGATAACGCCTGGGGTTCGTACAATCGATGAGGTAAAAAATTTAGTTGGAGTGCTTGCGCATCGAGCGGGATTGTATTGTGTTGAATTAACTGCAGAACCTCAAGTAATTCGGTTAGGCGCTGAGCCAAAGAATGCATCACAATCTAATCTACACCAACAACAAACACCATTAGTTTCTTTCGTCACTTTAAATTTGTATAATTTGTTTGATAATATTGATGACCCTCTTACCGATGACAGCGTTTTTTCAGGGGTGGAGTATCAACGTAGACTCAATAAACTTGGAATGGTGATTCATGATGAGCTGGAAGAACCTGCCGTGATTTCTTTGCAAGAAGTAGAAAATCTTGAAGTTTTAAAGGCTTTAGCAGACCAACCGCATATTCAAAGCAACTATATCCCAATATTAGTTGAGGGTCCGGATAAACGTGGAATTGATGTGGGTTTCCTTTTTCGAGAGGATTTCGTTAAGATTCAAGGATATCAATTTCACCAGGGGTGCACATCCCTAATGGATGGTTTAGGTCCTGATGGGAATTTGGATATGGATAACCCACACAATGATCTTACCTGTGATCTAGATGGTGATACTGTTTTGGATGGGAATCGACTTTTTTCACGTCCGCCCCTCTTGGTGAAAACAAAGCTCTGCATATCTGGTTATTCTGATAATCTGACAGTTTGTAATGATCCTGAAGAAGAACCGATGGAATTAATATTGATTAATGTACATTTGAAATCAAAGCTTCAAGATAAATCGGATATAGAAATTACTCTGCCAAGACGTCTTGAACAAGCTCAATTTTTAAATAATCTAATTGACGAGATACGTCTTGATAAATCGTATTCCAATATAATGCTCCTTGGGGATTTTAACGATAATCTAAATTCACAGACAATTACCAAGATTGAACATAATAATATGAGCAATCTTGCGAATCGTCTATCTCCCTCGGAAAGCTATACCTATATTTATCATGGTGTGTCTTATTTCTTTGATCATATCTTTTCACAACTTGTTCCAGGGTATTTGCCTCTGGAATATTTTACTTTGCATATCAACGCAGATTTTCCTTATGAGATGATCAAAGATGCTGATATCATCCATCGGAGTTCAGATCACGATATTTTTGGTGTAAGAATAGGGAAAGTAGATGATTTGATCTATCTGCCGGTTATTTCTCGGTGATTAGAAAAAACAACCTCATCAAAAACAACGAGTTTATAACCCTGGTTGTCTTTAATTAGTAACTCAGGTCAGACAACTAACCCTTTGATTTTACGTATAACCATGACGACTTTTCCTTGAATTTCTACAGTACTGGGGTCATCAATAATGATTGGTTCCATGGTTGGGTTGGCTGGTTGGAGACGAACGTGATTTTTTTCTTGGTAAAAATACTTAAGTGTAGTTTCATCACGATCATTCAACCACACAGCTACCATTTCTCCATTGTGGACTTCTTTGGCTTGTTTCATGATAACAATATCCCCTTCATAAACCATAGCATCAATCATTGAGTCACCTTGAACCTCAAGGGCAAATAAGCTCTCGCCTCGCTCGCGAGCTGGTAGTGAGCTGATAGCTATTTCAACGGTGCTATCCGTGTCATAATAATCGAAATCAGATGGAGGAACAGGAACTGGGGCGCCAGCCACAATTCTCCCTGCAATCGGAACGCGTAAGAGTTCATCGAGAGTATGGCTTATCGTCTGAACACCCTCCCTTGTTGTCTTTGCTGCTTTTTCTATAGTATCAATTACAGGGTCAACAGCCTGAGATAACGGTTTCAGCAATCGAATCCCTCGAGAGACGCGACCGTCTCTTTCGATATAATCTTCTTCTTCTAATTGGTTGAGGTAGTAATTGACGACTGATGTTGATGAAATCGAAGTCTCCTCGCAAATTTCTCGAATGGAAGGGGGATAACCATTTTCCTTCTGAAACATTTCTAACATAAGTAGTATTTTCTTTTTTCGTTCGCTAAGACCTTCTTTTTTTCGACGCGCCATCATGATTTATACCTCCAATCGGATAATCCGATAAACCATACAAGTTGGATTCATACTGAATGACTAGTGTATTGATTAGATTTGAAACCGAATAAATCGATTATTTGTGCTATAAATATAACACGAACATACGTTCTGTGTCAAGGATGAAAAAATTGCTCTTTTCCCCTTATGTTTCCTGTGGCATAATCTTCTGTGTAAATCATTTGATTAGATAAGATAAATGATGATTTTTAATTGATAAACTTTTGTTAAAATTGTTTAGTGAATAATCGTGTATCGACGGAGGTTATAAATAGTGGAGTTTAATAAAATCTGTGTGCTTGGTCTGGGATATATTGGATTACCAACTGCAAGTACATTCGCGACGCATGGGATCAATGTTGTTGGCGTTGATGTAAATAATAGAATTGTTGAGACATTGAAGAACGGTGATATTCATATCCATGAACCAGGCTTACGGACATTAGTGCAGGCAGCATTAGGTTCAAGAAAATTAACGATTAGTACATCACCAGAACCAAGTGATGCTTTCATTATTTCGGTACCCACCCCTTTCTTGGAGGATAAACGGGCTGATATGAGTTATGTCATCGCGGCAGCACAGGCGATTGTCCCGTTCCTTAGATCGGGCAACTTAGTTGTATTGGAATCAACTTCTCCACCTCGTACGACGATTGATATCGTTGCACCTATTCTTGAGCGATCTGGGTTAAAAACTGGAGATGAGTTTTCTCTGGCATATTCCCCTGAGCGTGTTTTACCTGGACAAATATTGAGGGAGTTGATCGAAAATGCCAGGGTCATTGGAGGTATCGATTCAAAATCTTCTTATGCTGGTCGTGACCTATATAGGGTATTTGTGCGCGGAGATATTATTTTAACGGATGCTACGACTGCGGAGATGGTTAAGCTGATGGAAAATACTTATCGAGATGTGAATATCGCGATTGCGAATGAATTCTCTCGATTAGCAGATCGTTTTAGGGTGGATATTTGGAGAGCTATTGAAATCGCAAATTTACATCCCAGGGTCGATATATTGAAACCCGGTTCAGGAGTAGGCGGTCATTGTATAGGCGTAGATCCTTGGTTCCTCGTAGAAGCCGCGCCAGATATTACATCACTGATACGAACAGCTCGTCAGGTGAATGATTCGCAACCGGAATTTGTGGTCAAGACTGTGACGGACGCCTATGGAAGTGATGATGCTTTAGGGCTATCCGGAAGTCATATCGCCATATTGGGATTGACCTATAAACCAGATGTAGATGATTTGCGAGAAAGTCCTGCGATTTCGATTGCTAAACTTCTCGTTGCTGCTGGAGCTCTAGTCTCAGCATATGATCCGTATCAACTGCATGCGGAGATTGAGGATGTTTTGGTTCAACAAGATATTGAAACAGCAATAAAAAAAGCCGATTTATTATTATTATTAGTTGGGCATACTTCTTTTAAGGAATTAGACCCTGAAGAGATTGCAGAAAAAACCAATGCACGTTTGATCGTTGATATTGTTAATGTATTAAATGCGAATGATTGGGTAAATAATGGTTTCAAATTATTTCGACTAGGCTCACCCCATACTCAAGTATATCTTTGAGAACAGATATGAAACGCGATTTACCATCAACCTTGGCATATAAAAGAGCTCATCCTTTATTAGGTCGGATGGCATACTATTTATTGAAATTGATTGGGATAGAAATTCCTCGCTCTGTTCGTATTGGACATGATCTTGAATTGGCACATGGCGCGGTCGGCTTAGTTGTTCATCCACAGACTGTCATCGGAGATAGGGTCAAGATCTATCCTGGTGTTACACTAGGGCGAGCTGATATCTATCGTCCTATGGAAGAATCGAAATTTGAAGGGATATGTATAGAAGATGATGTTATTTTATCTCCAGGTGCAAAGGTTTTATGTAAGGAAGGTACGCTCATTGTTGCCCGTCAAAGTATTGTGGGCGCAAATGCTGTATTACTACAATCGACCGGTGTAGGTGAAATCTGGGCTGGTGTTCCCGCTCAATGTATTGGAAAGCGTGAAGATTTAGTATGAACTTAGATCAGCTACAAAAGATATGTCTAGTCCCTCATCAAAGCGGTGTAGGAGGGATGGTTTCTTTTCAAGAAAAATTTTTAGCTGGTATGAATAAACGTGGAATCTCTGTAACTCAAGATCTTTCTGAAAATAATTGTCAAGCTGTTCTGGTAATCGGGGGTACGCGAAATCTAATTGGCTTATGGAACGCTCGAAAACGTGGTATTCCAATTATCCAACGTTTGGATGGAATGAATTGGTTTCATCGTGTCCGATTACCGAACGGAAAATTACGAACTGGATGGCGACATTATATACGAGCTGAATATGGAAATTGGAACTTATCTACTATCCGTAAAAGGATTGCTACCAAAATAATTTATCAAAGTAAATTCACAAAGGATTGGTGGGAGGGAAAATATGGGACTTTATCAAAACCGAACTGGACGATTTATAATGGCGTCGATTTGGAACGATTTTCTCCATCGAAGCAGTTAGAGACCCCGAAAGATCGCTACAGAATATTAATGGTCGAAGGAAGTCTCTTGGGTGGATATGAGCAGGGTTTGGAAGCTGTCTTTGAGATGATCCATCATCTTTTACATCTCATGGGTGAAGATAAAAAAAGAATTGAATTGATGATCATTGGCAAGGTTGGTGAGGCAACCCGCTATTTCTATGAGCAAGGATTGAGGCAGAAGGAGTTGGATTGTTCATTGAATTGGGTTGGTGTTGTACCTCATGAAAAAATCCCGCAGTTTGATCGCACCGCACATCTTCTTTATTCATCTGATCTAAATGCAGCTTGCCCAAATTCGGTGATTGAAGCTTTAGCTTGTGGACTGCCGGTTGTGTCGTTTGATACAGGCGCGCTCCCTGAGATTGTTACTGAGAATGCTGGCGTTATCACTCCATATGGCGGAGATTCCTGGAAGCTTGAAAAACCAGACACAAACGCCTTGGCTAAAGGAGCAATGGAAATACTTATTCAACAACCTAAATATCGCCAAGGCGCCCGAAGGCGGGCTGAGGAATCATTTGGATTAGAAACTATGATTGATGCTTATATCAATGTGTTGTTGGATGGATAATGATATGTCAAGTTTGCTTATGAATATTGCTGCTTGGTTTGCTAAGAAAAGCCCTCGTTCCTTGAAGCGATTCATTTATTCTATCCAACCCCTTGCACATATCTTACGATGGTCTTTGAACAAAGCTGCCCCCATTGGATTAACCGAAGTGCAAATAGCGGGAGGAGACTTGGTCGGTGCACGCATGTTGTTGGATATGCAAGCTGAAAAAGATTATTGGCTGGGAACATATGAAATGGAACTACAGGTTGCAATTAGGAAATATATTTCTCCAGGAATGGTCGCTTATGACATAGGAGCGAATATTGGATATATCAGTTTATTGCTTGGGCGTGCAACTGGGGGAAACGGGATGGTTTATGCTTTTGAAGCTCTGCCTGCAAATCTTAAACGTTTGAATGAGAATATCAAACTTAATTCAATGGAAAAACGGATAAAAGTGATTGCCAACGCTGTCATTGACGAAGAAAGATCCGTAGAATTTCTAATTGGTCGTTCAGGAGGGATGGGAAAGGTGAAAGGTTCTGCGGGGAGAACAGAGTTTCATTATCCAGAGACGATCATCATCGAAGGAATCTCACTAGATCATTTTATCTATGCGGATGGAAATGAACCTCCTGATGTGATTAAATTGGACATTGAAGGAGGAGAAATATTGGCATTACCAGGCATGCAAACGCTTCTTTCTAGGAAGAGACCAATTATCTTGCTAGAACTACATGGCGAAACCGCAACAGAAATATGTTGGAATATATTATCGGAAAAGAATTATGAAATATGCTCTATTCACCCTCCATATAATGTGATCTATCAATTAGGATCACTAGACTGGAAGTCTTATCTCTTAGCTTTTCCGAAGGCTCAATCATAATGTCTACATATTCAACGCCATATTATCAAGGACGCCTAGGATTACAACAGAGGGTTTTACCTGAGTATCGAAAAGAATTCGTCGAATTATTAGCGACAGCTTGTAAGGATGGTTTGAGTGTTTTTGCTGGCAAGCCAGCTAAGCATGAGCATATTAACGCTGTTGATTATCTAAATTATGCGGAATTATCAAATGCAAAGAATTTAAATCTATTTCAAATCGGTACGTCATTTTACCAATGTTGGCAATTGGGTTTGATCGATTGGTTGGAGAATTGGCAACCCGATATTCTTATTGTGGAATCAAATCCTCGTTATCGAAGTACAAGGCGAGCAATTAATTGGATGCATAAGCGTGATAGACCAGTCTTAGGGTGGGGGTTAGGAGCGCCTGAAATCAAAGGCAAATTTACAGGATGGCGCTATAAGGAGAGAGAACGATTTTTAAATACCTTGGATGGTTTGATTGCCTATAGTCAACGAGGCGCACAAGAATACCGATCCATGGGAATACCAGAGGGGCGAATATTTATCTCGCCAAACGCTACTTCTCCAAAACCAATTTCAAATCCCCCTCAAAGACCACCGGAATTTGAGAATCAACCAATCGTTCTTTTTGTTGGACGACTACAAGAGAGGAAACGTATTGATCTCTTACTATCGGCTTGTGAAAAACTTCCTCTCCATTTGCAGCCTAAACTCTGGATCATAGGAGATGGACCAGAACGGCAAAACTTGGAGCAGCTAGCTGAAGAGATTTACCCAAAAACCGAATTTCTAGGTGCTCTATTTGGTTCAGAATTGGATACTCTCTTCGACGCAGCAGATCTTTTTGTCTTACCAGGAACTGGTGGGTTAGCAGTGCAGCAAGCAATGGCGCACGCATTGCCAGTTGTTGTGGCGACAGGGGATGGAACCCAGGATGATTTAGTCCGTTCAGAGCCTTATGATGAAGCCCACCGAAATGGTTGGAGTATTCCTACCAATGATTTAGATGCCCTAACCAATACCTTGTTGGAGGCTCTAGAAGATCCACAATCACTTCGAAGGATGGGTGACAATTCCTTTCGAATCGTAAGTGAGGAAATCAATATACAGGCGATGGTCTCGGTTTTTGTTCATGCGATTAATACAATGATATCTGGATCGAAGGAATAATTGGATTTGGTGATAAGTTAAGATGCGTTTGCTATATATTGTTGATGGTCGTTCACCGATTGCTCTAAACTGGATTGATTATTTTCTAAATAAAGGATTTGAAGTTCATATTGTTTCAACCTATCCCTGTGAATTTGATCAACGCTTTGCTTCTTCCCATTTTATTCCAGTCGCCTTTAGCAGTTATAAGAAACAGACGAGTAATACTGGAAAACGAAGCCAAGAAAGAAAAACCTTTTCGGTTGTTTGGGGAGCTTCACTTCTTAATGCACGTACACGCATACGTCAATGGTTAGGACCTGTAACATTATTTTCTGCATCTGGAAAACTAAACCATATTATCGAAGTAGTTAAACCGGATATTATTCATGCAATGCGGATTCCTTATGAAGGGATTTTATCTGCATTTACTAAACATGATATCCCTCTCATTATTTCTGTATGGGGTAATGATTTCACACTTCACGCAAAAGCGAGTTTCATCTTAACCTATTTGACACGCTATACATTAAAAAAAGCTGATGCGATACATACGGATTGTTATAGGGATATCCAATTAGCTTATGAATATGGGTTTTCAAAGAATAAACCATTCACTGTTTTACCTGGCGCAGGAGGAGTTCACCCGGAAATATTTTATTCACTGGAATCTAATGATTCCACTCTTGAAAACAAATCATCAGATACTTTGCACATCGGTACAAGATTTACTATTATAAATCCACGAGGATTTCGGGCATATGTACGTAATGACACTTTCTTCAAAGCAATCCCAAAGATTCTATCTGAAAAACCTGATACCCTCTTTGTGTGTCCAAATATGTCAGGAGAAGCAAAAGCGAACGAATGGGTAGAAAAATTAGGAATTACAGAAAATGTCCATCTGCTCCCGAAACTTACCATGCAGGAGATGGGGAATTTATTCCGCAGCGCTCATATCGCTATTTCTCCAAGTACTCATGATGGTACACCCAACACGTTATTAGAAGCGATGGCTTGTGGTTGTTTCCCGATCACTGGAGATCTTGACTCGATCAGAGAATGGATTACTTCTGAAGAGAACGGGTTGTTGGTAGACCCTACAGATCCACAGTCAATCTCTAGAGCTGTCATCAAGGCATTAGAGGATGAAAATATGCGAATGAAAGCCAGGAAAATTAATCATGAGATTATCCAACAGAAAGCGCTTTATCCTGTTGTTATGAAACAAGTAGAAGAATTCTATGGCTTGTTAATGGATAGGTAAAAGAGATAGGCTTATTTTCCCTAAATCAATCATCGCTACTGTCCTTCTGCTTGGGCTGCTTTTTCAAGTTGTGTAATTTTTTCCCTGCTTTTTTCAACTGCATGCAAGATTTCTTTTGCGATGGGTTTGGATATCATTGCGGGTTGTAACATAAAAGGAGATCCACGATTTATAGAAGGGATTACGGTAGCTTTATCCATCGGCAATATCGCAGATATTTCTAAATTTAGTACTTTGCTCACTTTTTCTTCAGTGATCCCAATTCTTTTATCATATTGATTCAATACCAGTAGGATTTTTTCAATATTGGATTCAATAGTATAGAAGAAATCAAGGAATCTTCTAGCACGTGCAATGGAGGGGATATCTTGAGTTGTTATAAGGATAAAAATATCACTCGTTTTAATCGCTGCTATGGTTGTTTCAGTCAGGTCATGAGTTGTGTCGACTATGATGTATGAGAATTCCCCGCGGAGGTAACCTAATAAGTTCGAAAACTGTTCTTCCGTGACCATCTCAGCTTCTTCAGGATTAGGAGGGGGGAGTAATCGAATCCCAGAATCATGTTGAAAGAGTGTTTCTTCGACTAATTCTTCAGAAAGTTCATCAATATGATTTGTTAGATCAAGCGTTGATTTATTGCTTTGAGCGTTAAAAAAAACCGGTACATCTCCGAATTGAAGGTTTCCATCGATTAGCGCTACAGCCGAATCTTCATCATAAAAAGCAACCGCCAAGTTTGAGGCAAACATGGTTGTACCCACACCTCCTTTGGGGCTATAGACAGCAATTATCTTTCCTTTGGAGGCTGCTTCCCCTGAGCTTAATGCTTCATCAATTGTGGTAGTTTTTTGTCTTTCTTGGAATGCAATCTCACCGGCTCTTTGAATGGCTGAAACCAATTCATCAATGATTAGTGGTTTACTTAGATAGTCTCTCGCTCCTGCCATCATCGCACGACGGATATAATCTATATCATCTCGGACTGTCAGAATAATGACCTGCGAGAATGGAACGATCTTCTTAACACTTTCGGTTGCTGTTATGCCATCCATATCAGGCATGCTGATATCCATGATGATCACATCGGGTTGTAACTCTCTGGCAATCTGAATTCCCTCAGCGCCACTCGAAGCTGAACCGATCACTTCAATATTCTCCTGAAAACGTAGCGATCGGATGATATTTTCGCGGGTTTGGCTGCTATCTTCCACTATTATGATACTAATTTTATCACCAGGTCTTTTGAGTATTGGCTTTACAGGAGTTAACTTTGATGAAGAAGATTTGCGTAAACTTGGTTTAATAGCAGGTGATGAAACTCGTTCGTTTGTGACTGGAGGTTGGTGACTGGGTTTTGGGGGTGTAACAGGAGTAATGGTAGAAAGTTTTTCAATTTTCTTTTGACTGGATTCAATAGAATTTTGAGAATGATCTTCAAATAGGGATAATTTTTCAGGATAGAATTTTTTAGTGAAAGCTATCTGAAATTTATTGCGATCTTGATTCGCCCCGAACAATTTATAAAGAAGATCCCATACAGAAGCGTTTGAAAAATCTTGTTGTAAGATCTGGTTTATAAGTTGGGTGCTTTTGCGTTTATCTTTTTTCTTATAAGCTTTTTCTGCTTGTGATAGAAGAGAATCAATTTCTTGTTGGTTCACTTAATTCTCCAAATATTCTGCCTAATAGCACATCGTTCAATCCCTAAAGAGCAAGTTTTTAGATATGGATAGCGTGTCCTTCAGCATCATGTGCAGCTTCCATGATCGCTTCGCTTAATGTTGGATGTGCATGGACATTATGGGCGATCTCATAGGGGGTTATTTCCATCATTCTGGCAAGAGTTAACTCTGGCAAAAGCTCCGTAACTTCAGGTCCAATCATATGAGCACCCAAAATCTCACCATATTTCGCATCGACGATGATCTTAACCCACCCAGTTGACTCTCCAATGCCAAGCGCTTTTCCATTCGCTTGAAAGGGAAATCTTCCTATTTTGAACTCAATATCTTGTTCTTTTGCTTGTGCTTCAGTCATCCCAAATGAAGCAATCTGAGGTTGGCAATAAGTGGCGCTGGGCATCATGCTGTAGTTCAAGGGGGTAGTATTCATCCCTGCGATATTCTCTGCACATAAGATCGCTTGCGCTGAGGCAACGTGAGCTAACATCATCTTTGCTGTCACATCTCCAATAGCCCAAATGCCTTTAATATTTGTAGACATGGTTTCATCAATCTCTATGGCACCACGTTTGGTTAGATTTACTCCAATCTCCTCTAATCCCAGATTGTTTGTATTCGGTGAAAAACCTATCGCAACAATGGCTTGTTCAGCTTCTAATGTTTTTTCTCCCTCTTCGCTAGATAAAGTAACTATAACTCCATTTTCATTCTTCTGTAGAGTTTCGACTTTATGACCCGTAAAGAAATTGATCTTTCTTTTCTTGAAACTTTTTTCTAGTTCTATACTAATCTCCTCATCTTCGAGAGGAACAAGATGCGGTAGCATTTCAACTAAAGTTACATCTACACCATATGAATTCCATACGGTTGCAAATTCAACACCTATCGCGCCTGCTCCGATGATGATTACAGATTCTGGTAGCTCTTCCTGCAAAATAGCTTCAAGGTAAGTAGTAATATATTTTCCGTCAACTTCCCATCCTTTGGGGATGACGACATTAGCTCCGGTAGCGATAATAATATTATTGGTTGAGATCTCTTTAATATTGCCATTATCTTCAGAGAGGTCAACTTTATTAATTGCTGCGATTTTTGCTGAGCCCATATGAACATCGATATTATTCTTTTTCATCAAGAAACCAACGCCTTTGGTCAATCGATTGGATACTTGACGGCTACGTTTTACCGCTTTTGAATAATCTAGATTAAGGTTATCAAATGTAAAACCATAGTCTTTTGCCTGATGACGAAGCATATGAGCGATTTCTGCGTTCTTTAGTAATGCCTTGGATGGGACACATCCAACATTTAAGCATACTCCCCCCAGCCATTTCTTATCGATAATTGCAGTTTTTAAACCGAGTTGCGAAGCTCTAATTGCAGCTACATACCCTCCTGGTCCTGCTCCTATAACAACTACATCATAATCACTCATAACTTCTCCTATCATTATTCTCGTGAAATTACACGAAGGGTGAATATAAATCCACTTATCGGGAAATTTGGTAAAAATAACAAAAAACCCATATTGGGAGATTATAATGTCCGATGTATATTGGGTCAAGCTGGGTAGGTCTTATGTTTATAGGTTTGAGTCGACTTCATCCTAAAAGTTGTTTTTTGATCTAAAGAAAAACTGGCAATGGGTTTTCTCTAGATATTCCAGGGATATAGTTATATTCCTGCATAAGTTGTTCTCGAACGTGACTGAATATGATTCCCAATGGCAATTGTTTTTCGCATACTTGTTCACAAATACCACAACCTGAACAAGAGATCAACCACCGCATAATATCTTGACGGTGAAAGCATCCTTTTTCATCTCTTTTCGGGTAATCAATGGCACAGATCGGACAAACATCCATACAGTTTTGACATGAACCACAATGCTGATATTGAGAAATAATATCATTGATATTTTTTGGTAATAGCTCACCCAAATTTTGTGCCAATCTGTCCATAGTAGATCTATGCTGGTTGATTGTTTTGGCTACTATTCTGTCATGTTGTTTGAGGAGAACTTCATCTACTTGAGTAGCTTCGAGCTCTGGTTTTTTGATCGTTTCAGATAAGATCGGGTGGTTTGATTCTATGATGATTGTCTGACGTAGAGGTAATCCGAGAATGTAAATATTGATATCTGCTCCTTTTGCTTCTGGAGAGACACAAATTTGACATACAGAGCGATATCGATAGGTGAGGATGCCTTCAGTTTTTGAAAAACTGATCGTTTCACTGGCTCCTTCTTGTGATGAACCTTTGTTTTTTGCACGCCAAATATATTCTTCTGGTGGAAAAGTTCCTAGACAATCCACACTAATTGTAAGCACATGATCAAGTTTAGAGAAGCCATGTTTCGTCATTTCAATTAAAGCGCGTATTTCACATGGACGTAACAACGCTCCAATTTTCTTCTCTGGGTGTTCGCGAATGATGCCAGGGATAAGTTGAGCGGCATTCTCGACCATGATTGGCTTGAAAGGGTTAACCTGATCTAATTGATCAGGCTTGTCAATTAATTGTGGTCGTGGTGTGTATGAGTCGTTGCCGTTGATCGGAACCAACATATAATCAAATTGAGCGCTGTCCCATAAAGATTTAATGACTGAATTCACAGCGCTTAAAGGATCGCCTTTGGTGTTAATCGCCCAAGCGGTAGCAAACGAACTCATTTTTTCTCCTGCTTAGTTGATCGAAAGCAAAAATTGACTTGTTCTACAAGATCTATTCGCTGAGCTGTCTCTCCAAAATTTCAGCAATATCATATACGTGTATCTCGTCACCTATCCCTTTTGAACGGATAGCGTCATCAAACATGATCAGACAATAAGGACAGGCGGTTGCGATATATTCAGTATTTTTTTCGAGAGCTTCGTCAAGTCTGCGATGATTGATACGGGTTTCAGCATCGGTTTCAAGCCACATTTGACCGCCTCCACCGCCACAACAGAAACTGTTTTCCTTATTTCGATCAAATTCTTGAATTTCGATGTGGGCTTGATTGAGTAAATTCCTGGGTTGGGAATATATCTGGTTGTGGCGCCCTAAATAGCAGGAGTCGTGGAATGTCACTTTTTCTGCAAGTTTGTTGCCATTCTCGGAACTGTTATTTAGAGGGATATCTAATTCATTGAGATATTCGGTGTAATGTTGAACCTTGAAATTTCCTCCAAATTGAGGGTATTCATTTTTTAATGTGTTGAAACAATGTGGACATTGCGTAACAATGCGATCAAATTTGACACTATTAAAAGCCTCGATATTTTGTTCTGCAAAGACTTGGAACATATATTCATTTCCTAGTCTTCGAGCTGTCTCTCCACAACAGGATTCGTTCGCCCCTAAGGTCGCAACGTCAATATTTAATTTTTGTAGGATGTGAGTGAATGATTTTGCAACCTTTTTATTTCGATCATCATAGGTAAAAGCACAACCCAGGAAAAAGAGTACCTCGGTTTCTTCCCCTGGAGCGATTTCGCGTATGTTCAATTCCTTTGTCCATGCAGCGCGGTCTTCAGCCGGCATGCCCCAGGGATTGCCTTGTCTTTCCATATTCCTAAAGGTATCCGCAACTGATTTAGGAATTTCACCGGTTGTCAAGGATTCAAATCGTCGGATATCAACGACCTCATCTATAGGGTTTATGAGAATTGGACATACGGATAAACAAGCCCCACATGTTGTGCATGACCAAACCATAGGTTCTGGAAGGGTTTCAGAAATATCATTTTCTTTGTGATTCCCATTATTGGACACAAGTGATCCAACCATCTCGTTTCGTAATGAGAAAATAAGTTCGCGTGGTGAATATGCCATACCGCTGATTGTTGCTGGACAAACTTCTTCACACCGTCCACATTGCAGGCATGAGTCAAAGGCAAGCAATTGATCCGACCTGAATTCTTCAACTTTCCCAACCCCCAAGATCTCTGTCTCTTCTATATCATCAATTTTCTCAAGTTCGCCTCTTTTCCTGAGAGGATGGAATATGATATTTAGGGGGGCATTAACAAGATGACGGAATTTAGTAAAGGGAATACTGGCTAGTAATAATAGCCCTAGGGTGATATGGGTTACAACTGAAAAAGGATGTACAGCAAGTGCTTGCTCACTGGTTATGCCCATTGATCTAAACAAGTTTGCAACCATGTTCCCGATTGGTGACCAGGCAGCCCAAGGGGGATTTACTGCAACTATTCTCAAACCTTCTGTTGTGTATCCAACGAGAGGCAGCAATGCTAAGATAGTGATGGCGTAATAATCATCCCATTGAGTATTGAGCTCTTTTGGTTTAAGAACCAAACGCCGAAAAGCAGCCATGATAACGCCAACTAGTATCATTATTCCGGCGATATCCATGATCAGCTCATAAGCTAGATATCCATTTCCTCTCGGAAAGGGTAATTCGACGAAAGGAATGAAAAGAGCCATTTGCATCAGATTAATTGCAGTGCCAATGACCTGGATAGTGACTCCCCAGAAGATCATTAGATGCATGATTCCTGGATACATTTTCGATACGATGCGCTTTTGAAGAATGGCATAAGAAAACAAATCTTTTACGCGTAGCCAAACAAGGGGCATTGATTGAGATATTTTTTCCATGTGTTTGCTTAACGATGTGGTTTTGGTGGGAATAGCTTCTGATGTCATCCCTCTCCTCCAATATAAATTTCACCATCAACAATATTTAATGATATTTTATCTAGGGCTCTTGGGGGTGGACCGGAAATTACACTTCCATCCAAGGGATCAAAATAGCCATCATGACAGGGGCATACAATCTCGCCAAGATCGGGATCCCATTTTACAATGCAAGCAAAATGCGTACAAACCGCAGAATATGCTTTAAGTCCTTCTTGGGTATTGATGACTAAAGCAGGATACCTTCCAAATTGAATGGTTTTACTTTCATTTGGCTTTAATTCATCCTCTGGACAAACCAATACTGGTTCAGAAGGGGTTTCTTCTAATTTTGGTGGATAAAAATAAGCTAGAATTGGCGCTGTTATGAAGGCAATGCCGGAAAAAGTAAGTACACGGTTGAGTATCTTTAAAAAGGATTGTCGAGTAAATTTTGTCATTGCTAACTCACCTCTCCCCATATTGTCACTGCGATGATTACGACGGTTGCGATTAATACCGTAATAAAACGTGTCCGATATATTTTGGGGGACTTGTCTGGTTTACGATCGATGAAGGGCCATATGATTAATATGAAAACAGCAATCATAGGCGCCACTGCACCGGTCGTTTTCGGAATAAATTTCAGGAGTTGGTAAAGAGCTAAGAAATACCACTCCGGCTTCACATGTTGAGGAGTGTTCAGCGGATCTGCTGGATCACCTAAACCGACTGGGTTAATTAGACCTGCAATCGCAATGATGAGTACGATTGCGAGTATTCCCAACGTTACATAAAACTCAGTTTTTACGTGGTCTGGATAAAAGGGAATGGTGTCTCCCTCGTTCTTGTCAGCGGACATTTATTTCTCCTTCAAATTAAAGTGGCTTTGCGATGCCTTGTTGACGGATCATTAGGAAATGGGCTCCCATAAATGACACAGTCAAGAGAGGCAAGGCGATGATATGTAAGATGTAAAACCTGCTGAGCGTTTGCGCAGTAATATCCCATCCTACTCTTAGATACACTAATGCTAAATCTCCAATAACTGGAATGCTTCCTGCGATTTCAGAACCGACGGTCGTTGCCCAAAAAGCTCTTTGATCCCATGGTAAAAGATAACCAGTAAAGCCAAAGGCTAATGTTAGAATGAGCAGGAAAGCGCCACTGACCCAATTTAATTCGCGAGGTTTTTTGTATGCACCCATGATAAAGACACGCAGCATATGTGCGATAGCCATGACGATCATGCCGTTGGCAGACCAGTGGTGTATGGCGCGGATTGCCGCTCCAAACCTAACCTCGCTCTCGATGAATTGAATACTTGTATATGCAGTATCTGGTGTCGGTTGGTAGTAAAAAGCGAGCAGGATGCCAGTCAATCCTTGCACTACAAAAAGGAAAAAGGTGATACCACCTAAACAATAAAACCATTTAAGAGCATACCTTGGGACAGGCTTTTTCAATATTTTATTTAATGGCTCTGAGATTTGGTAGCGATCGTCGATCCATTCAGCCGCTCTTTGGTGTAATGGTTTCCAAGTAGCGCGGTTAACCCATACACTTGCGCTGCGATATACACCAAATACAAATACTAACCCCATGGTTCCGAATAAAGCCCAGCGGCTTAGTGGAGTCCATAAGCCTTTTTCTTCGCCTATAACATGACAATGTAAGCAGGGGTCTTTATCTGGGGAGGTGGGAGGGATTGCACTGGTCTTTGAAACAACGACTTCAGCGTTCACATATTCCTTAGAATTCAATTCTGAAAGTCTTTGCTTATTTTCAGGACTAGTTGCATGTGCATAAGTTGTCACCAAGAGAAAGACAATTATCGAGGTGATGGTTATGCCGGTAATTAATGTAATCCATCGTCGAAAGAATCTCATCATAAAAAACCTCTCCAAGATAAACGTGTTCTGAGAATAATCGCATGTACAGAATACATTATCTAGTCAAATTTGTAATCGATTGTTCGCCTTATTTGTAGTAGGGTTTTAACCTTAAAATCCTTTTATTTAGACCCTATTAAACGAAGTGGTTTTAAATCTAAGGATGGAATTGATTCGCGCTTATATCTCGATAATTTTCTTGCGTATTGCATATTTGATCAATTCGCTTTTATCATGCAAATCTAATTTTGACATTAGATTAGATCGATGAGCTTGTACGGTTTTTATCGATATACATAAAATATCAGCAATTTCTTTATTCGTATAACCTTCTGCGATGAGCTGCAAGACTTCTCTTTCACGATGACTGAGTCCATTATCGACATTTCTCGGTCTCAGGTCTCCCCACCGTAAGTAGTCCTCAATGACCAGCCGAGTGATTGCTGGTGATAGGACCGCTTCTCCTCGGTAAACTGATCGTATGGCGGATAATAATTCATTATAAGCAGCATCTTTTAGAATATAACCCATGGCGCCATTAGCAAGGACTTGCCGGATATATTCTTCATTATCATGCATGGAGAGAACGAGAATCTGTGTATTGGGTAGTTTTTTACGAATTTGACGAGTTGCTTCTATTCCATTTAATCTTGGCATGACTATATCCATCAAGATTACATCAGGTTCCAATTCGCATGCCATAGAGACAGCCATGTGCCCATCTTCTGCCTCTCCCACAACTTCCATATCCGATTCGTTTTCTAATAATGACCGGATTCCTTCACGTAAAATTGAATGATCATCAGCAATTAGTACTCGGATTTTATCCATGAGCGGTTCTTTCATTATTGATTAATCGGTTGGTGAATCATATCAATAGCTATAGCTGTAATAGAGGGATAATTAATCAGATGATTAATTAACCCCGAAGGCTCAGTCATTTCCCGAAATTATATCATATGTCATATATTTTGAGAAAATGGTAGAATTGGCTGGTCAGTATGATTATTATGTGATTATGTAGATAGGATTAGGTTTTTTTAAACACTTCCTAATCTATACCAAGATTGGCTATTTGGATGAGAAAAGATACCCAAAAATAGTTGTGGTATGATACAAAAATGATGATGTGAAATCAATTTATTTAATGCATCTAGTGGAAAGGATCAGCAGATGGAAAAAATGATTTCTACCCTGACCTATAAAATCCTCATTCTAACAGTTGTAATCTTCATATTGCCAGGAAATCTGACTCTTGCTAAATATGAGTCTCTTCAAGCGGATCATTCCTTGTATTTGCCGCTCATCTTGAATAATAGCATTTCGCCACCATCAACAGCAATCATTGTTGATCATCGCCATACCGACATCAACCAAATACCGGATGTTTGGATAGGTCACGCGAAGAAATTTGTAGTTCATTATGCCCATACCTCCCATGGTAGTCAGGTCTTGACTGGCTTGCGATGGCTGGAAGAACAAGATGCAAAGTACAATGTAGATATTGAAGCCAGTGGGGATGTAATATTACCAGATGATGCGAGCGCTTTGAGGATTTATGATGGTAACAATTATCCTGGGGATACATATATTACTCCTGACATGTATTGGGAGGGGGAGGCTGGGATCGATCATACTGAAAGCACGCTAAATACTGGCTGGTTTGATATATCGCTATGGACTTGGTGTGGGCAAATGAGCTATTACTCAGATGAACAGATACAAGAATATATGGATGTGCTAACTCAATTAGATAGCGATTACGCTGAGGTGAGTTTTATTTATTATACGGGGCATACAGATGGTACGACATCAGGAAGTAATCTGTGGCGTCATAACAATATGGTGCGTGATCATGTCGATGATCAAAACAAGATCCTCTTCGATTTTGCGGATATCGAGAGTTTTAACCCGGATGGGAATTTCTACCCATCAGCCAGCGACGCCTGTGAGTGGTGTGATGATTGGTGTACTGCTCATCCTTCGAATTTTGAATGTCAAGATTTACCTAGCTCTTGTGCTCATACCAAAGGTCTGCAATGTACATTGAAAGGGCAAGCTTTTTGGTGGTTGATGGCACGCTTGGCGGGCTGGGATGGTACAGCAACTCCGTAATTAAAAATAATCGATGAAGGAATTTGAATGAGTAAAACAAAACCTATCTTTACAACTGCATTAGTAATTCTAATTCTCGGTTTGAGTTTAGCTGCTTGTCAAGCAGGAACCGGAACAAAGCAAGATGATGTTTTGGTTCAATATTCAACACTTGGTTCGCTTATGGCTGGTGTTTATGATGGAGAGATGACATTTGGAGAATTGAAGGAATTTGGTGACTTTGGTTTAGGGACATTCAATGCACTGGATGGTGAAATGATCCAAGTTGATCATCAGATCTACCAAATTAAAGCTGATGGTGTAGCTTATCTTGTTGATGATAAGATGAAGACTCCTTTTTCTGTTGTTACCTATTTTGATGCTGATCAGTCGATTCAACTGAAAGAAAAAATTACTTGCGAGGCATTTAAAGACTATTTAGATGACCAATTACCTACACAGAATACCGCCTATGCGATCAAAGTCATGGGGTCTTTTGAGTATATGAAGACCCGCAGTGTGCCCAAACAAGAAAAACCATACCCTCTCCTTTCAGAGGTGATAGAAACACAACCGATCTTCGAATTTCAAAGTACCGATGGGATCATGATTGGTTTTCGCCTACCGGTCTATATGAATATTGCTAATGCTCCAGGTTATCACTTTCATTATTTAAATAATGGGAGGGATGCAGGTGGTCATGTCCTCGATTGTATTGTTCAAAAAGCGACCATAGAGATAGATCAAATGAATGAGTGGTACACCATAATCCCTAGTGATGACGAATTTTATGAGGTTGATTTCTCTCAAGAATAAACTCTTTTAGAATCCACCTGATCCGTATAGTGCGGGATCTGTGGGAGTAAGTCCGGATGGATCCCATACATGCACCCAATCGCCAATATTTGCCCAATCGAAGAGCCAGTGAGCGTCGCCTGGGGTTAAGTTCACACAACCATGTGATTGCTCAAATCCCATTTTTGTTCTCCAATACGCGCCATGTAAGGCGCGCGCCTGATCGAAATACATTGTCCAGGGGACATCTTCTAGGTAGTATGAATCTGCGCCATCACTTCCAAGCGCGCCTGCCATATATGTTGTTTCGTGTTTTTCATAGATTTGGAAAATCCCAGGTTGTGTCCAGAGAGGTTCTACCCCAGTAGCGACAACGGTGGCAAATACCAACTTGCGTTGATCATAGACTGCAATGGTTTGATCAAATAGATTGATATCAATCCATCGATCTTCACTGATCCCTTCCGGTGAGCTTGTATTGACCCTAACTCGGGCGACATATTTCTTGGGAATCCACTCATCAGGTGCGATCATATACCAAGTTTCTTCATCGATAATTTCTTCAGAGAATATTTGAACTACCTCATAAAGATCGAAGAGATTGCCTGAATAATCATCTCCTTGATAGCCTGGTGATCTTTTCGACTCAACCTGAGGGCTTGGAGCAAAAAAAGTTAGAATCCAGCCAAAATCAGATTTTGGTGTTTCGTCGAATAATAACCCCTGAAAGAGTGGGATTACCCCAATCCGTGAAATATCTGCGCCACGCATCCAAGCGCCTTGATCGATCATATATAATTTTTTACCTTCCACTTCTTCTTGGCTAGTATATGATATATAAACGGTTTCCCCTGATAATTTCCGAGCTGCACTTTGTTTATTCCCCACAACAGCTTCCGCCATTGAAGCGTAAACAGGTGCGTTTGGTGTAATGACTTCTGCGTAATTTACATCGATTTCTGCTAATGCTGGATCAGGAGACTTGGATGAAAGTGGAATCAGTGGGAAGGATATCCCTAACGAGGCGAGATCTGTAAGATATTGGGATGGGCCTGATGGTCGACAATCGCCCGGGTTATTAGAATATATACCTGGCAGGCAAAGAACATCAGGCGTATCTGATTCATTTGTAAAAAAGTATTCAGCTTCGACATTTCTGTATGTCGAGAATGGAGTCAAAGCGATTATCCCAATGATGACCCACGGAAATTTTTTCATGCAATTCTCCTATTTTTTCGGTTAATATCATATTTCTAATTTAGTAAGGAATTATAAACTGTAATTATAGCGTATTTATAATTCCCATAATCAATAATCGAAAGGATGTAAAAGAAGGTTATACTCATAGATTAGTAATAATCAACGATTGGAGATGTAGAAAATATTGTCATAAGGATGATTAATGGGCATGGATGATAAACCAACGATCATAGAAACTTGGATATTGGCTTCTAGACCGAAAACATTACCCGCAGCAGCTTCTCCAGTTCTGGTTGGATCAGCGATTGCGTTTTACTTTGATGGATTTCAGTTCTACCCTGCAATGGCAGCTTTATTAGCTGCGTTGCTTCTTCAAATCGGAGCAAATCTTTCGAATGATCTGTTTGATTATTATCGGGGGGCGGATGAAGGGGAGAGGTTAGGACCAACACGAGTTACTCAAGCAGGATTATTAACACCAAACCAAGTTGCAATCGGAACATCGGTTGTCTTTTTTTTAGCTGCAATGATTGGGGTTTACTTGGTATGGGTGGCTGGTTGGGTAGTTTTAGTGATCGGATTAACTTCAATATTAGCTGCTCTTGCTTATACGGGAGGACCTTTTCCATTTGGGTATCATGGACTGGGGGAATTATTTGTGTTTATCTTTTTTGGCATTGTCGCTGTGTGTGGTACCTTTTTTGTTCAGACCAGAATGATGGATTGGTTGGTTTTTTGGTCATCTTTTCCGATGGGTTTTTTAATAACAGCTATTTTGGTTGTAAATAATCTCCGTGATATTGATACTGATAGAAAAGCAGGCAAGAAGACAATGGCTGTACGATTTGGGTCGAATTTTTCAAAAATCGAGTTTTTATCTTGTCTTATAGCAGCTTGGATAGTTCCACTAGGATTATGGTTATCTCAATTACTTCCTATGTGGATATTATTCGCTTGGGTCTCTATACCATTTGCTAGACCAATAATTCATCAAGTGTTTCAGTGGACAGGGAAACCATTGAATAAAACTCTAGCTGGCACTGGTAGATTCACGCTAATTTATGCGCTATTATTTTCATTAGGTGTTCTATTATCTAAATAAGCCATATGGTTGCTTGATTTACTAATCAAGGCGGGGAGAAAGGAAAGATATTCTGTCCTATTCGTGATATTGCCAAGGGGTTAGGATATGCTCAAACCAATCGGTTGCAAAATATAAACTCAATCCCATCAAGCTCATCATGATGATCCCTGCGTACATGGCGGGGTAGTTAAAATAGGTGCTCCCATTCAAGTAGATATAATAACCCAAGCCTTTTTGTGTCGCGAAAAGTTCGGCGATATAAAGCACTGCTACAGCTGTGCCAACTGATTGTCGGATTGCGGTTAATATTGCGGGGATACTAGCTGGTAAAAACACAAAGCGAAATAAAGCTCTTCTTCCTGCCCCAAGGCTTTGCACACTTTGAATTAACTCTGGGCGGATACCTGACGCCTGGTCGCGCACTAATACTAGGATTTGGAAAAATAAGATCATTGTAATTATAATGACCTTTGGCAAATCCCCAATGCCTAAGAAAAGCAAGATGATCGGGACGAATACCACTTTGGGGATGGGGTAAAGTAGATAGATATATGGAGAAAAGAATCGATTTAACGATTTTGATTGACCTAAAAATAAACCCGCTGGTACCGCAAATAAGATTGCTAGGAACGTACCAGCCATTACTCGCCACAGGCTGGCAAGCAAATGCCAAAAAAGTTCACCAGATAGTAATTCCTTTCCTAATTCCTGTATGACGGCGATGGGTGATGGCAGAATTGGCAATTGTAGAAGCCAGGCGAATAATTGCCAAACAATGATGAGCATAACAAGTGCCTGGAATATTGCACGCTTTTTCAATTTGACATCTCCATTTTTTGGCGCAGTTCTCGAATAAGTTGGAAATAATCAGTGGAGTGTCGAAAATCATCTCTAGAGCTAGATGGGTTCTCAATGATCATTGTCTCTGAATGAGGGGGTTGTCTTAAAAGCAGAATTTTCCGACCAAGTATAGCTGCTTCTTCGATGGTGTGGGTAACGATCAGCATGGTAAATTCCTGCTCTGCCCAGAGTTCAAGAGTCAGTTTTTGTAAATCTTCACGTGTTGGGGCGTCTAAAGAGGAAAAAGGTTCATCCATAAGAAGAACATCTGGTTCAAGGACTAGAGTTCGTGCTATGGCGGTTCTCTGGCGCTGTCCACCTGATAATTGTCCTGGATATTTTTGGGTTAGTCCAGAAAGCCCTAATCGGATCAACCAATCTTCAACGCTTTTTTTTGGCTTGAATATTTCAGGTGCATGTTTCCCGTCTGGACCGTAGAAATTTCTAATTCGTATTCCAAGTTCGGCATTCTGATAGACACTAGCCCAAGGAAGAAGTCCATAATCTTGAAGGATAAGACCAGTATGTGGGCGAGGGCGAGTCAAACTTGTCTTGTTAATGAAGAGATTTCCAGAAGTTGGAAAACGAAGACCGGCTAGCAAATATAATAATGTTGATTTGCCACATCCCGAAGGCCCTAAGACAGCCCATGCTTCACCTTTCTTTACATGCCAGCTAAAATCCTTAAAAATCAGTAGGCTATTGGGATAACCAAAAGAAATATTTTCAAGATCAATCATAATTACTGGTAATGTGAAAGGCTGATAATGCGATATTTCATGGCAAGAACTGATTGGTGACAGAACTTGAATAAGGGATTTCTGTTTTTAAAATCCCCTTTTCTATTCCCCATGAAATAACGTCATCCCATTGGGCTTGAGTGGGTATTCCAGCTGTTGTATAGGTTGGAACTTGATAAGTATCGACTAAGGGTTCTGGTATTAATTTATGTTCTACCAGTAATCCCAACCATTGGTTTGGATCTTGATTAATTTTCACCACAGCCTCTTCAAAAGCAGCCAAAAAACCTTCGATCGCTTGGGGGTTCTGATCACATACTTGCTTACGAAATGATATTACGCTAAAGCTATACTCAGGTTTTATCGTATCATCCAAGACCATTTTTGCTCCCTGGAGTTCTGCGAGTGATGAAAGCGGTTCGGGAAGCATAGCTGCTTTGAGTTCGCCTGTATTGAGCAATGCCAATCGATCTGGTATTTTAGGTACTGCTACCATTTGGATCTCTTCTGATGTAAAACCTTCTGCCTCTAATAAACGATCTGTGAGATATTCAATGACTGTGCCTTCCGAAATACCAATTTCCACATTTTTTAAACCAGAACTATCTGTAATCCCACTTTTTGATGAAGTTAATATACGAAAGAGGGCTTGATCTTTTGTCGCTTGTCGTGCAAATCGGACAATTTGGACACGGGTCTCATCCTGATTGTAGAGAGCAGTGGAGAGCGCTTCATTGATCATTCCGTCTGCTTGCCCTGCAGAGATCAATTGATCACGTTCTGCGCCCGATGCAACGGATATTAATTCAATTTGAACAGCATGTTTTTCAAATAAGCCTTCATGTTGAGCGACATATATTGGTAGTGTCTCGAGAATAGGTAATACGGTAATTTTCAAGTTGGATATTTGTGGTTCCCTGGTTGAGCATGCTCCCAGGGATAGGCTTACTATTATGAATAATTGAAATATGTTTGAAAAAAAGTCTTTTTTAATCATCTCTTCCTTAATTCGGTAGCAAATTTGTGATTATTCTACGGTAAAAGTTTTGTATTCTTGAAGTGTGAAATTGATCTTGATATAATTATTATACTAAAAAAAATATTTTTCAACATATTCATAGAGTTAAATGGTTTTAGATGCTATTACACCTTTACAAAATTGATAGGTTGATTTTGGTTATCATTCCAATTCAAAGGAGATGTGTGTAAAATATAAGCAAATAATCCTACCAAACATTCCGTTAAAAAAAGATTTGGAGGATACTGATCTGATAAAAAGATGGGTCATCATATTGACACTTTAATCCTAACTCATCATAGTTAGTTATACGATATGCAATACTTAGCATGTTATTATAAAAACCTGAGAAGTTTTAGAGATTTATTCAAAACCAGTTGTTCTTTATTGCTTGTGATAGTTTTTTGGAATGAATGAATATGCTTACCAAGAAAGAAAGTCAGTATTTCAATACAAATAGATATGCCCTAGTAATATTAAATGCACTAGAAGATATTCTAGGGAAAAATGGGGTAAATACTATTTTAAATATATCGAATTTATCATCCCTGATTAATAATTATCCACCTGATAACATCGAAAAAGAATTTAATTTCTCTGATCTTGCTGCCATTAATCTAGCGATGGAGAATATTTATGGTCTTCGTGGGGCAAGGGGATTAGCTCAGCGGGCAGGAAGGGCACTATTTCGGGATGCATACGATCGATATTCTGCTTTAGCAGGGATTGGTGATTTAGCAATAAAAGTCTTGCCTATGAACACGAAAGTACGCATAGGGTTAAATGCTTTAGCGAAATTATATACTAACTATAGTGATCAATACACTACAGTCTCTGAAGGGGAAGATACTTTTTTGTATTCGATCCATCGCTGCCCAGTTTGCTGGGGAAGAAGCGGGGAAGACAAACCAATCTGTTTTTTGTATGTAGGTTTACTTCAAGAAGGTCTAAGGTTCATATCTAATGGGAAAGAATTTCGTGTTTATGAATCGAAGTGTATTGCGATAGGCGATCAAGTTTGTGAGTATGTCATAGAAAAGAGTCCAATGAATTAATTTTCCGATTTTTGGTTTTCTCGAAGGTTTTTCGATAGGGTAATTTAATAAATTTTATACTTCGCAAAAAACTGATTCGGGTTGTGTTAAAATAGGTTTAATCTAAATTACCAACAAGGACTTGTTTCTTTTAGTTTTTTACTTGCTTTATATGCTTGGATAAATAAACGATTGATATTTTCACAGTCGGATGGTTCTTATAAGGAGAGTTTATCATGACTAAATCGCGTTCTCAACTTATGGTAGAACGCCTGCGAGACTTGCAAGCTTCATCACCAGGTATCGAGGCTTCAGCGGTTGTCAGTATTGATGGTTTGAGTATTGCGTCTGCTCTTCCAATGGATGTTGAGGAGGACAGAGTGTCTGCTATGTCGGCAGCGATGCTTTCATTAGGTGAAAGAATTGCTTCGGAATTTGGGCGCGGTATACCTGAACAGGTTTATATAAAGGGAGAGCATGGGTATGTGATCCTGATGGCTATTGGTCAAGAAGCTGTATTGACTGTCCTGGCAAATGAAAATGCGAAGTTGGGTTTGGTATTTCTAGATATGCGTCGTGCCACCGAAGCGCTCGAGAAATTAATCTAGCTGGATTGAAATGGACCAAACACACCAAGATGATTATTTTTGTTTAAATAAGGTTGTTTTGAACACACTGATAGCTTTAGAAGAGTTGTTGGGGAAAAATGGGATTCAGGGTGTTTTATCGAAAGCGAACTTATCACAGCTTATTGATAACTACCCGACTGATGATCTTGAAAAGAATCTAAGTTTTACAGATTTTAGGTCTTTATTTCTTGCTCTGGAAGTGATTTATGGTTTGCGAGGAGCACGTAGTCTTGCAATAAAAACAGGCGGCTATGTTTTTGATGCAGTATATAAAAACTTTGGAGCCATTTCTAGTATGGGTGATCCAGCTTTTACTGTATTACCCCTTGAAATTAAATTAAGAGTTGGAATTTTTGCTATCTCAAAGAGCATTTCTCATATTAGCGACCAAAAAGTTGTTTTTTCGGAACAGGCTGATCAATTAATTTATACAGTACACAATTGCCCAGTTTGTTGGCAGCGTAGTGAATCTGAGAAACCGGTTTGTTTCTTTACTGTTGGCTTACTTCAAGAAGCGCTTAAGTGGATCTCTGGTGGGCTCTGTTTTAATATCCATGAATTAAAATGTCATGCAATGGGGGATGATGTTTGTGAGTTTGAAATCCAAAAAGAACCAAGAAATATGCTTGTGTAAAATTGAGGATCAATCTGTGCAACTTACTGTTGTAATTCCTACTTACAATGAAGCAGAGAATTTACCAAAATTAACTACTAGAATATTTAAATTACCCATTGAGGATTTATGTATTCTTGTTATCGATGATAATAGCGCTGATGGCACTGGAGAAATAGCTGAAGACCTGTCTTGGAAGTATAAGGGGAAGTTTGAAGTAATACATCGCGAAGGAAAATTAGGGTTAGGTTCAGCTTATCGGATGGGATTCCGCCATGTTCTGAATACTGATTCTGAAGCGATTGCTCAAATGGACGCGGATTTTTCTCATCCACCCGAATTACTGCTTTCATTATTAGAGGCGCTTCAGGACTGTGATATTGCGCTTGGTTCTCGTTATATTCCTGGAGGAAGTGTCGATGAACGTTGGTCGCTTTGGCGCAAAGGTCTTTCTGCCTTTGGAAATTTCTATGCAAGGAATATTTTAAATTTACCTGTAAAGGATGTTACTGGTGGTTATCGAATCTTCCATCGAAAAACCTTGATGAATCTTCCACTTGAATATATTCGATCTAATGGTTACGCTTTTCAGGTTGAAATGATATATGTCGCCTCTAAATTAGGATTTTCTATGATAGAAGTTCCATTTTATTTTGCTGATAGACGGTGGGGAACCTCGAAAATGTCGTTAAGAATTCAAGTGGAAGCTGCTTTCCGAGTTTGGCAGATGCGGCATCGATATAGAAATCTTAGATCAAGGAGTGGTTGATTATTATTCAAGATCTTCGATTACTTTTTCGAGTAGTTTCTTCCATTCCTTTAACGATAATGTTTCTGCTCTGCGTTGGGGATCGATATCAATATCATCAAGGATAGATTGTGTATATGATTTATCCCAATGCATACCCGCTGAGAGAGAGTTTTTCAGCGTTTTCCTTTTTTGGCTAAAACCAGCATGTGCCACCTGAAAGAAAATATTCAATTGGCTCTTTGGAATTATCGGTTTTTCATGGATGAGAATTTTGATCACGGCTGAGTCCACATCAGGCTTCGGATAAAACGAAGAGGATGGGATTATGGCTGCTAGATTGGGTTTTCCGTAAATAAGGACACTTAATGCTAACAGACTCATCTTACCGCTGGTAACACATATCCGCTCTGCAACTTCCTTTTGGATGGTAAGAACGATCTTTTTGGGGGGAATATTGCTTCCTAATAAATATCTTATCAACGCAGATGTGATGTTATAAGGAATATTTGCAACAACAGCGTATGATTTTTGTTCTAGTTGTAAAGCATCGTCAAACCATTGTTTTTGCGGAATATTTAGAATATCTCCCTGAATGATCTTCACATTTTGGAATGATGCTAAAACTTCTTGAAGAGGCTTTATTAACCTTGAATCTAGTTCAATAGCGATAACTTGTGAGACTTGTAAGGCTAAGAGACGAGTTAAACTTCCTAGTCCAGGCCCAATTTCCATCACTGTCTCTTCAGGTTCAAGATCAGCGATTTGGATAATTTTCTCTAGCGCCTCGCTATCAATTAAAAAGTTTTGTCCAAATCGTTTCTCTGGATGTAGTGCATATTTCTCCAATAATTTGGGAATATTGATGGGAGGTATTATCGATTGGGTTTTCATAACCTTTACAAGTTGGTGGAACGCGCCTTATCGAAAACATTATACCTGTAATATTATATATATTGATGGATTCAAGCTCGATAGGAAATCGTGTAGTTTTTCACTCTAATGAAATTTATATTTGTACAATATAAATTTATTATCCTTGAAATTCCCACAAAATTGATATTGTTTTGAGAACATTGTTGTTTTTAATTGAAAAAGCCCAGGTAGGCTACCCAGCGGCACCCAGAAGGATCTGCTTACCGCTGCTTCCTTTCGGACCTGACGGGGTTCACAGTCTTCCGCCGCGCCGGACCCACCCGGGCAAATGGAAAGCATACCCTATGGTATAAAGCTTGTCAATATTTTTTTTGTTATAGCAAAAGATCCCTAATGACAAAATTTTTCGCGATGGATGATAAGTGTAATCCTTTCCTAATATCATGATTTATATAAAAAAGGTAGAAGAAACCTGAAATGTAAGATTTAGATTTTTTCTCAGCGAAATATGCTATATAATGATAACTATGTTTTTCGGAGTTTTATATTTCCTGAATATTACTAGGTTAGTTATTAAATCGTATTTTTTTCTTTGAGTGCCATATAACCTTATGTCTCGCCAATTATCTCGCCAAGAATTTCTCAAACTTTCTGCCTTAGGATCGATTTTGTCATCTGGCGCGATTATTGCTGGAAAAATTCTCCCCTCAACTTTTACAACTGATCAAAACCGAAACATAAATTGGATTGCTACAACCTGTAATGGTTGTGTCTCAGGTTGTGGAATTCTTGTAGAGAAGTATTCAGGGATGTTACGACATGTGATCTCTAATCCTAACCATCCACGCAAAGCGATGGTAAATTGTAAACATATCTCTTGTGTATTGGATCAGTTGTATTCGACAAGGCGTTTACCAGGACCACTTTATCGCGCCAATCGAACTGATGAAAAGCTTTCTAATATGAAGTGGGAAAATGCAGAGATCATATTAAGTGAAATTTTAAAAAAATATGCGCCAAAAGAACTTGGATTTCTTTTAGGGATGTATCCAGATCATCTGTTTGATATTGTTCAGATGATTTCATCGGCGCTTGGCAACTTCCCCATTTTACGTTTTGATAAGAACACATTAATTAATGGGAGAATAGTATTACAAGATGCAACCCAACTTCTATATGGCATGAATACAATTCCCTATTTTGAAACCCAAAATACTCAGATTATATTTTCATTTGGATTGAATTATGAAGAACCTTGGGTTTCCGAAGCCATAAATCCAAAAGCGAAGATAATTCATTTTGGGAAAGAGATGCCAAAGGGAATAGGGTATATAGATCAATTTTTTCCGTTGAAATCGTCGGATGCTTTATCTTTTATGCGATTATTTGCGGAATTTGTAATTTCTTTCCCTGATCAAAGTTCAAAGAAAAGGCAAGAGGAGATACTGGGAAAATACTATCCACTGATCCATGATTCGCTTGGATTTGATGTGGAAGAATTCTTGGAATTGGTAAAGCTATATAGTTCTGCTTCTTCAAAAGTAATTATTCCAGGGGCGACATTCTTAAGTCATCATGATGGATTTGAAATCGCTAAAATTATCTTGGCTTTAAATATCAATCCAAAACCAAAAAAACCATCGATATATTTGATACCACCTTTTCTTTTTCGAGAAATGGGCGCCTATCGAGGAAACTCAATTTCAGAAGTAAATGCGTTATTAGAAAAAGTTATTAACAAAAGAGTAAAAGTATTATTTATCCATAGTGTAGATTTGTTTTCAGATCTTCCTGAAAACTCTCTGGTTCAGAAGGCTTTTGAGAGTGCTGAAAAAATAATTTCTTTCTCGACGATTGAAGATGCGACCAGTTGCAGAGCGGATTTCCTCTTTCCGGATCATTCGATCTTGGAATCATGGGGATACCAATGGATTATTTCTGGTTGTGATCGCCCAGCTATTTCTGCAATTCAACCAGTTCTATCTCCAAGGATGAATACATTTTCTACAACAAATTTGTTATTGAATGCATTGTCTCGTTCGGGACTATCTTTTCAATATAATAATGAAATAGATTTTCTTTCAAGTAAAATTATGCGTTTTAAGAGACAAATGGGGATATCAACTGCTGTCAACCCCGATATTTTTTGGAAATCTTGGTTAGATAGGGGGGGATGGTGGGCACAAGATCGTGTTTTATTGCCAGTTGTTCCTCAAAAAGCGGTTGAAAAGATCTTATCCCCTCTAACTGATTTATAACTTAAAACCACTATTCTTGTAAAATTCCAATCTGACAATCTGTTTGAAGTAATTGTGAGGTTGGTTTTTATAAGGAAGTTCCATTTATGTTTCCGAGAATAAAGAGCTGATATCCCACAATGGTTTCAAGGAGCTAAGCTTATCTCAATTAGATATCTAAATGATAAAAAAAAGGCGGAGAGGGCGGGATTCGAACCCGCGGAGCCTTGCGGCTCACGCGCTCTCCAGGCGCGCGCGTTAGGCCAGACTACGCAACCTCTCCAAAGACACTTCCTAACCGCTATTGAGTAACGGTTAGTTGATAACCTTTTCGATTGTTTTCCCCTAAGGCGGAAAGCATTATACTACATACTTGCTGAGCGGGGGAGGTTTTATGCTGATGAATTTTTGAGTTTTCGGTGTGCTCGAACACCTTGATTTTTAGCGATTCTCTAAGATGGGAACATGCTCTCGAAAATCTGTGGTGCATAACGCGCAACCATTTCTGATGAAATCCCATTCTCGTGACAAATTTCAGCATATAGATCGGCGCTTTGCCGTTTGATCCTTTCTTGCGTATTGATGTCTAACTCCCAAAGACCAAACCTTTGAGACCAGCCGCGATCCCATTCGAAATTATCAACAAGTGTCCAATGGAAGTAGCCTTTAACCGGATAATTAAAGTTAACAGCACGCCATACTTGATGGATATGTTCGATGATGTAACGGGGTCTCAGTTCATCGGTTGAATCTTCAACACCATTTTCTGTGATGATCAAAGGTAAATTGAATTGTCGTCCCCATTCTATGGCTTTGAAAATCCCTTTCGGAAAATTGGCGATAAAACCATTTTCACTAATATCTGGTCCTTCAGGGAAGTAGCGCTTTGAAAAAAGCTCTTTGGCTGCTAGAGGTTGAAAAGCTATCATATCTTGAGTGTAATAATTGATTCCCAGGAAATCTTGTGTACCAGACAAATTGGCTACTTTTTTCTTCGAAAACGGCAGACGTAAAATACCATCTTGGCATGCTTTTGGATAAAGGTCATTAAATATACTTGATTGTAAATTTGCAACCAATTGATCTAAGGGTGACCAAGCACGAGTAGGAATGAATCCACGGTAATTTATTGCTAAACCAACACGAGCTTCCTTCTGGATTTCATGGATCGTATGATATGCCAACGCATGAGCTTTTGCAAGATTTGACATTACTTTGAGAGAAGTGTTCAGATCTTTTTTCCCTGGTGGAAAAACTCCAAAGAGATATGCGCTTACGCTTAAAACATTCGGTTCATTGATCGTTACCCATAGGTTAGTATATTCTTGTAAAGCTTCGATTACTTTACGTACATAAGGGATAAAATATTGAATATTCTCCTCTTTTTCCCATCCACCCATTTCACTAAACCATATTGGGTCGCTAAAATGATGAAGTGTTACCATAGGAGTCATACCCAATTCTGATAGATAGCGTACAATCTCGCGATAACGTTCCAGGTTGGATTCATCCCACTTATCAGGCAGTGGCTGTATACGGCTCCATTCTACGGAAAAGCGATGTGCATTTTGCCCACCATCCTTTGCACGGTTAAGGTCATCTCTCCAGCGCCCACCCCACCAATCACAAGCTGCTCCAGATGTCTCATCGTTTAAGATATGTCCTGGTTCTTGTTCCCACTCCCACCAATTATTATTTCGATTGTACCCTTCGACTTGGTGCGATGCTGTCGCGCTGCCCCACATAAAACCTCTTGGAAAATGAAAAGTTGCTTCTACCATATTGATCCTTTTTGATCGATTATTTTTTACTCAATGAATTTTAGTCGTTCTTGCGATTCTTCGCAAATCGTATCACATTAGAGTTTACTTGAGTATGTTTTTTGGTGTTGAATTTTTTCGATTTTTATTTATAAAGTGAGGTTTTTCATAGGAAAAATTTTCTCCGCGATAATGATTTGATCTATTAGGTTTGATTTTATCCGACTTAGTAATTTCTTCTGGATGATAATATATATATAAAATAGATTATGATTGATCATCAATAATAGGTGTTGTCTTTAATATTATTAACGATTGATTTGGAGTGATAATGAATCATATTGTTTATATTGCTTTAGGTACTAATCTTGGAGATCGGGAAGAGAATTTGAAATCGGCGCGATCAGCTTTACAGCCGACCATTCAGATCTCTAAAGTATCATCGATTTACGAGACTGCTCCTTGGGGAGTATTAGATCAACCGGATTTCTTAAACCAAGTATTAATCGGGCAAACAAAACTCGAGCCAATAGATTTATTATCTTTTTTGAAAGAATTGGAAGAAAAGCTCGGAAGAGTCCCAGGAATACGATTTGGTCCACGTCTAATTGATATGGATATATTGTTTTACGATGAACTTGTATTGGAAAATGAAAAATTGGTGATCCCACACCCCCGTATAGAAGAACGAGCTTTTGTTCTGATTCCTTTAGTAGAGTTGTCTCCGGAACTCATTCATCCTAAAAGCGGGAAATTAATCCAATCTCTTGCAGATGATATTCAGGCTTCGGGAGTCAAACGCTACAAAAGTGAATCTTAAAATTCAGTTACAATTTATTTTCCGGTTTGTTTGCAAACAAATGCTGATGTCTTTAAAAAAACTAACCTTGAATAACTAGAGGAAAGATGATGAATGAGCTATGGATAAATGAACATAAATTTGAATGGGGAAAGCGAACATATGTAATGGGTGTCATCAATATAACAGAAGACAGCTTTTCTGGGGATGGATTAATTCGCAATGATCCAAGCTTAGATTTTGTAGATAGCGCTCTCAGTCAAGCAAAAAGGTTTGTGGATGATGGTGTTGACATATTGGATGTCGGTGCTGAGAGTACTCGTCCTGGTGCACAGCCCGTTGCAATTGAAGATGAGATGAAACGTATCCTTCCAGTGGTGGAAGCATTAGTTAGGGAGACAAACCTGCCAATATCTGTCGATACTTATAAAGCTTCTGTGGCGGAAGCGGCTCTTAACGCGGGCGCTCATATGGTGAATGATGTCTGGGGTTTTAAAGCTGATCCCGATATAGCTCGAGTCTCAGCTCATAACAAGGTTCCGGTCATTCTAATGCACAATCGAAGCTCTTGGGCGCATGCAGAAATTTTAGAGAGCCTTGGTGGTCGATATGTAGGCATGGAATACGATGATTTATTATCAGATATCAAACGAGAATTGATGGAAAGTGTAGAAATCGCTCGCAAAGCTGGTATCCCTAACGAACATATTATTCTTGACCCCGGAATTGGTTTTGGGAAAACCGTTGAACAAAATCTAGAATTGATCGATCGTTTAGTCGAGATTCGTGAATTAGGCTTCCCGATTTTATTGGGTGCATCGCGAAAATCTTTCATTGGTTATACATTGGATTTACCACCTGACCAACGTGTTGAAGGTACTGCAGCAGCTATTGCAGTGGGGATAACTAGAGGAGCAGATATTGTCCGAATTCATGATTCTAAAGAGATGGTGCGTGTCGTGAAGATGACCGATGCAATAGTGAGACATAGTCATTAGAATAAGATGATTATATATGAGATCGATTAGTTAATTTGTTCCGATTTTATTGGAGAGATGATGGGTGAAGATTTATATTGTGCTAAAAATATTTTAAAAACAAATTCAGGAGACTATATTTATTATCGTTTGAAAAATCTTGAAGATAATGGATTAGTTAACTTAGACAATCTTCCATTCTCGATTAGGATTCTATTGGAAAATGTTTTGCGAAATTATGATGATGAGAGAGTAACGCGTGATGATATTATCAATCTCGCAAGCTGGAACCCGGAAAGAGAACCAGGCGTTTCCTTTCCTTTTATGCCAGCACGTGTGATTATGCAAGATTTTACTGGTGTTCCCGCGTTAGTTGATTTAGCTGCTATGCGATCAGCAATGGCGCGATTGGGAGGTGACCCTGGGAAGATCAATCCGCAAATCCCGGTAGATTTAGTCATCGATCATTCTGTTCAGGTAGATTTTTTTGCTACGCCTGATTCATTCAATCGTAATGCTGAATTAGAATTTGTTAGAAATCGAGAGCGGTATGAATTTTTACATTGGGGACAACAAGCTTTTGACAATTTCCGTGTTGTTCCTCCAGCAAATGGAATCGTTCATCAAGTTAATCTTGAGTACCTTGCCTCAGTAGTGATGACGAAGAAAGAAAAAGGCGTCGGTTTAGCTTATCCTGATACATTGGTAGGCACTGATTCCCATACAACAATGATAAATGGTCTAGGAGTAGTCGGTTGGGGTGTTGGTGGAATTGAAGCAGAAGCAGCGCTGCTAGGTCAACCAATCGATCTTTTACTTCCTGATGTTGTTGGTTTTAAACTTGTTGGAAGTTTAGCAGAAGGAGTAACTGCAACCGATTTAACATTAACCATTGTACAGATGCTTCGTAAAAAAGGTGTTGTTGAAAAATTTGTTGAGTTTTATGGTCCAGGTTTATCCCATTTATCATTGCCAGATCGAGCAACAATTGCAAATATGGCGCCTGAATATGGGGCAACGATCGGTTTCTTTCCCGTTGATGATGAAACATTACGATATCTGCACCTAACAGGGCGATCAAATGAAACCATTGAGTTAATTGAAAGATATCTTAGAGAACAAAAGCTTTTTCGAATTGAGCATTCTCCTGATCCTCATTATAGTGATACGCTAGAATTAGAATTGGGTGAAGTTGAGGTTAGCTTAGCCGGACCTAAGAGACCTCAAGATCGAATTAGCCTTAGTGAAATAAAACCAGCTTTCAGAAAAGCTCTAACATCCTCCAAAAAGGATGGCGGTTTTGGTCTTTCATATGAGGAGAGCGATGCGAGTGCCAGCCTAACAGATAACGGTAATGAAATTGTGTTGTCTCATGGATCGATTGTGATTGCTGCAATTACTTCTTGTACGAATACATCAAATCCATCTGTGATGATCGCAGCAGGATTACTAGCTAGAAATGCCATCAATCGTGGTTTGAGGGTCAAACCATTTGTAAAAACAAGTTTGGCGCCCGGATCAAGAGTAGTCTCCGATTATCTTGAGAAAACGGGACTATTAGATCCTTTGGAGAAACTTGGGTTTAATATTGTGGGATATGGTTGCACAACGTGCATTGGGAATTCAGGCCCTTTGAAAAATGACGTGGTTCGTGCGATTAATGATTCCAACTTAGTAACTACGGCTATTCTTTCAGGTAACCGCAATTTTGAAGGCAGAATTCATCCTTATGTGCGGGCGAATTATTTGGCTTCTCCTCCATTAGTTGTTGCCTACGCATTAGCGGGCAGGATAGACCATGATATGGTCAATGAGCCATTAGGTTATGACCAAACTGGTGTACCTGTATTTCTGCGTGATATTTTCCCTATAGATCAAGAAATTAGTGGTTATATATCCAATACATTGAGACCGGATTTGTTTAAGGAAATGTATAGAAATGTGTTTTCAGGAAATCAAACTTGGAATGAAATTCAGGGGAGTAGTGGTGCACTCTATAACTGGAATGATGATTCTACATATATCCAAGAGCCTCCTTTCTTTGTAAATTTTGAATCTGATCCACCAGAAAGATATGCGATTGAAAATGCACGCATATTAGCCCTATTAGGAGATTCAATTACTACTGATCATATTTCTCCAGCTGGTTCTATTTCGATGGAAAGCCCAGCTGGAAGATATTTGCTTGCAAAAGGTATTGCGACACGAGATTTCAATTCATATGGTTCTAGAAGGGGAAATGACCAAGTCATGACGCGTGGTAGTTTTGCCAATATACGATTAAAGAATCGTATTGTGCCTGAATCTGAAGGAGGTGTAACACTGCACTTTCCGGATGGTGAAGAGATGAGCATTTTTGATGCAGCCCAGAAATACAAACAGGAGAATATTCCGCTGATTATTATTGCTGGAAGAGAATACGGGGCTGGTTCTAGCCGAGATTGGGCAGCAAAAGGCACTCTATTGTTAGGAGTGAAAGCAGTCATGGCAGAGTCATTTGAACGGATACATCGCTCCAACTTAGTTGGTATGGGTGTGCTTCCATTGCAATTCTTACCAGGAGAAAATGTGGATACATTTGGTATTGTTGGAAATGAAACTTTTTGGATTCCTGGTTTGGAGAAGAATTTCAAGCCTAGCGATACTCTTATTGTGAGATTCAAGAGAGTGAATGGATCTGAACATGCATTTAATGTCGTTGTGAGACTAGATACCGCCATTGAAGTGAATTATTACCACAATAGTGGTATTCTTCATACGATACTACGGGAAGAATTATCAAGAGATTCATAAGACATTAATATGTTCAAGATGAATCCATCGAAGAATTCCTGAGCCAGGTTCAATTTCCTGGCTCAATTTGGGATAATGGTCAATGTCTATGATTGTTTTTTGTTCCTGGTGATTAATTCCCATCCTTGTGTCAATAATCCAATTTGAGCAGCTGCCATCCATCCTAGGAAGATATAGACAAGTATGGAAACTGAGTTGATGATATTGGGTATTCTTTCTTGTAAATCGGATATTTGGGTTTGTATGGAAGATATAGTTTTTTGATATTGTTCAAGAACATCTTCGGATGAGGATAAGCTATTTTCAATTTGGCGAATTGTGTCCTTCATCAGAATTAAATCCACTTGGATGACTTGTAGATTATGGCTTGTATCTTCGATGCTATCGTTCATCTCTGCAAGCGATTCAGGGATACCACCGAGACTCTCCGAGACATCTGCAAGCGCTTCATGCAGGGGTATTTCGGGATCATAATTGATCCCGGGGAAGAAACTTACTGCCTTGAGGACAGAATCAATGACCTTGGCGCTTTCTTGTGCGGTTTCGAAAGATGTTTGAGTAGTAGAGATTGTGTTAGGCAGATCCTCATCTAATAATTTTCCGAGGGAATCCAGCATTGGTTCACTAGCGCTAATAGTATCTGCAGTTGTACTGATGGTATTTTGTAAGGAAACCAATGCAACAGTGGCTGCACTAAGGGAATCTTGAGTATCAGATAATCCCTGTGCAGTTGTTTCAAGGGTAGAACCGATGATGTCAATATTGTTGATTAGATTTTCAGAGATGATGGAGTTATAGCGATTAACACTGATTATGCCAAAAATGCTGAATACTAAACCTAAAATTGCTGCCAATATAAGGATAAAGCCGATGATAATTCTTAAGACTTTCATTTGGAATTCCTCCAGCATTGGATTATAGATAAATTCTATTTTTATTCTACCATTCTTCTTTTGTGTTTTATAAAGTATTGTTATAACAAAGGTTATAATATGTTCAATGCAATTTATTTATGAGTCTTGACATATTTAGAATACCTTGTAAAATCTAGCCGAATGAGGAAATGTTTTTATGTCGGATTATGTTTATTGCCCCTGGAGTATCGACTTCGTTGGGCATTTTTTTTGTTAATAGAGCCGTAAGGCTCTATTTTTTTTCTAATGGGAGCTAATTAGATTATGATACTTCCAGGTTTAATTGATCCTCATGTTCATCTACGAGAACCAGGCGGCGAATATAAAGAGGATTGGTGGAGTGGAACCCAAGCAGCTTTGGCGGGAGGTTTTACAGCGGTATTAGCTATGCCGAATACATCTCCTCCAGTTTGTGATGAGAGTAGCCTTGATTTGGTATTGAAAAGTGCCAGTGAAAAGGCGGTATGTGATTATGCTCAATATCTTGGCGCTGGAGCTGATAATATTGACTCTTTACGAAGGATCGTAGAAAAATCTGCCGGTCTTAAAATGTATTTGAATCAGACATTTGGAACTTTGCGATTGGATGATATGTCTCTATGGATGGCGCATTTCAGAAGTATGAGCAAGTGGTCACAGCAGATGCCGATTGTTGTACATGCAGAGAGGCAAACCATGGCTGCAGTGATTTTCTTAGCTCAGTTATTTGACAAACCAATTCATATTGCTCATGTATCCCTAAAGGAAGAAATATTGCTTGTAAAACTAGCAAAAGAAAAAGGGATCAAAGTCACCTGTGAGGTAACGCCACATCATCTATTTCTAACCGAAAATGATATTCCTCACATTGGAATTGGAAAAAGTGAAGTTCGACCACGATTGGCAACACACGAAGACCAAAAAGCCTTATGGGAAAATCTTGATATTATAGATTGCTTTGCGACTGATCATGCCCCTCATACATTGGAAGAAAAAGAAAGTGATCAAGCTCCACCAGGATTTCCTGGTTTAGAGACAGCGCTTCCATTATTCTTGACAGCTATAAGTGAAGGACGTCTATCCTTGGAGGATTTGACTGCCCGTATGTTGGTTAATCCAAGAAGAATATTCCATCTGCCAGAGCAACCCGAAACTTTCATAGAAATTGACATGGATACCATCTATGAGGTTAAAGGCTCAGATTTGTTAACGCGCTCTGCCTGGTCCCCTTTTGAGGGGTGGAAAGTAAAAGGTCGTGTATCCAGAGTAGTCTTACGTGGAAAAGAGGCTTTTCGAGATGGGAAAATAATGGTTTCTCCTGGCTTTGGAAAGAATCTTCGTTTGTTTCATTGAACTAAAAAATAGAAAAAATCAAAAAAAGGAGAAATGAAAATGAAAAACAATACTTCAAATGAACTCAGCAATAATCCATATTTGCCGTTAGGTGATCATAGAAGAGCTCCCTTTTATGGGAAAGATATTTTATCTGTTCGGCAGTTTTCTCGCCAAGATTTAAATTATATTTTTGGCGTTGCGCATGAAATGCGTGAAATGGTGGCGCGTGTAGGAACCTTTGATTTATTGAAAGGAAAAATCCTAGCAAACCTTTTTTATGAACCATCTACGCGTACATCATCCTCGTTCACTTCAGCGATGGAAAGATTAGGTGGAAGTGTTATTCCTATCAATGAGGTTAGTTATTCATCGGTCACAAAAGGTGAGTCTTTACCGGATACAGTACGCACACTAGAATGTTATGCAGACATAATTGTCCTTCGCCATCCTGAAGTGGGCGCTTCTACATTAGCAGCCAAGTATGCTCGCAAACCAATTATCAATGCTGGGGATGGTGTGGGTGAACATCCAACACAAGCGCTTTTGGATTTGTTTACTATTGTTGAGGAACTTGGTCGAGTAGATGGTTTAACCGTGACCATGTTGGGGGACTTGAAATACGGACGTACAGTGCACTCCTTAGCTCGTTTATTGTCTTTGTACAGTGTACGATTAAATTATGTCTCTCCCGATATTCTTCGAATGCCCAAAGAGATTATTGAGGAATTAAATGAACTTGGAGCCCAACAAGCAGAATTTAAAACCTTAGATTATGTTTTACCGGAAACAGATGTATTATATGTCACAAGAGTACAGAAAGAACGTTTTGAAGATCCATCTGATTATGTAGGTGTGCGCGATGCTTATATCATTGGACCTGAGACACTCTTAACAGCAAAGGAGCAAATGATTATTATGCATCCTCTTCCAAGAGTAGGAGAGATAAGCATGGAGATCGATGATGATCCGCGTGCAGCCTATTTCCGCCAGATGGAATATGGTTTATATGTTCGTATGGCTTTACTTGCCATGATTTTTGGAAAAGCATAGGTTTTATAGCATATCAAATGAAGTAGGCGAATAAAAGGATTAATAATAATTCGATAAGCTAAAGAACTGGAGAGTAATATGGGATTCTTTCATAAGCTTCAAATGAGGGTTGAACAGGTTGATTCATTATTATGCGTTGGTCTCGATCCGCATCATAAGGAGTTGTCGTCATCGGAGCCCAATGCAATCTATGATTATTGTATGCGTTTGGTTACAACCACGGCTGATATCGTTGCAGCTTATAAACCAAATATCGCTTTTTTCGAAGCTTTTGGACCACAAGGTTTAGAAACTCTGAAGAAAGTTATTGCTGAAATCCCAAAAGAAATCCCTGTGATCATTGATGCAAAACGATCTGACATTGCTTCAACTGCTGATGCCTATGCTCACGCATTATTTGAGGTTTATTGGGCGGATGCTATTACATTGAATCCATATTTAGGCTATGATTCGATCGAACCATTTGTTAAGGATGAAAATCGAGCTGTCTTTTTACTATGTAAGACATCCAATCCTGGTTCTAGAGATATTCAAGATATTCGAATTTTCGAAGCTGAAAATACTAAGTTTCACGATCAACCAAGAAGGTTGTATGAAAGAATTGCTGGTTTGGCGCAAGCTTGGAATCAATTGGATAATCTTGGTCTTGTTGTAGGCGCTACACAACCAGAAGCGTTGGAGAATGTCAGAAGAATTGCAACCGATTTATGGATATTAGCGCCAGGTGTAGGCGCTCAAGGGGGAGATCTTTCAATTGCAATAAGGGCAGGTTTGCGTGAAGATGGTTTTGGCATGATTATCCCAGTTTCTCGCGCGATCTCCAGAGTTGATGATCCACGTAAGGAAGCATTAAGAATCCGGGATGATATCAATCGAAATAGATCCATCTTGGATCGAGGTCGAGAAAAGGAAAAGAGTAAAAAAAAGACCCTTGGGGGCGAGTCTGCAAAAATCGCGGATGATTTATTAAAAGCTGGATGTGTCAAATTTGGAGATTTTAAATTAAAATCGGGATTAAAATCACCGATTTATATCGATTTACGATTATTGGTTGGATTTCCAGATTTGTTGATCAAAGTTTCAAAGCAATATATATTGCTTTTGAAGGATATTAAATTTCATCGGTTGGCAGCTTTACCTTATGCCGCTTTACCCATTGCGACATCGATAAGCACTCAGGCGAATCTTCCGATGATATATGCCCGCAAGGAGAAAAAGTCTTACGGAACGGGTTCTATTGTGGAAGGACCATATCAAGAAGGAGAAGTCGTAGTTGTCATCGATGATCTGGTAACGACTGGGGAAAGTAAATTTGAGTCCATCCAACAGCTTGAAGAGGTTGGTTTGCATGTGAAAGATATCGTTGTATTGATTGATCGTCAATCTGGTGCAAGTAAAATACTGGCTGAAAGAGGCTATAAATTGCATGCATTATTCAAGTTGTCGACATTGTTAGATTATTGGAAAGAAGGAGGTTATGTATCTACAGACCAGATAAATCGGGTACGAGATTTTTTGGGCAATGTTGAAGAATGATTTATACTAGGTTACGTTCCTTACTTTTCCGATTAGACCCTGAGAAAATACATGCTCTGATAATTCATCTCTTGCATATTGTTGGAGGTGTGCAACCGCTCAGAAAACTCTTGTGTAAGCTCTATAAGGTTCCTAGCGCTCCGATTCAAGTATTTGGTCTGCAATTTCCCAATCGACTAGGTTTAGCTGCTGGTTATGATAAGGATGGTTTAGGCTGGCGAGGATTATCCTGTATGGGTTTTGGTCATATAGAACTTGGCACAGTAACCCCTAAACCTCAAACAGGAAATCCAAAGAAACGCCTTTTCCGCATACCAGAACAGTATGCATTATTAAACAGAATGGGATTCCCCGGAAGGGGGATGGAATTTCTTATCAAACAGCTTAACCGTACGACTGATGATAATTTAATTCTGGGGATAAATATCGGGAAGAATAAAGATACCCCCATTGAGCAGGCTATCAGAGACTATATTTTTTTAATGCAAGGATTGTACCCTTATGCAGACTATCTGGCAATAAATATCAGTTCTCCGAATACCGAAGGATTACGGACCTTGCAATCCGAGAAGTTGATCGATGATTTCTTAGGTCAATTAAGTGAAGAACGTAAGAATTTGGATGAAGACACAGGACAGAAAGTGCCTTTATTAGTCAAGCTTGCACCTGACCTTACTGATCGAGAATTGGATGGGGCATTGGATGCGATCTTGAGACATGGAATGGATGGTGTAATTGCTACAAATACAACGATAAAAAGGGATCTATTACCAACTCCATGGCAATCGGAAGTTGGTGGAGTTAGTGGTGCGCCTCTAACAGAGCTTAGTACAAAATTGATTTCAAAAATATCTCGTCGAACGAATGCTGAATTACCCATAATTGGTGTCGGCGGAGTGATGAGTGGTGAGGATGCACGAAAAAAAATTGAGGCTGGTGCAAGCTTGGTTCAAATCTATACTGGATTAGTTTATCAAGGGCCAGGATTGATCAAAGAGATCATCACTGAAACTAAATTTCTTTCTTAATGTCTAGAAGTTTTTAAAAATTATGGGATGTCGAAATAGAACTGCCAATTTAAGTCATTGATCTCAGAAGTCGAACTTTCTCCGAGAATCTCATACCATGTTTTGCCTGGTTTTAATGGGTAAGTTTTGCCATTTGACATAGTAAGTGTAACCAATTTGTCATCATTTCGATTCCATTTAACTTGGTATACTCGACCTTCGCGTAAAGCATACCCATTCCCAGTTCCGGTTAGGTTAATATCATAGATCTCTGTGTCCGATGACTTGAAAAAGTAAGTTATTGGTACTAACAGAATAATAAGATTGTCGGTACTGATTTGTTCTTCAGATAAGCTGTCGAATAAGGGGGCATAGATTTCTTGACCTCTCACTCTCGTCTCCAAGTCTTGAGAACGAAAAAACCGTTTGGTTACCGGATCATAGTCCCATTTGTGATATGAGGTTTGTGAAAACCGGATGCCAATGCGACTGACTTGCCTACCACCGAATGAGATAGTAGTTTTTTCTTCAAAGCGTAATCCACTTAGTTCTTGACGATTATTATCAGTGCCTCGGTTTGTGACGTATTGACTTAACAGATCAGTATCTGCATAGAGTGTATTATATTCGTAATCGGGCCCGATCCGACAAAGTGGTGGACAATTATCAGGTTGTTGAATAACAAGGTAATTCTTCTCAGGTGAATCAAGTAAAAAATTCATTACCCGGGAATCTGCATAAGCGAAAGTAAATATTGCATTATACATCTGCATAACGCGATGATCGAAGGGACGTGCGGATCGTATGGGCCCGACACGGCTGGCGTTTTCTCCATAGAAGATCCCAATAAAGCGAGTCATTCCATCCTCTAAATAATACTCATAGACATGATCAGCTTTCATCAATCCCCATTGGGGACGCACTGAACGTGGAAAGTTCGTGATTTTTATAGCTAGAGGTCGTCTTTCTAAGAGACGTTCATCTTCTATGATTAGCCCGGTTAATGGATTCATACTATCCGGGTAAACCCGAGGTCCATAGCCAAAACCGAAACTATCTTCAAGTGAAAAAGGTGTGTTTGTGGGGATGTTTGTACTGGTTGGTTTTAATACGAATTTTGCGGCTGTTGAGGTTGGTAGTTTAGTTGAAATTGGTGGGATTTTACTTAGCTGTATAATAGCTGTTGGAGTTATCTGGTTATTTTCTGATTTTGGTTGGGTACAGCTTACAAGTACCCAACCAAAAAACAGTATAGTGAAAAGATTTCTTTTCATACTACTTGATAATAGTATGTTGATTTTAAGGAATTAGCATTTCAAAACGCCAGATACCGTTGTCCGGATTTGCGGTTTTTGATGATTGACCAATAATGTGGAACCAGGTATTGCCTGGTTTAAGTGGATAGAGACTGCCATCAGGCAGTGTGAGGGTTAATAAAGTTTCACTTGTAGGATGTTGCCATTCAACTTCATAGACTTGTCCTTCTCGGAAAGCGTAGGCTTTGCCTGATTCGGTTAGCGCGATATTGATGACCTCACCGGGACCAGGATGGGTTCCAAAAGCGTAATTATAAGTTGCCAACAATACAATCACATTATCTGCTGCCACCTGCTGACCGGTTAATCGATCTGTGAAGGTTTCATACACTTCAGAAGCTTGGTCATAGGCTTCGATTGTGTCCTGAAAACGTAAATATCGACCACTAGCAGTATCATAATCCCAACGTGTGTAGGAGCTAATTGAAATACGTACAGATAATTGCGATGCCAATTGCCCACCTGTGGGGGCAATTGGATTGAAACTCATTCCATCTAGGTTTTGTCGAGAGTTATCTATGCCTTGGTCAGTTATATATTTGCTTAATTCTGCTGTGTTGGTTACTAAATAGTTAAAGCCATTTGGATCAACTCTACACATGGGTGGACAGGAATCATAGCCTTCCATAACCAGCCGATCAACAAAGTTCGAGCTGTATAGACGATCAATTGTTCGCTCTTCAGCACTACCAAATGCAAAGATAGACTTGTACATATTAACAATTGGGATATCAGGCAAACGGGCTGAACGTATTGGACCAACAGTCTCTGCATCTTGCTCATAGAAAATTGTATGTAATCGAGTTAAACCATTGTTCTGATAATAATCATAAACGATATCTGCTAATGAAACACCCCAGGCAGGTCTTTGACCTCGTGGAAAAATTTGAACTTTAACTGCTAAAGGGCGACGATCTAACAACTCAGGATTGGAGACTTTTTTTCCAGTTAGAGGGTTTACATCACTTGGAAAATCTGAAGGTCCGTATGATGCTGAACTTTCCGAGTCTGTTGATATTTCGGTTGGTGGTAGCGGGGTTTCGTTAGCAGGTACTTCAGTTGGGAAATCAGTGGCTGGGGTTGTTGATGATGGAGGTGCAATTATTTCTGTTGGATTATTTTTACTTACAGCGAAAGGATTACAAGCTAACAAACTGCCAAGAATTAATAGAATCACTATCGTTTTTTGTGCATTTGTATTTTTCAAGACAATCTTTCTCCTTTCTTGTCCATATAAAACAAGAACTACAAACATCAATCATACCGCGTTTGATATACTTTGCCAATCTTGCTTGCGTTTTCAAGAAAAAAACCTATAATTCACCCATGCACCGATTAAAAGAAAACATAATGCCAAGAATGTGGTTATTTAATAGTTTGGTTATCCTAATTGTGGTCTTTCTAGCCATAAGTTGGATTGTTTTTACACCACCTGGGTTATTAGGCAAAGCTGATGCAATTGGTTATGCAGTCTGTCATCGAATTGATGCAAGATCTTTTCATATAGGAGACCGCCAAATGCCCCTCTGTGCACGCTGTTCAGGCATGTTTTTAGGGGCTCTAATTGGATTGATTTATCAAGCGTCCACTCGACCTCATCGTGCGGGTATGCCACATTGGAGTATCTTGGTAGCGTTATTCCTCTTAGCCGCTTCATTTGCAGTGGATGGCTTGAACTCCTATGTGCAATTATTTCCAGGAGCCCCATCATTATACGAACCGCATAATTGGTCACGATTACTTACGGGTTCAGGGATGGGTTTAGCTGTTTCGGGTTTACTTTTTCCAGCGTTTAATCAGACGGTATGGAGAGAATGGTATTCAACAGCCGCAATTAATAACTTAGGTTCTTTAGGTATAATGGTCTTGATCACTATTATTTTGGATTTATTGATATTAACAGAAAATCCATTTATCTTGTATCCAGTGGCTATGATAAGTACATTTAGTGTTGTTTTTTTGCTCACGCTTGTGTATACAATGGTGGTTCTAATGGTGATAAGGAAAGAAAATAAATTTGATCATATCCGAGAGCTAATCATGCCATTGATTGCAGGTTTTGGGATTGCTTTACTGCAAATTATTTTCCTAGATCTAGTGCGGTATTTTTTTACTGGTACTTGGGATGGTTTTCATTTAGGGTAAAATATCGGTACAAAAGCGCCAATTATTGCTGAATAATAAAGATCAGTTTTTAAAAGGTTCATAGAAGGAAATAGAAGAAAATGGAATTATTAACAGGAATTTTTTCTGCTTTTGGATTATCAGCAAGTGCAGGTCTAAATGCTTATATTCCATTATTGGTCGTTGCGTTATTAGCTCGTTTTACAAATCTAATAACATTAAGTAAACCCTGGGATTCAATAGCCAATCCTTGGATAATCGGGTTAATTATCTTATTACTTCTAATCGAAATTTTTGCTGACAAAGTTCCTGCGATCAATCATGTAAATGATATTGTTCAATCATTTATTCGACCTGCTGCGGGCGCGATTGTATTTGCTGCAAGCGCAAAAGTGATTTCTGATATCCATCCGATCTTATCAATGACTGCCGGTATCCTAGTTGCTGGAAGTGTGCATGTGGTTAAATCTGCTGCAGTTCGTCCAACTGTAACAGCAACGACTGGCGGGGTGGGGAATATTCCAGTTAGTATATTGGAAGATGTGATTTCCACCATGCTTTCAATTCTATCGGTTGTTATTCCCGTTTTAATAGCCATGTTTGTGATTGTTTTGACGTCTTGGATCGTGTTTAGATTATGGCGTAGAACAAAAATGGATAAAATATGAATGTAATCAATTGCACGGTGATTGAATAATTAATAATTTTTTGAGAATGATCATGAAAAATGATAAACTAGATAAGCAGCACTTAAATAGAATATCGAGGAGGTATGATGTCGAACGATTTGCAGAGTAGTTATAAAGTCCCGAATAGTAACCTAGCTGTTGTCAGTATCATTGCAGGTATCTTGGGGTTTACATTATTTCCTTTGCTGGGCAGCATTATTGCTCTGGTTACAGGTTATATGGCTCGAAACGAAATCAAAGAAAGTGGTGGTTCGCTGGGTGGGGATGGTCTTGCTACTGCAGGAATAATTCTTGGGTGGATTGGTGTAGGAATGTCAGTGATAGGCTTTTGTATAGCTGGCGCAGTGATAGGCTTATCCTTCTGCATGATTCCCTTTGGTATCATGTTAGACAATACAATGATAATTCCTTCGTTGGCTGTATTTTTTTAATGATGTTATTAAGAAAGAAATCACCTATTCAAGCTGAGATAATTAAAGGTAAAATTAGAAAACTATCCTATGATAGGAGGAAAAAATGACTGAAGAATTCGGACCCCCTGTTCCCCCTTTTGAAGAAGAACCTCAAAAGAAGAATAACACTACATTGATTATTGTTATCATTGTCTTATTGGTGCTTTGTTGTTGTTGTGTTGTTTTTGGAGGAGCGCTTTCATGGTTGTGGTTTAATGGCGACCAATTAATTGAAGAATATACACTGCTTCCACAATTATTAATATAAGAACGGTCATCTTATTTTGGGGCATATTAATAAATATTGAATCTCACGCCTCAGTATTTATTTAGATGACACTATGCCAAGCTTTGGATAAACCTCTTGTACTGTTATAAGTTAGAGGTTCAATGGCACTTCCTTGTTGGGGAGTGCCATTATTCTTTAAGTTGGATCAACTTTAATTAAATAAGTGCCTGAAGTGCTTTCTCCGGGTCGAAACATAGCTGAACTTTTTCGCCAGTTTCTGGTATCACAGAGTTGGTCTTTAGATCAAATTTTAAAAGAATGTCATTAACTATAACGGTGATCCTGTGATAATGCCCTCGAAAAATGTTTTCAATTATTTTTCCTTCGATCTGACATCTTGAGTTTCGATCTATGCTAATATTATCTGGTCTGATGAGCAGAGTAACATTGCCTATGTGATTGCTCTCGATTGGAAAGTTACCGATTTTTGTTTCTACCCATTTCTCTTTGCCTTGATTAATGATCTTTGCATCCAAAAGGTTGTGCATTCCTAAGAATTGTGCAACGAAAACACTGTTGGGGTTTTGATAAAGTTCAGAAGGAGACCCTATCTGCTCGAGCTTACCTGAGTTTATCAGTACGACTTGGTCAGCCAGCACAAAAGCTTCTTCCTGATCATGGGTTACATAAAGCGCTGTCTGATTGCTTTTCTTTAAGATTTGACGTAAATCGTAAACCAAACGCTCTCGCAAATTTCTGTCCAGGGAGCCAAGTGGTTCATCGAGCATTAAGAGATGTGGACGAGGTATGATTGAGCGCGCTAAAGCTACTCTTTGTTCTTCACCCCCCGAGAGAGTGTTAACATCCCTTTTCTCAAATCCGGGTAGTCCGACTAAATCCAGAACTTCTTTTACACGTTCTGAAATTTCATTTTTGGGAACATGTTTCATTTGTAAACTAAAGGCGATATTATCAAAAACATTTCGGTGAGGAAAAAGTGCGTAGTCTTGAAACATTAAGCCGAAACCTCGTTGATGAGTAGGTAAGTTGCGTAAATTTTTACCCTCCCAATAAATAGTCCCCTGATCAGGTTTTTCAAGTCCAGCAATAATCTGCAAAAGGGTCGATTTGCCGCATCCACTTGGTCCAATCAGCGTTACAATTTCTTGGCTATGAACAGTGAATGTGATACCTTGTAAGGCTTTAGTAGACCCAAATGACTTATGGATATTTTTTACTTCCAGTCCTATAATCGGTTTAGGTCCTAAATGAGTAAGATGCATTAAAATTCTCCGATATCTGCAATTCTAAATCTCTCAATGAATAACATTCCGAGGCTTGTGATAAGCATCAAAATAGAACTCAAAGCGAGAGCTTGTCCATAATTTAGAGCCCCGGGTTGAGTGATAAAGCGATAGATCATAATAGGCATGGTGGGATATTCGGGTCGCGAGATAAGAGCTGTGGCGCCAAACTCGCCGAGAGAAATGGTGAAAGCAAAAGTGGCTGCAACAAGTAATGCTCGTCCAATTAAGGGGAGATCAATATGCCAAAATATTTGAGAGGGAGAGGCTCCTAAAACTGAAGCAGCGTGTCTGATCCTTGGACGAATACTGCTCAAGGCTGGCGTTAAACTACGTACAACAAATGGAAAAGCTACTAATGTATGTGCAATTGGGATCAATATTGGTGAAGCTCGCAGATCTAAGGGCGGTTGATCGAGTGCTATAATAAAACCCAAGCCAAGCGTTACAGCAGATGTTCCCAATGGAAGCATAAGCAGAGGGTCAATGAAGCGGTTTAAAGTCGATTCTCGATTGCGTGCTAATGCCCATGAAGCAGGCAGACCTAAGAGAAGACCGAGGAAAACGGTAATAGTTGCATAACCGAGTGATATTAGAATTGAGACAATCGGGCGTATATAGAATAATGAATCCGTGCGATTGATACTTAATTCTCGATAGAAATCCAAGGTGAATGGAATACCAAATGGTTGATTTATTATTCCAGAAGTGTTGATCCTAGTGAATGATCTCAGGACAAGAGCAATCAATGGAAGGAGAAAAAGGCATAGGATAAAACCAATCCCAACGATTAGCCTCAAGCGACTTTGCCAATTGGTTGTTTTTCGTTGGGTGAATTGCCGAGGTAGAAGTTTAATCGGTCGAGTTATTCTTGAAGAAAGGCGAGTATAAATAATGGTGAGTGAAAGAGTGGAGATTAACTGGATGATCGATAAAGTGGCAGCCATAGGCAGATTAAAAAGGCTTATTGTCTGGTAATAAATTTCTACTTCAAGTGTTGCAAATCGAGGACCACCAAGAACAAGAATAACGCCAAATGATGTGAAGTCAAATATAAATATTAACAGGGCTGCAGATACAATCGCAGGAATTAATATCGGTAGTGTAATATGGATAAAGGATTGGATTTTATTGGCACCCAGTACTTGAGCTGCTTGACCAATACGAGGATCAAGATGTGACCAGAAATCACCCACCATGCGCAATACAATGGTTGTATTATAAAAAATATGTGCGATTAGTATAGCAGTTAAAGAATTCGTAAGTTGAACTGGTGGATGGGTGAGTTTAAATAGGTCCATTAGCGCGATGTTCAACCACCCTTGGGGACCGAGTAATGCGTTAAAGGCAGTAGCCACAACCATTGTTGGTAGTACAAAAGGTATCCCTGTGATTGCTTGAAGAATTGGCTTAATTTTAAAATCGTAGCGAGCAAATAGATACGCTCCCGGTAATCCGACCAATAAAGTTAGAATTGTTGATAAAGCAGCTTGCCAGAAGGTAAATCCGATTACCTTCTTGATTGATGCTGATTGAAATATTTCCAGTATGATAATTGCTAACCCATTTTCAGAACGTTCTAAGCTAGTAAGCAGAATAGATCCAAGGGGGTAGAAATAAAAAACCGTCAGGAAAGCCAAAGGAGCTATCCATAATAAAAATTGTCCAAAGATTTTCCTGATTTTATCTCTGGTAGTGCTCATCTCAGAACGGTATCTGTCCATTCCTGGATCCATTTTTCACGGTTCGCGGCAATTTGGTCTGAGAGTACTTGAGCGGTGATGTCGGGATATTCTAAATGGGATATAAAGGTTTCGTTTAGAGTTGCATTCTCATTGACTGGAAATACAAACATTTGTAAAGGCATATCTTCCTGGAAACTGACGGAAAGCATAAAATCGATCCATTTCTCTGCACTCTCACGATTCTTGGTTCCTTTTAGAATTCCAGTAAACTCAATTTGACGGAAACAGGAATTGTCACTCACAATGGCTGCGGTTGGGGGATTATCAAGAGGTTCTTCAGCGTAAATGATCTCAAAAGCAGGACTAGAATCATAAGATACAACAATCGGGCGTGGACCTTGACCTGATGACCCGCTAAACTCAGTGTAATATGCATTCTCCCAGTCATTTACAATTAACACATCGTTCTTGACTAGGGCTTTCCAATAATCTAAATAACCTTCCTCTCCGAAATTCCCAATGGTAGCCAATAGAAATGCTAAACCTGGTGAGGATGTGGCAGGATTCTGAGCAACGAATAGGCTTTTATAGTCTGGTTCTATCAGATCGTTCAGAGATTCAGGAGGATGAATACCCTTACTTTCAAAATACTGAATATCGTAATTTAGACACACATCTCCAAAATCAACTGGTAAAGCTCGGTTATTTGGATCTAATTTAAATTCATCGCCAATTTCATCTAATAAAGGTGATTCATACGGCTCAAAGATATCTTCATTGAGAGCTCTACTAAGAAAAGTATTATCTATGCCATAAAAGACGTCTGCCAGCGGGTTGTTCTTTGAGAGGATTGCTTTGTTAAGAGCTGTCCCCGTATCACCGCTTTTAATAAATTGAACTTGGATATTATGTTTATTTTCAAATTCCTCCAAGACTGATTCTGAAATGGCAAACGAGTCATGGGTCATTACTTTTAGAGATCGAGGTGTGCTTGAAATAGATTCATCTTTTGCCGTACATGTAGTCAAGGTGAACAGTACCAATGACCAAAATAAAATTTGACAGAAATTTATTCTTTTCATAAACATTTTTTACTCCTTCACATATTCATGTGGTAGAAAACGAAAGAATTCGTTTCTAACTATTCAAAATCCTTATAATGTGGAGGTATTGTGAGTGATCACACACAGTAATATCCCTTGTTCTAATGAAATAAAAGCCTCATCGGATAAGAAAACATTGCTGATCCCGCGAGTGCTGCCTAATACGAGACTTTCTTTTTGTAGTGGATATTCGAGGTTAGTTGTCGAAATGCCATCAACAGCAGCAGTTAATGAAAGTAAAGAAATAGTATCTCCTATTTGTGCATTCAATACTTTTTTCTCTGGTCCATTGAGATAGAGAAACTCTTGATCTTTATCGATTAAGCGTATAGGTATCGATGAATATATTATTGGTAGCAATATATTGGCAATTGACTGATCCCATCTATTGCCTAAAGCTGCGTATACGATGATTTCATTTACCTTCAGATCTTGAACATATTGTAAGGCAATTTCCAAATCCGAATAATCTTTTCTTTTTGGATATTGAAAAACTTCAGTGCCAGATTTTCTAAGTCTCTCAATAATAATTGGGTCTGTAGAGTCTAGGTCGCCGATAACGACAGAAGGGGATAACCCTTGCTCAAGACAATGATTAGTTCCACCATCAGCAGCGATTAAAATATCATTAGGTTTTAATACTATGGTTTGATCAATATTCCCATTGGCAATAATAACGGCTCGCAAAAATAAACCTCCTCATTTGGTTTTGCCAGAGGAGGATTTTTGATGTTATTAGCGATTCCTCCGCCGGCATTATCCGGATCAGGTTCGCGGGTCGAGGGTAAAAGAACCCTCCTCTCAGCCTGTTTTCTCAGGCTCCCCGTGCATAATTTTCCAGCACCAACTATATTGTGCTGATTTTGATCGGCAACACATTTAGTCAATGCTTTGTTATATTTTTAGTATAACGAAGCTGTGTATTAAAGTCAAGAAGTGAGAATCATTAAGATTTCTTACGCAATCAATATTTTTGCCATTGCTAAATATCCTTGTAATTAATCAATCAAGACCTTGAATTTCAATTGGTTAATTTGTGGGGATTATATCTTTTGTTATTGGGAACCGCTGGTCATCTCGATAAATTATGACCATTTCTTTGAGAGCTTGAGTTACAATTCCAAGAATGATCTGTGATTGGGGAAATATAAATTCCGTTTTTAGTTGTACTAAAGCGATGTTTATTTCTCCTTGATCTCTAAATCAATTTCATCGAGGATACAATAAAGCAACTCAAGAAGTGTATTTTTTACAAATTCTCGATCGATAGCGATACAAGGGAGTAATTTGATCTTTGGATCAAGCCTTAATGCGATCCTTAGATCATCAATTGTCCATGAATCCTGTAAGTCTTGTTTATTTGCAGCGACGACATAGGGTGTTGGCGCATATGCGCGAAATGTCTCTAAGATTCTACGTGCTTCTTGAAAAGTTTCAGGTCTGGTACTATCGATGACGACAATAAACCCCAACATTCCTTCAGACAAAATTTCCCACATAAAATCAAATCTTTTCTGTCCTGGTGTTCCAAATAAATATAAAACAAGGTCATCATCAATAGTAATGCGACCAAAGTCCATGGCAACCGTTGTTGTTTCCTTAATCTTTTCTGCATCTGAAGAGATTCTGCGTTCAGTGGAGACGACGTCGATTTCGCTTACAGAACTAATGAAGGCTGTTTTTCCAGCGTCAAACGGTCCTGTAATGACCATCTTTACGGTTTGCACTAAATCAAATCCTTTTTTGGTATTGGTGGATTTTTTTCATAAGTCCCTAGTGTGAACGTATTCTCTCGATGATCCTGTTGATGAGTGATTTTTGTTGTTCGGGGCTGGACTTCGGTGCTCTAATACGGGAGCTTTCATATAGGGGTTGTTTCATGGTGGGAGGTCGGATTAATTCGACTATTCCAGCTTGTATAAAACCATACACAATTCGACGGATTTCGAGCTCTGACAAATGAGTCGTATGAGCAATTTGTTGTATGGTGTTTTTTGGGTTTATATAAGATATTACGCGCCATTCTTTTGAACTTAATTTTAAGCTGCGGATATTTGTGGTTGGTTGATCTACGAACTTTAAAGCCATTTCTAGGCTTGGAATCTCATCATTCAATCTTTCCCACTCCTGCATTCGTCGGGAACTTTCTAATATCATATTTTCTAAGTTTACACTAATGGTAATTTTATCATTTGGGGGAAGAATGCCATTAACAAATTGAAATTCACCATCTTCCCAGGTAAAAAGTTGTTTGAGGATACTCATATAATAAGTATGAATACAATTAATGATTTTTTCTTGGTTCAGATATTCAGCATTGATGAGTAAAAGACCTAATTCTTTATCGGTCATCGACGCAGCATTTTGTGTGAATATTTTCTTTTGATTGCTTGTTATCAGCTTTGATTGAAAAAGGATATTAATGAGGCTATTATCCCTTTTTTGGTCTTTGGCATAGGCAAGCTTACCATCTTTAAAGTGAATCTCGATTTTATCACCAGATCGTTCTAGAATTATTGAGCCGGTTTTTTTTGCTAAATTGATCAAGTTCAACAATTGTGTGATGGTAAAGTTACTTAGATTACCTTTTAATGCCATTAAGGCCTCTTACAAATTGCAAATGAATGCTTGTTTAAGTTTATTGGGATATTATCAAGATTATACTTGTAGTCGATTGGTAGGTCAAATAATCCGCCTCTGGATTTTTTCTTTTCGGTGTTGAATGAACCCTGATTATAGAAAAAACGCACCCAATTTGGATGCGTTTTTTAGAGCTCCTCGAGGAGGACTCGAACCTCCAACCTAGCGGTTAACAGCCGCCCGCTCTGCCAATTGAGCTATCGAGGAACTTAGCGGATGGCATTATAAACTCAAGCTATTATCATGTCAAGGAAAACAGGTGTTTTTATATTTTTTTGATGATCTAATGGTTCTTATAGATTATTGGCTTTACTTTGATATTGGGTAATCTTTGACGATGAAGAATTATTAACCATTTTGGGTTTCGCAATAATAAGTAAGTCATGGCGAAATAAGAATAATTTCGATCTATCGTGATTTATTGTATAATCAGTAATATACAATAAGAAGGAACATCTTATCTAGTTTAATTAAAGGAGTTCGAATGGAAATTACTTGGTACGGTCTATCTTGTTTTAGGATGATGGAACGAGGGATGGCTAGTGTTGTGACTGACCCTTATGACCACCAAGTTACGGGTTATGGCATGTTAAAGTTAAAAGCTGATATCGTAACAGTTAGTCATAATGCGCTAGGGCATAATAATGTTTCGGCTATTCGCGGGAAAAAGCATGTATTAACTGGCCCTGGTGAATATGAGATTGGTGATGTTTTTATTACTGGTGTTTGCACGAATGGTCGTAATAAACGTTCTCTGGAAGAAACTAGAAATACATTATATGTCTTTGATTTTGATGGGATTAATATTGCACATCTAGGTGATTTGAAGAGAGTCCCAAGTCAATCAGAGGTGGAAGCGCTTGGTGCTGTAGATGTAGTTCTCGTTCCCGTTGGTGGTGGAGGGGGTCTTAACGCTGCAAAAGCAGTTGAGATTGTTAGCTTGTTAGAACCTGGTATTGTTATTCCAATGCATTATTGTACGACCAACGCTAGTCTAAAACTAGAATCAGTAAACCGTTTTCTTAAGGAGATGGGAGTAGGAAATTTAGAAATCCAACCTAGTCTAAAGATCACAAAGACTAGTGTGCCATCAGAGACGCGTGTTGTGGTACTAGATCACGAACATAATTAAGAAGAATACAGGAGCAGCTATTGTGGCTATTAAGTTACTAATGACTTGGGATATCAAACAGGGTCGCGAACAAGAATATTTTGAATTTGTTGTACGCGATTTTATGCCGGGTCTTCAAAAAATGGGAATGGAACCTACGGATGCTTGGTTTACGATGTATGGCGATGATCCCCAGATACTGGCTGCTGTACAGATTCCAAGTATGAGTACTTTGGAAAAATTGCTACAATTAGACGAATGGGATGATCTTACTCAACGTCTTTTAGAGTATGTTGAGAATTTTGATTATAAGGTGGTGCAAGCGCGTAGCGGGTTTCAGATTTGATTTTCGCAGAAATTTCAAGTATTTTATTGGATTGGTATTATCATAATCGGCGTGATTTACCATGGCGCGTTAACTTGGATCCTTATTCAGTTTGGGTGTCAGAAGTAATGCTACAGCAAACGCGGGTGGAAACAGTTATTCCCTATTATGAGCAGTGGATGACGCGTTTTCCTACACTATCTTCCTTATCGAATGCCACTCTACAAGAGGTGTTGAACCAATGGGAAGGCTTAGGATATTATGGACGGGCACGAAACTTGCACAAATCTTCTCAAATGATAATGCATCAGATGAACGGGATAATTCCTCAAGAGGTTAAAAACCTTGTGAAGCTACCTGGAGTGGGACAATATACTGCAGCGGCGATAGCTGCGATTGCATTTAGTATGGATGAGCTTGCTCTAGATGGAAATCTTCGCAGAGTCTTTGCGCGCATTTTTAATATAAAAGATGAACTTGGATCAAGATCAAGTGAACGAATATTTCAAAAAATCGGAAGGAAATTAATTCCGAAAGGTTTTGCAGGAGATTTTAATCAAGCATTGATGGATTTTGGATCTTTGATTTGTATTCCTAAAGATCCTCTATGCAATGCATGTCCCATAAAAAAATGTTGTAAATCGTATGCCTTAGGTGTTCAGAAAGAACGTCCAGTTATTAAGCCAAAGGCTAAACTACCTCATCATATTTTTTTTGCAGCAGTAATCATTGATCGAGAAAAAGTGCTTATTAACCAACGCCCAACTGATGGATTATTAGGAGGTTTGTGGGAATTTCCTGAGGGAAAACTGGAAACCCAAGAGAATCCACAGGAATATCTGCTCCGTAGAATCCAAGAAAAGTTGAATCTAAGGGTTAAAGTGATCGATTTTTGGGGTGAAAATCATCACACCTACACTCATTTTAAAACAACTAAACATGTTTACTTATGCCAACTTATTTGGAACCAAGAAGTAAAGCCCTGGAAATCCACATCTGTTCGTTGGGTTCCTGTTGATCAATTAATAGAATTCCCTATGGGTAAACTTGATCGAAAAATAGCTACAAAAATTACTACACTGGAGAATAATAGATGATAATCGTTGATGCACATCAAGACCTTGCATGGAATATATTAGCCTTTGGTCGAGATTATACAAGATCTGTTCAAGAAACAAGAGCATTAGAACAGGGTAGCGTCACTGTTGAGGTTACAGATGATTCAATTATTGGCTATCCAGAATATATGCAAGGTAATATTGCGTTGATATTCGCGACACTATTTGCACCACCAACTCGTTCAATTCCGGATGAATGGGAAAAAGTTAGTTATGCTAGTATTTCTGAGGCAAAGGAACTCTATCAAGCGCAGTTGGATATCTATAAACAAATGTTCAATGACCATCCTGACTATTTCAGATCGATATTAAACCGTCGTGATTTACTATCCATTCTAAATAATCGAGAGCTGGAGAAACACACAAATAATAATGTTCAAGCTGTTTCTTGCCCGGTTGGTATTGTTCTTCTTATGGAAGGAGCAGAATGCATAGACGAATTGCCTGAATTGGAAGAATGGTGGGATGCAGGTGTTAGGATTATTGGACCTGCATGGGCTGGTAATCGGTTTTGTGGAGGCACAGATGAGCCAGGCCCATTGACTTCTGATGGGTTTGCATTGCTGAATGCGATGGCAGAATTGGGATTCATTCTAGATCTTTCTCACATGGATGAAAAAGCTTTATTAGAAGCCCTGGATTTTTATCCAGGTAGAATTATCGCTTCTCATAGTAATGCTCAGCATCTATTACCCGAATCCGAAAGTAACCGTCATCTTTCTGATAGAGCTATTGAAGGAATTATCGAACGAGATGGAGTGATTGGAATTGTTCCATTCAACAGTTTTTTGAAAACTGGATGGAAAAGAGGCGATCGTCGGGATCAAGTATCGATTTTAGATGTTGTCTCACAGATTGATTATATATGTCAAATTGCTGGAGATGCCAATCATGTTGGTATCGGGACGGATTTTGACGGTGGTTTTGGTCTGCAATCTATCCCAATGGAGATGGATTCAATTGCTGATCTTCAAAAACTAACTCCATTTCTTTTGGAAAAAGGATATCCTTTGGATGATATCGAATTGATTTTTAGCAAAAATTGGATAAAATTACTGAAAGATGTTTTACCAGAATAAAAATGAAAAACTCTAATTATTATCGGAAATCAATTAAATACAAAGTGCGAATGGGGTTGATGATAACAATAGTTGGTCTTTTTGTATATGTGTTAGGGGTGCAACCGCAGTTGTTCAATTTAGATAAAGCAGAAATGATTGGTTTTGTTCAGATCGCGGTTTTATTAGTCGGCTTAGCGATGATCTGTTTGGGAGGTTTTGTTTCGATAAATAGTCTCTGGAATAGTATGCAAAAAACAATCGCGGCTGATATTGGTTATCGTTTGGTAGCGACTGGGTATGTTATCGCAGTAACTTCTGGGATGGCAGATGTATTTGGGTTTGGTAATCAAATTTACCCTGCGATTCCTTATTTTGGACCATTACAGGCAATAGGGCTGATGGTTGGTTTGATTACCATCTCATTAGGTTTTATCTTAGTGATACCCTATAAGCTGGATTAAGTGTTTCTGAGAAAAAAAATTTACTCTTCTCGATGACTTATGAAATTGCTTCCAGCATCTCTTGATTAGTTACCATTTTGCATTCCCGCAACCGTTGTCGGAAAGCATTTTCTCGTTCTACTGCATTGAGTTTTTTTAGATCATCTTTTGTTACATATCTAATATTCTTTAAAGTCAAATAATCTCTGAAATTAATTATTCCTGATGCAATGTCACGCTTAGTATCAAGCTTGTTAATATACTTGAGCACTGCCTCTGCACCATTTGTGCCATCTTTTCGTGCAACACCAACTAAACCACTACTTGCCTCGCGTGCCCAACCGGCAATAAATATACCCGGGATGGATTCTTCTTTTGATTTGTCATATGCTTCATAAGATACCCCGTTAATTGGGTATTGGGGATTTGGGTTCTTTACGTATTCATTCCATTCCACCGATAGACCGAATTCATCATCTACTCGATCTCCGATACAAAATATGACTGTATCGACCTCTAGAATTCGAATTGTCCCCAACTTTTTTACCTTTGTGTCACCATTTTTTGAAATCAACGCTGTGTCTTCCACTTCTAATCCGCATACTTTCCCTTCCGGTGTTCCTCTTATCCTTGAGGGAGAGGATAAGAATTCGAAACGGAAAATTGTTTCAGAAATTGGTTCTAATGCCTTTGGGAGTGCAGAAAGGATAAAGTTTTTGGCATCTTCTGGTGATTGATCAACTGCTTCCATAAAGGGGGTGACTCGGTTTATTTCAGTATTGAATGACTTGATATCTAAATTTGCAGCAATATTGGTCATTTCTTGTTTGGAGAATTTTACTTCTACTGGTCCTCGGCGTGCGACTGCGATTACTTCTGAGACATTCAAATCTCTGATCAACCACTGGGCAATATCTATCATGACGTTACCTACTCCAATGATTGCAATTATTTCTCCTATAGAGAATTCCTTTGTGCTAAATGGTGGTAATCTATTATAGTGGTAAACGATGTCTTTGGCATGATAGACACCATCAAGTTCCTCTCCAGGTAACCCTAACCATTTTGTTCCTTGAGCGCCTACGGTTACAAGGATTGCAGAAAAACCTAGATCACGTATCGTTTCTAATGTGATCTCAGATTTATTTCCAATTGTTACATGCCCGAAATAGTGAATATTCGGCATTTCAAGTATCTCAGAGAATTGTTTCCGTAAACCATCTTTCATTTTATACTTGTTATGATAAATGCCATACTCTGCCAAGCCACCGGGTTTAATATCGCGGTTGATTAAAGCAACTTCAATATTGGATTGCGCCAATTTTTTGGCAGCAAACAATCCGGCAGGTCCAGCCCCAATTATGGCTACTATTCCTTCATTGTTTTTATTTTTCATGAGTGTATTGCTCCAGCTTATATACGGAATTTATTATAAGAAGACTTTATTTATCTGAATTACTTTGTAATTATAGCGATGAGCATTTGAAACGACAAGTGTCATAATATAATTTACCAGATGAATAATTCCTTTTTTTTCGTAATTTGATGATGGTAAAAAAATTAGGTTATGATTGATTGTTATGGTGTTTAAAAACCTGGTATGATTAGTTGTTTAATTAAATTAGTTTCTCGATCAATTGCGGAAATCAATGATGGAATCACCAGTTACTAAAGCCATATTGTCAAACGAGTTAACTGTTTTATTAAGAGAAATACATACCGTTCCGGTTATCAGCCAATGGATATGGTATCGAGTTGGTTCTCGAAATGAATTTCAGGGAAAGACAGGTATTTCTCATTGGGTTGAGCATATGCAGTTTAAAGGGACGCAACGTTTTCCTTTGGGTATATTAGATCGGGTGATATCACGAGAAGGTGGTATTTGGAATGCTCTTACATCCTTAGATTGGACAGTCTTTTTTGAGACAATGCCCGCTGAAAGAATCGATCTTGTATTAGATATTGAGGCGGATCGAATGACGAATAGTCTTTTTCTTACTGATGATGTTGAGTTAGAGAAAGGAGTGATTCTCTCGGAGAGGCAGGGACATGAGAATGAGCCACTTTTTCGACTATCGGAAGCGGTGCAAGCATCAGCTTTTTTAGATCATGCTTATCGTCATCAGGTAATTGGAGAAGCGGAGGATATTAAAAGCATCCAGAGAGCTGATCTAATTGAACATTATCGTAAGTATTATCATCCAAGAAATGCTGTTCTTGTATTAACAGGTGATTTTAATAATGAAGAAATGTTGGATAAAGTTATTCGAGCTTATGAAAAAATACCTTCGGTAGAACTTTCAAACTTTTGTCCCAATATGGAACCAGAACAATCATCTGAGAGAAGGGTCGAGATTGGAGGACCGGGAGATACAACCTATATTCAAATTGCTTATCGGTCTCCAGAAGCCACACATCCTGATTTTTTCCCTTTTATTATTCTTGATAGTATGCTTTCAGGACCAAGTACCTTGAATATGTTTAGCGGTGGTATATCAAATATTACATCTCGACTTTATCAAGCAGTTGTTGATAAAGAATTCGCAGTTAGCTTACGTAGCATGCTTTACGCAACAATTGATCCTTTCATAAATATTATTTTGACGATCTTGCATCCAAATAGTAATATTCAGAATGTGTTGGATGTCATTGAAGAACAAATAAACCGAATTCAAGAATTAGGACCAAAACCAGAAGAATTAATACGAGCGTTAAAACAATCAAAAGCGTTATTTGCTTATGGAAGTGAAAGAATAACAAATCAAGCCTTTTGGTTGGGAATTTCCGAAATGATCTCAACAGAGAATTGGCTGAGTAACTTTCAAGAAAAATTATCCGCAGTTGCTCCAGAAGATGTTCAAAGGGTTGCTAAGAAATATCTAAATAAACAAAAAAGAATTGTTGGAGTTTATCGACCAAATAAGAATTAACGGTTTAATTAAAATGGATCGTGAAAAAAAGAAAATTGGAAAATCTGTTTTATTAACATCCTCATTTTATGAGAAGATTCAATCGATACCCAGCGCTGAAGATATCAATCGACAAACTCTCTCGAATGGCATTATTGTTCTTTCAAGAGAAAACCGTTATAGTTCATCAGTTTTTATTAGTGGAATTCTGCCAGCGGGTTCCTTGTATGATAATGATGATAAACTAGGGCTGTCTGATTTTACATCATCAGCATTAATGCGCGGTACTCATAATAAGAACTTCCTAGATATCTACCGTGATCTTGAATCAATTGGAGCAAGTCTCGGTGTTGCGAGTGGTACACATTCAGCAACTTTCAATGGAAGAGCCTTATCAGAAGATTTTGAAATTCTATTATCCATCTTGGCTGATATTTTACGTTATCCAATTTTCCCGGAAAAATACTTGGAACAACTTCGAACCCAACTATTGACCTCGTTATCTATCCGATCACAGGATACCAGCGAAATGGCAGCATTGTTATTTGACCAAATCGTTTATAAAGATCATCCTTATCGCCACCCAGAAGAAGGTTATGTTGAGACTGTGCAAACTATAACGCGTAGCGATATTGCTGATTTTCATAAAAAGCATTATGGACCTAACGGAATGATTATCTCTATAGTAGGAAACATTGATCCCAATAGCGTTATTGAAACAGTTGAAAAAGTATTAGGGGATTGGGAAAATCAAGATCAAGCTGCAATTCCAGTTATTAATGCTCCTGACCCTCTTCCTCAAACGATAAAAAAAACCATATTAATTCCAGAGAAAACGCAATCAGATATCGTTATAGGTGTAGCAGGTCCTTCACGTTTTTGTTCTGATTATCTGCCAATAATGGTAGGGAACAATATCTTTGGGCAATTTGGGATGATGGGAAGGCTAGGAGAGATCGTACGCGAAAAAGCTGGTTTGGCATATTATATTTCTAGTAACGTGGGAGGAGGGCCAGGACCGTCACCGTGGGAGATATCAGCAGGCGTTGCACCCGAAAAGATCGATAAATCAATTGAATTAATCATACAAGAAATCAAGAATTTTTCATCTCAACCTGTAAGTGAAGATGAATTGAGTGATAGTAAAGCAAATATTATTGGTCGAATGCCGTTGTCATTAGAATCAAATGCAGGTGTGGCAGCATCATTGGTCGCGATTGAACGTTATCAACTCGGCTTGGATTACTATCGAGAATATCCTGATATGATCAGATCGGTATCTGCAGAAGATATTTTAAAATCTACACAGAAATATTTGAATGCAGAAAAATTAGCCATTGCAATAGCTGGGTCTCAGGGATAAACATGGGGAGTATTCAATCACTATCCTCTGGAATTGATATCCTTGATATTCAAAGATTTAAAGACGTATTAGAACGATATGGTGATCGGTTTCTGGATCGTATTTTTACGAAACGGGAGTTAATCGAAACTCGCAGAAATTCAGCTTCTTTAGCAGCTAGATTCGCTGCAAAAGAAGCTGTAGCTAAAGCGCTAGGAACAGGGATTGGGCTGATAGGATGGAAGGATATTGAGGTCGTATATGGTATTACTAATCGACCTATTCTTAAACTGTCTGGAAATGCTGCGAAGCTTGCAGAGGACAGTAACCTTAATAACTGGTCGATTAGTCTTAGTCATACAGAATCTCAAGCAATTGCACTCGTTGTTGTGATAAGTTAATCAAAAAAGAAATGTCTGACCAAGAGAATTACTAGTGTAATCAGGCAGTATTCTTTGGTGTATCGATTTATATTTAGTTAGCTTCAGCGTCTTGAGTGACGCGCTTTCTTTCTTTTAGGGCTTCGAAAACCGCTGGAAGCACAGATATAAATATGATTGCTAATACCACAAAAGTAAAATTCTCTTGTACAAAGGGTAAAGTCCCAAAGAAATATCCACCAAACAAGAAGATGGAAACCCAGGTAATACCACCAACGACATTATAGGTCAGAAAATATCCGTAATTCATTTGCCCTACTCCAGCGACAAAGGGAGCAAAAGTTCGAATGATTGGGATAAAACGAGCTAAAAAGATGGTTTTTCCACCATGACGCTCATAAAATTCATGGGTGCGATCTAGGTACTCTTTCTTAAGGAAACGAATTTCTCCGCTGAATGCCTTCGGGCCAATATAATGACCGATCCAATAATTAACGGTATCACCTGTGATCGCAGCAATAATTAACAATAAAAAGAGTAACCAAACATTGAGAGGGGAACCTAACGCGGGTGAAGCAAAGGTCCCAGCTGCAAAAAGCAGTGAATCTCCAGGGAGAAATGGGGTCACAACAAAACCAGTTTCCATGAATATTATTAAGAATAGAAGAGCGTAAGTCCAGGTTCCGTAGTTCTGAATGATAATGCTCAGATGTTTGTCAAGATGTAAAATAAAATCAATAATAAAGGATATCAGTTCCAGCATAAAAAAAAGAAATCTCCTTTGCTTCTATATGTCCTACATGATCAGCGAGATTATAGCATGCTTTAGATGGGTAAATTGGAAGAAATCTATGCGGGTATTAGAATGTATTAATTTTGGGGTTAGATATGGTGAGTTTTTTATTAATCTGCATAATGGTGAGTAGTGAACCAAAGGCGAGAAATATTAATGCAAATGGTGCACCTATGCCAATGCGATTTATGAGAGGTGTGTTTGATGATATACCTAGTTCAGTGGTTAAGAGTGCGAAGGATGAAGTTAATGATAATGCATTCCATAAACCATGGATGAGAACCGCTGAACTGTAGGTGATTATTAATTGAGTAATTCGACGATCACTCCAAACTTGAACAATAGCCCATCCTACTAAACTCGTAGTCAGAATGTGGATTGCCCCGGTGCTAATTCGGGCTAGGACTAGTAAAGTCCATTCCTGAGAATTACTGGTAAGGATGAGGCTTTCAAAAATAGCATACCCAGCGCCACTCAGTGCACCAGCAACGAATCCAGCTGTTGGAGATAATTTCTTTCCATAAAGCAACCAAACACCTATAGGTTTTATTGCTTCTTCGATTAGCGGAACAAGAAATGCTCCAAAAAAAAGTGCTATGAATACAGGGACTGGTTTTGTTAGGTATGGACCAAGTTCGTTAAATACCAATTCGGGAGAAGGGTTGCTATTTGAGAGCCATTCTGATAACTTGATGATCTTATCAACCATTTCAGGGTTGGGAGTAATTAATAAGAACCCGAGAATCAAGATAATGAGAGCAGCTAAGCTCTCCAGGATTAGTATGATTAGTGGTCCCAAGATTAGACCTGTGGAGAATACTCCCCAAATTCGTTGATGACTTCCGAGAGGTAAGTTACGTATAGTTAAGAATAGAACACCAATTACGGGTATAACGATCGCAGCAATATGTAGGGGGGGGAGAAGAAGCCAAGCAATATTGGTATTCTGACTTATCAAATATCCTAGAACAATAATGATAGGGAATGAAATAATGATCCACAGAAAACCTATTAGCGATTTTTTTCCAAGGCTAATGATTGAATTGTGATTTTTAGGTTGCTTATTTGGAATATTATGAAAGGAAAAATAAGCTGAGGGGATGATTAGAATACCAGTTACTATTAATGAACTAGCAATCATGAACATTGGCAATGGATCTGTTCTGATAAGAGAATCTACAAAGAAGTTGGTAAATCCAATTATTATAAGGAAAAAGCTTAATAACCAAAGCCCAATGATTGCAATTGAGCTAAACATAAACTGAATGATTGAAAACCAATCAGGGTTTGAATTTGCTTGATGATCTAAATTATTTTTCACGATTTAATTATCTATCTTATGAGAACATTATTTCTCTTCAATGGTTATCTGGATTATTTCATCTCCCGCTAGTAAATCCGACGATTTGGATGGGTCACGAGGTGAAAGGTTTTCAGCAATCTCCATACCTGATATGACTTGAGCAAATATTGAGTAGTTGCCATCTAGTCTTGGTACAGCAGAATAAGTAATAAAGAATTGACTGCCATTTGACCCAGGACCAGCATTTGCCATGGCAACCATCCCCGGACGATCAAACTTTCGATTATCCGAGATTTCGTTGTCGAAAGCATAGCCAGGACCTCCATATCCTGTACCACTGGGATCTCCTGCTTGAGCGACGAATCCAGGAATTACACGGTGAAATGTAACGCCATCATACCAACCTTGTTGTGATAGAAATATGAAATTATTCACTGCTAAAGGCGCCTCTTTCGGAAATAGCTCTAAAGTGATCAACCCTTTTTCTGTTTCAATATTTGCAAAATACTGTTTTTCAGGATCAATCATCATTTCTGGACATTCGTTGAATTGAATTTTTTCCAACAATATCATTTCAATCGTTGCGGCTAAATCAGAATAACTGAGTGGTCCATTATATGGATATCCATTGATCATGAGAAAAGGAGTGCCTGGCATTCCGATCGCTGCATTTCTTTCCCAGGAGTTTTTTACTAACGCCTGGATTTCATCACTCATCATGTCTTTTTCAAATTGATTCACATCTAACGAGATGTTTTCAGCTTGTTCAAGAAGCCATTTTTTGAAATCCTCTTCTGAAAGGGTTACCCATTGCTCTCTATTTTCGAATAGTAAGTCGTTCATCTCCCAGAAACCGCCTTGAATTCCAGCTGCTTCTGCTGCCTGAGTTGCCAGTTGAGCTTTGTCGTGGGAGCTTAAAGGGAAGTGTCTATATATAATTTGTAAATCATCTCGATAATCTTCAGACAATTCCTTTAATATTGAGGAAAAGGTGGAACAAGCAGGACATTGATAATCTGCATATTCAATAATGGTAACATAAGCGTTTTCAGCTCCCCTTTTCCAGTCTTCATCCGTAGGTGGGGGAAGAAGCGCTTCACGGGTTGGATCTGGCGTTGGTTTCTCACTGCGTACTGTACAACCAGGTTCTTTTGTTGGTATGTTTGGATCTGAAGATGAGTTTAATTGAGCGTCCTGGGTTGGTGTAGGTACGTTAATTTTCTCTTGTAAAGGCTCGGATGGTTTCTGGTTACACCCAAAAAGGAGAATAATAATCAGTATCATGAATAGATAGGTAAGTTTATTTTTCATCAAAAACTCCATAAATACATATAGTGATGTATACTTGAATTCTTGTTTTATTCTGTTTCAGAAATTGCCTCTAGTAATTGATCAAAAGTATACATCCAAGAAATTCTATTTAGGAATTCTGCTAAGGAATCACTTTGAGCTCGCAAAGTCCTAACAGCTTCACCTACTGGGTCTTCCTGTGGTGCAGCTCCACCTGGTTGATCGGCATATGCGCCATGAAAAGCGAAATAGGCTTGATTGAGTTTACGTATACCTTTGTATCCCTGCTCCCAAAATAGTAGTCTTCGTTCCTCCATATATTTTTCAGCTTCTTGTATCTTCCCCTCAGCTAATAGATAATCTACTTGGATTCTTGTTTTATGCATCTCTTCTCGAAAGTCAAAAGTAGATGGTTCAGCTGCTTTTACATTCAGGCTAATTGTTGAAGATGATTTCTGCTCTTGAACTAATTCTGGATAAAATGTCTCTAGAAAAGCTAGGCTGATTTCTTTTCCAGCAATAGAGGCAGTTGTTTCATTTATTATCCTCATTATATCGCTCGTCATATAATTCATACCCAATGGTCTTAAGGTTAAAAAATTATGCACCCATTCATGGGAGATGACTTCACTCAACCAATTTAAGGAACTGGTTTGTTGTACCATGGTGGGATATACACCAACGCCACCGATATGAACAACTAACGACGATACATTAAGGGAATCATCTACGTGTTCTTCTAGTTTGATTTGTTCTTCAACAGTCATATCTGCAATCAAAGAGATGTTTTCATCTTGGCGGATAATATCTCTTGGACTAACGATTAATGCAAGGGGAAGCGGTGTGCTGTGGTAGAGAACTGGTGGAAGTGGTTGTCCTGCATAATCAATACTTAAAATATCGAGAACATATGATATTTGATCCTCTAAAATATCCTCGACTACTGGCGAGAGCAAATCTCTTAGAGTTGATAAGTGCTCGTATTCTTGGGTTAGTTCGGCTGCTATGGTTGTTGAGTTATCGATTGCTGGATTTGAATAGATCGATATTAACTGATACTCAATGGCTTGGATTTGGTCGACAAGCATTAGGTATTCCAAGACAAGCTGACGACGCGTCTCGCTTGAAAGATAGTTTCCTGTCCCTAATGCAGATTCGAAGAACTTTATATAAAAAGCATTTAGTGTCCAGGTCGCATAATCAAATTCATAGGGACGAGATATCGCCCTAACTTGATTCGTTTGGTCAACGAGGGGGATAACACTACCAGTTAAAGCTAATCCACCGATGATTATCAGTATTAGGAGTGAAAGAACACGATGCAGATGAAATAAATACTTCATGGCTAAGCATTTTACCATGTGATGTTTAATAAAAAAACAATATTACCTTTAGAACACATTAAGAACATGAGATAATTTTGCATGCTATAATGATAAACAATTAGAAATCTTTGCACAGCACATAATAATACAAAGTGAAGGATATTATGAACTTTTTGATTACAGGTGTAGCAGGTTTTTTAGGCTCAAATCTGGCAAATTATCTTGTTCGAGAAGGGCATCAAGTGCGAGGTATTGATGATCTTTCAGCGGGAAATCCGGAAGCTCTATCTCCGGATGTTCTTTTCACTCGTGGAGATGTTAATGATCGCCCTAAGTTATGGACTCTATTACAGGACGTCGATTGTGTTTACCATCTTGCTGCCAGAGTATCTGTTCCTGAATCAGTGCTCTACCCTCGAGATTATAATGCTGTAAATGTCGGGGGAACAGTGAGTCTTATGGAAGCTATGCGAGATGTTGGTGTGCGACGTGTTGTTTTTATCTCTTCTGGTACTGTTTATGGTGATCAAGGCGAGCAACCATTGACTGAAGATGCACGACCAAATCCTCGTTCACCTTATGCTGTCTCAAAATTGGCTGGTGAATATTACGTTCACACAATTGGGAATCTTTGGGGAATTGAGACAGTATGTCTAAGAGTTTTTAATGCCTATGGTCCTGGTCAAAGAATTCCCCCTTCTCATGCTCCAGTCATCCCAAATTTTCTGCGACAGGCGCTTCGTGGGGGTTCACTCGTTATGCATGGGGATGGAAGTCAGACACGCGATTATGTCTACGTGGATGATGTGGTAAGTGCGATGATATCTGCAGCAACTGCGCCAAATATCGATGATTTAGTGATCAATATTGGATGTGGAGTAGAAACCGATATCAAGGAATTAGTGCGGCTTATTATGGATGTGACTGGTTCGAAAGTGGAAGCGATTGTAAATCCGATTAATGATCCAGGCGTCTCTCGTATGTGCGCCAGCTTAGAATTGGCAAAAGAGAAATTACGTTATTCGCCAAATTTTTCACTTGAAGAGGGTTTGAGATTAACTTTAGAGAGAGACCCTCGTTTCAAGCGTAATAAAGCTGCTGTATAAAAACGAACAGTAGAGATTGCATAGTTGTTTGTTGAAGTTGAAGAAAACCTAATGAATTGTTGATTGGAGGATATTTGATGGCTGTAACTGCGGTAATTGGATCTCAATGGGGAGATGAAGCGAAGGGAAAAGTTGTAGATTTATTATCCCGAAACGCAAAACTTGTCGCCAGGTTTAATGGTGGAGATAATGCTGGTCATACGGTTGTAAATAAATATGGCACGATAAAAGTGAGATTAACTCCAAATGGTTTCTCAAATCCAGCTTCGAAATGTGTCATTGGACCTGGTGTGGTTGTAAATTTAAACACTCTAATCGAAGAGATAAATACAATTCAAGAATTAGGAATAATACTTGATCAGCGCCTTTGGATATCTCCTCGTTGTCATATTGTTATGCCTTATCATCCAATACTTGAAGAAATATTCGAGGAAGCAAAAGGGAAGTCAAAAACTGGGACAACCAAAAGAGGAATGGGTCCTGTTTATGCTGATAAGGTCAGTTATAATGGAATTCGAATTGCGGATTTGTTGGACGTAAATGTATTTGCAAAGAAGTTAAATGTTCAATTAAAGTTAAAGAATAAAATTTTTTCCTCGTTTGGAAAAGAACCTTTAGATTTTGATACGGTTTTTGCTGAAAAAATTAATCAATATAAAATAATTGAACCTTTTATCCTAGAATCTTATGGGTTGATTCAGGAAATGATCGCTAATGATGAAGATATTTTGCTTGAAGGTGCACAAGGGACGCTTTTAGACAATAATTGGGGTACTTATCCTTTTTGTACAGCTTCAACAACATTAGTCGGAGGAGCTGCGGAGGGGCTCGGTATTGCTCCTCGACAAATCGATAAAGTTATCTCTGTGGCGAAAGCTTATACAACTCGTGTGGGTTCCGGTCCTATGCCAACCGAACTTTTTGATGAAATGGGGAAAGCGCTATTGAAGGAGGGAAACGAGTTTGGAACGGTAACAGGTAGAGCAAGGCGATGTGGTTGGTTTGATGCTGATCTAGTTCGTTTTACATCCCAAATCAATGGCGCTACCGAAGTTGCGCTAACGAAGTTAGATGTACTGGATACGTTACCTGAATTGAAAATCTGCATTGGTTACCGATCTCCCGATAATGATGACCGTATTTGGCATTATTGGGAAGGGGATGCCATTTGGTTGGGAAAATGTGAACCGGTCTATATCACTATGCCTGGATGGGTTCAGTCAACACGTTCTATAAGAGATTTTTCAGAACTTCCTGATCGAGCAAAAGCATATATTTATAAAATTGAAGAATTGATCCAAGTCCCAATCACGATTGTCTCCGTTGGACCAGACCGTTTGGAAACGATCTTTAGAAATTAATCTAAGAGAGTTCGTTTATTATAAGGGTAGCCATATTTTTTGCTCTTATAGGTGCATTCCCCAGATAACCATCAATTCTCATTAGATCCAGTATATCATCTTTAGAAATATATCTTCGGATTTCAACATCCGATGATAAGGATTTGGTGAGTGGATTTGGCTGTCCACTGCGAATAGCTTCCCATGCCTGGTTAGCGAGGTCTCTTAAACGCTCATGCATTTCTTGGCGGTTTGCACCTCTTTTTACTAGATTCATTAATACCCGTTCGATTCCAGCAAATGGACCGTATTTTTCCAGGTTCTGTTGAATCGATCGATGATCGATTTGTAAGTCATTTATGATTTTTTGGGTGACTTCGAGCATTTCATCTACTATCAAGAAGGATTCTGGCAGTAAAAAACGTCGATTAGCAGAGTCGTCAAGTGTGCGTTCCAGAAGAGAATGAGCAGCATTATCCCATGCAATGCGAGGCATTTGTGCCAGTACGCGAGAAAGCGAATCAATCTTTTCGGAATTTATTGGATTTCGTTTAAAAGGCATTGCTGATGAACCGACTTGTTTTTTTCCATAAGGTTCGCTTAACTCTCCAATGGGTGGGGATTGTAAAATTCGTAGATCAAATGCGAATTTATACAGGGAAATTCCTAGTCCTGAAAGAGCGCAAATAAGTTGATACTCTTGTTTGCGAGGATAAACTTGGGTTGTGATTGGATAGAATTGAATGCCGAGTTTTTCCGACATAGTCAGTTCAAAGTCTTGGATATTTTCTTTCCCGAGTAACTCCCCGAAAGAAGCTGCGCTTCCGACAGCGCCTTTAAAACCCTTTCCCTTTAACTTTCCTTGGATTGAGATTAGTTCTTGAAAATCCGAAAATAAATCTTGTGCATATCCTGCAAAACGATAACCGAGTGTGGTCGGTTCGGCTGGTTGTAAATGGGTGAACGCGATAATAGGAAGATCTACGAATTGTTCAATTTTTCGAGCAAATTCCAGCAGCAGACATCTCAACTTTTCCAGGACAAGGATGAGGGATTCCTGTATTCTGAGAACATCAACATTATCCTCAATGTCTGAAGAGGTGGCTCCTAGATGAAGAATGCCTCCACCGATTTTTGTTTGTTCGGTAAATGTCTTTAGTTCTGCCATCAAGTCATGATGGATGAGGGCTTCGATCTCTAAAGAGCGCTCAATATCCACATGCTTGTAATGATTTCTTAGATCATTAACTTGGTCTGTAGTTACAATCTCAAATATTGAGAGTATTTCCGCAAGATCTACCCATACTTTACGCCATAGATATCGTTTGTGGATCTCACTCCAGACCTCTCGCATTTCTTGACTTCCATAGCGCCACGAGAAGGGAGACTGATAAGTATTATAGGTCATGGTAGCATTCTCTTATTTCATGCAAAGGTTTTTTTGATTTGGCTAATGAATTGACTTTATTATATACCTAAGGAAATATTTTTCAACAGATGAGGTTTTTTTAAATCGGAACTGCGTTATTGCGGTAAAATATAATAAGGGTGGCTTCTATAATTGTTGCCCTATCAATAAAATAATGTAACAGAATGAGGAAAAAGGTAATGCAAGGACTACATCCAGATTTAGTAAAAGTGTTGATCACTCCGGAAGAAATTCAAGCTCGTGTGGAAAGTTTAGCTGCTCAGATTTCTGATGATTATCAAGATATTGATCAGCTTTATGTTGTCGGAATATTAAAAGGAGCATTTATCTTCCTGGCAGATTTGACTCGCAATTTAACGATTTCCCATTTGGTTGATTTCATGGCTTTATCAAGTTATGGGAAAACGACAACATCTGGAGCTGTGCGTATTTTGATGGATCTTCGTGAACCCATTGAGAATCGACACGTTTTGATTGTGGAGGATATTGTAGATACAGGAAATACCCTCCTATATCTTCATAAAATCCTTAAAGGTCGCTCACCAGCTTCTTTGCGTACATGTGCACTAGTTCGGAAGCCAAGTAATCATTTAGATATTGAGATCGACTATTTAGGTTTTGATATCCCTTCTGTGTGGGTAGTAGGTTATGGTTTAGACTACGCAGAGAAATTTCGCACCTTACCATATATTGCTGAATTAAAAAGAAAAGCATGAAATGTGAAAATTTTCTGCTAAAATAGGAGAATATGGAAAAAACTAGATTGGCTCAAAAAAATCTTAGAAATTCTGTGACTCAAGAAAGACATCGTAAAGAGGTATTTCTTCAGGTCACGATACCGGTAATTATTTTTTCTCTGGTCACGTTAGCGTTGGCAGTTATAACGATATATCCTGCAACAGCGGAGCAAGATAGTCGTTGGGCTGATATTTCCGTTGTTTTTTTACTTGTTCCAGTCATTTTCATGGCGCTTATATCGCTGTTTATTTTAGCTGTAAGCGTTTACGCAACGGTTTATTTCATAAAAGTACTTCCACCCTTTTTTTTCCGAGTTTATCAGTGGTTATATTTGGTTAATAATCGGGTGCAATTGATAGGAGAATTTATTACTAAACCATTCATTCGAATAAACGCATGGATGGCTTCTGCTAATAAGATGAGAGAAAGTATCCGCCGAATCAAGTAGATGGAAGATGTAATAATTATGGATGCTTTCTTTCCTGGGATGATAACCCTTAAACAATTTTATAATCTAAAAATAAAGTAAAAAAAATAGGAAAGGGTATGCGAATGAAAGATAAACAAAAATCGATCGTAAAACAAGAAGCTTGGAAGCAAAAGTATTTAATTCTCGGAGGTTTATTGGGAACCGTAATAGGTATTGCAGCGGCATACTTACTTTTACAAAGGGCTGAAGAAGATAATCCTCCAGATATGTCGTTGGGTGAAGGTGTAAAAATTGGAGTTTTAGTGCTTGGTTTATTGCGCAGTATTGCATCATTATAAGGGGATGACGCAATCATTTCTCCGCATTTTCCATTCTGAAGTTTGTTTCAGATAAACCTAAGTTATTTAACAAATCAAAAAAGGAGTATCTTACTTTTTGAAAGGATACTCCTTTTTCATGGCATAATTAGATCATGCTAAAACAATCACCTCGTTTCATGATTGTAGGAAGCCTCACTCGAGATTATTTATTATTTCCAAATGGTGATCATTTGTTGGATATTCCTGGGGGGAATGCCATATATGCTGCTGTAGGTCTGTCGATTTGGGAGACTGAACAATTACCTGCGATACTTGCTAAAGTCGGTGAAGATTACCCTCAGGATTGGCTAGATGCATTGAGCCAAAAAGGTTTTAATATTGATGGTGTAAAAATCTTACCAGGAGCAATTGATCTACGCAGATTTTTTGCTTTTATTGATGCCAATCATTATATTAGAGATGATCCAGTCGCTCACTTCGCCAGGTTGGGATTACCTTATCCAAAAGCGTTATTAGGTTATAGTGATAGAAGTATGCAGGTTGACAGTCGAACGAAGTTTTCTGAATTATCCATTCGGCAGGATGATATTCCTTCAGATTATGTTGATATAAACGCAGTTCATATTTGTCCCCTGGATTACCTTACGCATAGTCTTATTCCAGCAACGCTAAGGCAAATGCATGCAACGCTGATTACATTGGACCCATCCCCTGGCTATATGAACCCAACTTTTTGGAGTGATGTTCCCTCACTTCTCACTGGAATAAATGCCTTTCTCCCTTCAGAGGAGGAAGTATTATCGCTATTTCAAGGAAAAAGTATCGATCTTTGGGAGATCGCTGAAGCTCTTGCTTCCTATGGTTGTGAGGTGATTGTGATCAAACGCGGTGAACGCGGTCAATTATTATATGATTCCGGTTCGAAATCTCGTTGGGAGATTCCTTCATATCCATCGCGAATGAAAAATACAGTTGGTGCAGGTGATGCTTTCTGTGGTGGGTTCTTGGCAAATTATCGCCAAAGCTACAATCCTCTAGAAGCAGTTTTGCATGGCAATATCTCATCATCCTTAGTTGTTGAAGGTAACCAACCTACTTATGCGTTGGACTCTTTGCCAGGACTGGCAAACGCCAGAATAGAAGCGCTCAGAAATTCGATTCGAAAGGTATAGCAATGGAAATTAATGATCTTCATCAACAGATTAAGGAAATGGGATTGATACCTCGAGTGATTGAAAAAGCTATTGAAATTCAACAAATACCAGCGCCAACTTTCGCTGAACAGGAGCGAGGAGCTTTTGTTCAAGATGGTTTCTTGAAGGAAGGACTCGTGGATGTAAACACCGATGAGTATGGAAATGTTTATGGACGGCTGCCTGGGAATGCATCCTCGCCACCAATAATAATATCTGCACATTTAGACACTGTTTTCCCGAGTTATACTGATTTATCGATTCGTCAAGAAGCAGGCAAAATTTTTGGTCCTGGAATTGGGGATAATTCATTTGGGGTTGCTAGTTTATTTGGACTAATATGGTTTTTTAATAAATTAATGCATGCCGATTCGGGAAAAAAGCAAAAAGAGGAATTTCGAGGAGATATTTGGTTTGTTGCCAATGTGGGTGAGGAAGGTCTTGGGGATTTATACGGAATGCGAGCTTTGGTGAAACGGTTTGGGAAAGATGTTTTAGTGTATTTAGCGATTGAAGGGATGGCATTAGGCTATATCTATCATCGAGCATTGGGTGTGCGTCGATATCGTATCACTGTACGAACAAAAGGGGGGCATTCGTGGGCTGACTTTGGTCGACCCTCTGCAATCCATACCATTGCAGATCTGATTGCATCAATGACAAGATTAAAGATTCCGGTTGAACCGCGTTCATCAATGAATATTGGAGTAATTGGTGGTGGTACTAGTGTGAATACAATTGCGTCTGAAGCACATTTTGAGTTGGATCTTCGGTCAGAGAATGCAGATGTATTGCAAATGATGAATGAAGATGTAGATGAGTTAGTCGCCAAATTCTCAATAGGAGAGGTAAAAATACTTACAGAGCCTATTGGTAATCGCCCCGCAGGTGAGATATCTGCTGATCACCCGTTTATTCAACTTTCACAAAAGGTTTTGGAAGAGATAGGGATACATCCAAACTTAACGATAGGCTCAACAGATGTGAATATTCCTTTGAGTTTAGGAATCCCAGCATTATGTGTTGGTGTTACAAGCGGTGGAAATGCTCATACGGTAGAAGAATATATCAATACCGAACTGATACTAAAGGGAATCATACAATTAATTCTACTTGTAGAAGATCTTTTTAAATTCTGATTAATAAATAGATAAGATGGAGGGTCTATTTTACTGGCAAGGTAACGATGAAGGTTGTACCAGTGCCAACCGTGCTTTGTATTTGAATACTTCCTTCATGTTGTTTTACAATCCGATGACTTACAGATAATCCGAGCCCAGTACCTCTACCTGGGGCTTTTGTTGTATAAAAGGGTTCAAAAACGCGTGTTAGGTTTTCTGGGGAAATACCTTTTCCATTGTCTTTTACTGTAACTTGAATTTCTTTATTGGAAGCTTTGGTTTTGATTTCAATTTTCCCGTATTGTTTATCTATCGAGTCAATTGCGTTTAGCAATAAATTTAACCAAATGCTTTGGAGATGGTCTTGACTGGCGTAAATGGGGGGTAGTTCTAGTTGTGGATGAAATTCGAGAAGAACACCTCTGGCGATCAATTCATGTTGAACAAGCGCCAAGGCTTTCTCTATTGTCTCGTTGATATCTGTGATTTCAAGATGATATTCATCTTTTCTTGAAAAATCGAGAAGGTTTTGTACAACTTGCGCTGCTCTCGCGCCTGCTCTTGAAATTAAGTCTACCGATTCTAGTAAATTTTCATCTTGCTTTAATTCTCTATGTAAGATTTGGGCGTTGGCGATTATGGCTGTGAGCGGATTACTGATTTCGTGTGCGATCCCTGCAGCCAGCTGCCCGATTGCGACAAGTTTGTCTGATTGGGCTAAGGTGGCTTCCAATCGATTTCTTTCTGTCATATCTTCTTCGATTAGGATGGCATGAGTAATCTCTTTATTATCTGAGAAAATCGGATATGAGCTAATTTCCCATTCTGATGTTTCCCCCGAAATCTCATAGGTTCGACGCTCGTTCCGTTGAGTCTTACTGCCATTTTCGAATGTCTCAGATACACTACATTTTAAACATGGCTCATTGCGTTTAAATAAGGCTTTATAGCAGTGTTTACCTATTAATGATTCCTGGCTTTTACCTAGCTGTGATCGACGGCTTGTATTGATTGCCGTGATTTTATAGGATCGATCGATGATATAGATCGGTGTAGGCAGATTTCCGAAAAGGGCAAGGAAGAGATTTTTTGAATGGTTTAATTCGGCATGACTAGTTTCTAATTGACTTTTAGTTAGCTCAAGTTCTTGGGTTAATCGGTTCTCTTCAAAAAGGCTACCAACAAGTAAAGCGCTCATATATAAGATCTGTAAGTCTGTCCGAGAAAAATCTCCAAGCTTTTTATTAGTAACTTGAAGTGCCCCTTTAACTTTATCACTTGTAAAAAAAGGAGCACAAGCTAATGAATGAGCTTCTTGATTGTTGATACTATCACTGTAGAGATCGAAGATTTTTTCTTTAGCAACAGTATTCGTAAAAAAAGCATTGTTGGATTTCAAGCACTCTCTAATAAGCGAAGTCCCATCTCTAGGGTTGATTTGATACACAAATTCCCCATCTTCTCCTAATGATTTCTGGATCATCCATTCTTTGTGGTTATTATCGAAAAGTATGAATGCACAAGCTTCACAATCTAAAAGTTTAGGGATTTCCTGCAATATGAATTTTTGAATATCCTCAAAGGGTGAGGATAATCGCGCGGTTGACAACGTATTTTGAAAATTATAAAAAGAATTGAATTGATGAAGTATCTTTTTGGATTCATCCATTTGCATTTTCTCGATCAATTTAATGACCTACGGTATATCCTTTCCCCGGGATGGTGCGAACGAAAGTAGGTGTTTGAGGGTCAGTTTCGATACGTTCACGCAAAGTTTTTATATGGACGCGAACCAAATCTGGACTCCCCTTGCCTGATGGATAATCCCATACTTCGTCTAATAGGCGGGCGGGAGAGTAAGTTTCGCCAGGATGAGTCATTAGATGATAAAGTATGTCATATTGAAGAGGAGTTAAACGGATTTTTCCTATGACAGGAATTGTAAGTTCAAAAGTTCTTGTATCAAGGAGATAACCGTCGATTTCCAATTGTGTTGATGGTGAGGGTTGTTTATTTTGTGGAGTATCGGTTTTTATCTCAGTTTGCCACTGGATATGGGTGCGTTTGAGGATTGCCCGAATTCGTAATATTAATTCATCGATATCGAAGGGTTTGGTTAAATAATCGTCAGCGCCTTCCTTAAACCCTTTAATTTTATCTTCTGGTTTAATTTTTGCGGTGAGAAAGAGAATGGGTATATATTTAAGTTCATCATCAGATCGAATTTCTCGACATACCTGATAACCATCCATATCTGGCATGATGATATCTAAGATTATCAGGTCGGGTATTTCTTTATGCGCAAGATAAAGCCCCTTTTCGCCACGACTGGCTAGGGTGACATCGAATTCATCATCCTGTAGACTTCGCTCGATTGTTCTGGCAACAATATAATCGTCTTCGATGACTAAAATTTTTGCAGGTCCCATATTATTCCTCGTTCGGTATAACAACACTGATGATTGTATCATGTGCGGACGCTTCATCAGAGACCTGTGCAAAAATTTCTCCTTTATGTTGACGTACTATTTCTCTGCAGATGCTGAGCTCTAACCCTGTCCCTCGCCCAATCGTTTGACCGATGAAATTGGGTTCAAAAACGATATTTAATTGTTCGCTTGGTATGGGAGTACCATTATCGATGACATCAACAACCACATTTCCTTTGTTATCCATCTTTGATAGTATTTTTATTCTTCTTCCAATTTGGTTTAGGCAAGCTTCACGACTTAATAGGAGTAAATTTACCCAAAGGTTCTCTATTTGTTGAGAATTACCGATGATATGAGGAAGATTATCACTAAGGGAAACCTCCAAATTAGATCCAGTTGCTTCGATTTGTGATCGTACCATTGAGACTGCACTGATAATGGTATCATTAATTTGGATTTCTTTTTGGATTTCATTTTCAGGTCGCGTGAAATCCATTAATCGTTGTACGACCTCCTGTAAGCGCCATCCAGCTTTTTCAATTGCCTCAACAGATTCTCTTCCAGGATGATTTGATGATAAACTGCGTGATAATATTTGTGCATCTGCAATGATAGTGGTCAAAGGATTGTATATTTGATGTGCAACACCTGAAGCTATTTCACCAATCGTTGCCATCCGGGCAGCTTTTACTAAATGGGATTGCGCTGTTTGTATTTGGGCTTCCATTCTTTTCTGGTTGGTGATATCTCGATTAACCGATTGAAATTCAAAAATATTTCCTTTATCATCGAATATTGCTCTATCAGTGCGCTGTATCCATCGGTAACCTTTTTGCGGGAGTTCTACTTGATGTTCTAAAGTCCCTACATTCTTATTCTTCCCAAAGGATATTAAGTGTTGGACAACTTTCGCGCGTTGTTGTTCTGGAACAAAGAATAAAAAGTTCATCCCGATAAGCTCTTCGCGTGGCTTCCCGAAGTATCGGCAAAAAACTTCATTAACAAAGGTAAGGGTTCCATTTGGTTTAAAACGGGCGATCAATTCGGTTTGATAATCTTCGACAATAGCCCGATAACGAGCTTCACTTTCGCGTAAAGCTTGTTCAGCTTTTACTCGACGGGAAATATCTCGACAAACATCCATATAACCGATCAGCTTGTCAGGATTCTGGTTGTCCTTTAAAGTTGTGACATGAGAACTAACCCATAATGTTTTCCCTGTGGAATTCTGAGTTCTCCTAATGATCAATTGTCCGCTTCCATCTGCATCTTTGGGTAGGAGAATCGGTGGTGTGAAATATTTTAGGTAAGTATCTTTCACTGGTTGCCCAACTCGTTTTTCTGCACTCCAACCGAAAAGAACGGTTGCAGCAGGATTCCAGTATGTGATCTTCCCATTCATATCCCAAACGACAACAGCATCTCTAACGTTGTTTAGTAATAATGCCTGGTATCGTATTTGTTCAAGTGATTTATGAATGGATAGCTTTAATTCATGCGCATGGATTGTTTTTTGTATCAGTGTTGGAAGTGTTACAAGATAATCACCACTTTTGAGTAAATATTCTTCTGCCCCTCTCTGGATAGCTTGAGCTGCTATTCGCTCATTCCCTTGACCAGTGATCATGATGACTGGGATTTGGTATTTGAGCCTTCGGATTTGTTCGAGGACATCAAGCCCGGTTCCATCTGGCAATTTATAATCGAGAATTATGATATGAGGTTTCTTTTCTCTTAAAAATCTCCAAAGAGAATGGATATTTTTTACACTAATGACGTTATGAAATCCCGAAATGCGTAGGAATTCTTGCATCATTTCGGTTTGAGCTTCGTCGTCATCGACAATCAATATTTCGTGATTGGCACCCATATTGGTGTTTTTATCCATCCGTTTCTTTTTACCTATTACCATTGTTAAGATAATTCGGGGAGGCAGAAAATACCATAAAAAGCACATAAAAGACATTAATGTATCCATGTTCATTCTTTTGATTTAAAACCGTTGCTATCCCATTATTTGTGGAAATGAGATATGAGATTTATGTACTGAAAAGGTATGGTGTGTTCGGTGAACTATTATTAGTCAGTTTTTTTGACGAGAGTAAAGGGGTCTTTTCGGGGATAATAGTGGTAAATGCTCCTGTTTGGGAAATGGGAAGCAACCGCTCTATCAATTTTTGGTGAACGAGATATGATAAATATAAATGATGAATCAAGATATGGATTTTCTAATTCAATTAAGGTACCATATTCAATCCATTCTGATTCGGTATGAACGATAATTAAAGCTGGAGCTAATGCTTGTGTACTCTCTAAAAGAAAAGGTTCAATATGAGATCTTTCTACACCGTAAAGACCGTGCAAGCCACCTATTCTGAGAGGAATGTAGAAAACAAGATTAGTGATCAAAAGGAACGCTAGGATTGCGGTCATCACGAGAGGACGAAAACGTTTTATACCTTGAAAAACATGAAAGGATTCTTTGGAATCAATTGGGTAACCAGCAATCCAGGCGATACCAACTGCACTCATTAAAGTGAGACTAAAAAGGCTTTCATAAAAATATCGAGGTCCTAATAGGGATGAACCAATCCAATAGGCTAAATAAAATACTACCAGACTAGGGAAGATACTGAGTATAAGCAATGCTTGCCAATTTCGTTTAATTAGGATGGCAATCAATCCAAATGGAATGAATATCCATGAAAAAGATCCCCAACCAAAAAGATCAAAGCTGCCAACTTTTAAACTAAATCGTGTGTTAATCCAAGCTTGATGGAGTGTATGACCCTGTTCCAGGCGCCCGTGTCCAGGACCAAATCCAACAGAATCGTATTCCCACCAAAGCGTATACGGATTAAGAAAGGCATTCCCTGTGGCTGCATATTGCCATATGAAGTGTAGAGACGCGAAGGCTACTACGACTGTGCCAAACACAAGCATTCTTTTTCGGATCTTCCAATCACTTGTAAAAAAGCGGAACACCCCTTGGATGCAGAAGGGTAGACAAATAGCAATAGCAGTAAATGGGCGCGAGATCGCTAATAATCCCAGCGAGAAAGCGGCTGTGAATGTTGATAGCCAACGAAATTTTGTGATCGGTTTGATGAAAGCATCTATCCATGCAATCGTAAATATGATTGTTAAGACAAGTCCAAGGGGATGAGATAGTAATGAACCAGAATTCATCAGGAAGAAAGGAGAGCTGACTGTGAGACCTGCAGCAATAATACCGACAGCTTCACTGAAAATTCTTTTCCCCAATCGGTATGTGAACCATACACCTAAACCACCAAAGACAGCATTGATCAAGTGTCTAATATTGAATTTCTCACCAAATGCCAAGATGACAGGCCAACCAATCGGATATTTCCCAAATCGTTGACCGTTATAATCGATTACGAAAGGTATTAAAAAGCTGTCCGGTTCGGGCGGTGAAGGTAAGGTAAGGTTCCCGCGTGCAATCGCTTGTGCTTGCCACACATAAGCCATTTCGTCTTCGATATGTGCCATACGTTCAAAAATGTGATCATGTACCAAGAAACTTACGATGATTGCAAGAATACTGATCGATAAAGCCGTGTAATCTGAGCGGTTCATCATTTCTGTAGAAAAAAAGTGATTCTAGGCACCAATTGATTTTAATGCAGATAATGCTGCCTTATGCAATATCTTGTTCGAGGCTAAAATTCCTCGATTTTGAATAAGCTGACGACCAGAAGAAAAGTCGAGAGGCTTACCATCTAGATCTGTGATTTGTCCTCCTGCCTCTTCTAAGACGATCGAGCCTGCTGCTTGATCCCATATTTTTTCTCGATAATCAGGTCGAGATGGAGACAAAAGTCTTAATAAAAAATCCCCTTTTCCCGCTGCCAATAAAACATATTTTGCTTGACTATCTAAGCGCACAGGTTCAGCTTCAATATTTAGATGTTCACTAAAGGTATCGATCTGACTGATATTTGTATGTCCAGATTCATATGAGCGCAAAAGGTGTGCATGTTTGGGTTCGGATTGAGTGGAAACAGAAATCTGTATAAATTCTACCGGATTTTCTAAAGAGGTTACCCAAGTACCAGAACCGCGAATAGCGATAACGAGAGAGTGTTCATCGTCTATTGGTATTCCTTGTTCTTTTCCGAGATTAGGACAACCTAATACGCCGATTTGTACTTCATGATTCTCCAACAACGCTAAAGCAACAACATATTGGTCTCCTCGTAGAAAACCCTTGGTGCCGTCGATTGGATCAAGTGTCCAGAAGCGATTCCCGGAATCTGAATTCCCAAAATCAATCCATTGGCAGACGAGCTCTGAAGTAGCTTCAGGGAAAAATTCCCGAATGAAAGAGGTCACCTGCCGAATCGTTTTTGGATTGCTTGGTTCTCTTAAAGCTGTTGAATCCTCTTCTGCCACTAAGAGATCATTGGGGAATCTTTCCGATAAGAGTTTACCAATCAGAGCTTGAGAAGCAAAATCTGCTATGGTAACTGGTGAGCGGTCTTCTTTGGATAAAGCGGGTGATACAAGTTGTTTTTGAATATTTTGAACAAGTTTGGATGCTTTTTGAACAGATTGGAGGGCAAACGATACTTCTGGTTTTGCAAGATCAATCATGATTTGGTGTCCTATTCTTTTCTCTATTTTGATTAATACTACTTCAGAGATGATTTATTTCAATAACTTGACCTTTATTCTACAATATTTTCGTAGGTAATCCCAAGTAAATCATACGGCATTGCGCCAATGATCTGAATAGGTACCATATCACCAACCGATAATTTCTTCTCTATGATAACCATTCCATCAACTTCTGGGGCGTCACGATAGCTTCTTCCTAATGAAATCCCATCTCCATATCCTTCGATGAGCACTTCAAGCTCTTCGCCGATAATCTTTTGATTAATTTCGAGTGAAATCTGCTGTTGGTATTCCATGAGAGTCTCAATTCGCTGTTTTTTTATTTCTAGTGGAATTGGATCGCCAAGCTTCTCACATCTTGTTCCTGGCTCTGATGAAAATGGGAATACACCCACTCGGTCAAAACGAATAGCTTGTATAAAATCAAGTAGTGTATTGAATTCCACCTCTGTTTCTCCAGGGTACCCGACGATAAAGGTTGATCGGATCGCTAAATCTGGCATTGCATTTCTCATCTTTTCTATTGTCTGATAGGTCCACTCAATATTTGATGGTCTTCGCATGCTCTTAAGGATGTCTGGATGAGCATGTTGTAACGGAATGTCCAGGTAAGGCAGGATCTGTGGATTTGTTGCCATGACCTCGATTAGCTGGTCTGTAATATATCCTGGGTAAGCGTACATAATCCGAATCCAGTCAATATCAGGAGCGTTTTGAACAAGTTCGCTCAATAGGGACGCCAATCCATCTTTGATCCCTAAATCATATCCATAATCGGTTGTGTCTTGCGAGATTAAGATCAATTCTCGAATACCCATTTCTTGGAGAGAAACAGCTTCTTTTATTATTGTTTCAATGGGTCGGCTGACAGTGGTTCCTTTAATAGCTGGAATCGCACAGTAAGAACATGGGCGGCGGCAACCATCAGCGATCTTAAGATAAGCGCTATTGCCCATGATAGATGCTCGTAAAACCTCTTTTTCGTCAGTTCCAACGGTAGGGGTCTCCGGTAGGTGATAAACTGGCTTAGGTGTTCTGTTTGATCGTATTAACTGAACGATATCCACGATATCCATCCATCGCCGAGTACCAAGTACACCGTCGATTTCGGGCACCCTTTGAATGACTTCTTTTCCGTAACGTTGTGTTAAGCAGCCAGCCGCGATAAGTTTTTGGTTCTTGCTTTTCGTTGTAGCGATATCTTTAAGTACACGATAGGATTCATCTTTGGCTGAATCAATAAAACCACATGTATTCACAATGATGTATTCAGCTTGTTCTGGTTGTTCAATTATCTCATAGCTAGCTCTGTTTAGTAATTGTCCCATTGAATCGCTATCGACAGTGTTCTTAGCGCATCCTAAAGATATTATGTGGACTGTTTTTTTCTTCATTTTCATTCTGATAATAAGCCAGATATTTTAGGGTATTGTGGTCACTGTTGCTTCGCCAGGTTGTTGCGTTATGATTGCTGGTGGAGTTGGTGTTGAGGGTTGAGTTACTGTTGGAGTTGGTGATATGGTTGGAGTAGCGGTTATGATTCCTTGGTAGGAATAGATTCTATTCACCACTTGCCCATAGTCACCGAGAGTCCCTAGATCAACACCATTAAAATAAACTTGTATAGCGGCAGCATTTCCAGTTGTCAATTCTATAGAAGTTTTCGCATTATAGGCATAAGAGGAGCCTGGAATCACTCTGCCTTCTTGTGTAATTTCTCCATCTGTAGTAACCCTTATCCATGTTCGTTGCCGGACATTCAAATATACTTCAATGAATGTCTCTTCGGGGTTTTGAGTCACGAGTTCTCCACTTTCTGCATCTGTTGCAATGGCAAGTGTGGGGAATTCGATTGGTTCAAATTGAGTGGGTGTACCTGGTTCTGGAGTGAGAGAAGCAGTAACGGTTGGTGAAGCTAATAATACGTCCGCAATCGATGGCGCTGTTAGAGTTGGTTGCTGTTCACTATCCATGGCTAAGATTCGAATTCCTCCCCAAGCGAAAAAACCTATTATGCCAATTGTCAAGAGTATGCCAATCCAAATATCAGCAGATAACATTCGTCTTAGGGGCAGGGGTAAACGAATCTTTTGCTTGTCTTCATTTTTATGCTGTGTGATTTCTTTGGGGCGGCTGTTGGCGAGCTTTGCTTGCAATCCATCCGCAAAACGTAGTAATAGTGGTTCCGGGTCTAACCCAAGAAAGCTGGCATAATTCTTGAGCATCCCTCTGCCTTGTACAGGTGATGGTAGACCTCCTAGATCTCCTGCTTCTAGCGCTTGAATATAATGTTTCTTAAGATGCGTATGTCGTTCGATATCTTCCAGGGTTAAACCTAAAATTTCTCTTTGTTTTGAAAGCTGTTTCCCGATTGTGAGGAAATAGTTTTCTAAACTCTCTGGTTTATTTTCGTTTTGTGGAGGGGGGAAATCCTTTTCAATCGATTCTGGAATTTTCTTTTCCGAAAGATCAATTTCCTCGGACAATTGGTTGTCTTCTAAAAGCAAATTGTTGATATCAATCGAAAGATAACTTGCATAGGCGCGAATGAAACCACGTTCTTGCGCAACCGAAGGTAATATATTGAGTTCACCATCTTCGATTGCTTGAAGGTAACGCAAGCGTATATATGTCGCTTCAGAGACCTGCTCCAAGGTTAGAGACCGATCTTGTCTAGCTTGTTTAAATTTGCGACCAATATCTTGATTCATCTGCTACCATTTAGCAAAACCATGTCGCTATTTATGGAATATGGTTAAGTCCTCTAGGGCAAATCAATTTTGCCCTAGAGAAGATATGAGGAACAACTGCTAAAGAAAATGTAAAACGTTGATTTAGGACATTATCCCTGAGTTTCTGATTCTTTAATTTCTTCTGTTTCCTCAAGAGTTTTCTCTTCAGTCTCTGGAATTTCCTGTTCAGGTATTTGTTCTTCCTCAACTGCCAACTCAGGGGCTTCTCCCTCTCGATGGACGATCACCGTTACTTCGGGCGTTAGGTCTATGGTTAATCGGATTTCCGCTTTGTGGACTCCCAAAGTACGAATAGGTTGAGAATCGATATGTCGTCGTGTGATCTCAATTCCAGTCTTTTCCATGATTTGATCACAGATCATGTTGGAAGTGATAGAGCCATATAATTTCCCAGTTTCCCCAGCTTTTACTGGGAATGTAAGCGTCAGTTTTGATAATACTTCAGAAACGCTTCCCATTTCTTGGTTGAGGCGTGCTCTGTTGACATCCGCTTTGGTGCGAATATTATCAACTTGTTTAAGTGCCTCTGTTGTGGCAATGACTGCCAAACCTTGGGGGATAAGGTAATTTCTTCCATACCCATTGGCAACTTTTTTTACTTCCCCAGCTCTACCCAATTTATAAACATCTTCTATTAATAGTACTTTCATTTTTCAAGCCCTTTCAAATTTTTTATTTTTACGCATAAATTGCGTTTCTATTTGTGCGAAGGGTACAACGCACTAAGCGGGCTGAATTTTACCAGATGGTAGAAGGAGCGTCAACGATTACATGATCGTCTGTATATCAGAATATTTTAATAATTCTGTTGTTATAATGAAGCGATGAATGATGTTATCCACGATAGACGAAGTCGTTCTTTCCGATGCGAAGGAATTGTTTTACGTCACTTAGATTGGGGTGAAGCGGATAGGATTTTATGGTTGTTTACTCTTGAAAAGGGGAAAATGCGGATGATCGCGAAAGGGGTTCGTAAAGCGCGATCAAGAAAATCAGGACATCTTGAACCGTTTATGCGAGTTAATTTATTATTGTCAAAAGGAAAAGATATAAACTTTATTTCACAGGTGGATACGATCAATGCTTATTCATGCCTAAGAGAAGGGTTGGTCTTAACATCCTATGCCTCCTATATTATTGAGTTGTTGGATCGTTTCACGATTGAGGAAGAGGAAAACATCACTTTATATCGTTTATTACTGGATACCCTCGAACGTTTATCGGATGAAAAAAATCAAAAAGAGTTAGTATTACGTTATTATGAAATCAGATTATTGGATCTCATTGGTTTTAGACCGCAGTTATTTAACTGTATAGTCTGTAATCGACAGATTGAACCGGAAGACCAATTCTTTTCTGTACAACTAGGTGGAGTTGTTTGTCCAAGATGTGGCAAGGGAACGAGTGGGTTATTACCAGTGAGTATGCAATCCCTGAAATATTTAAGGCACTTCCAGCGAAGTTCTTATCGCGATGCAATCAAAGCTAAACTGAGTAAAGCTATCAACCAAGAAATTGAGAATATTATGCAACTTTATTTTACGTACTTGTTAGAGAGGAAACTAAACACACCTCCTTTTATCAGAAACGCACGGGAAGACAAGTAGATAATAATAGCAATTGAAAAAATCCGTCTTATAGACCAATTATGCTTCTTATTGCTTTAGATAATTCGTTTACTGAAAAAGGTTTTTGTAACCAGTGAACTTGTCCTTCTTCTAGTACTAATTGAGTTTTTTCTTCAAGGGGATGTCCTGTCATAAAAAGGAAATTAATATCGATATTCTTGTTTTTTGTGTATTGAAATAAGGGTAATCCCCCCATCTTCGGCATAACAATATCACTGATAATAAGTTTGATATTTTCTCCTTCTCGATTGATTTCATCGATCGCTTCCAATCCGTTTGAAGCGATCAGAACTTGGAAATTCTGTTTCTTTAATAGTGTTTGTAAAGCTTCTCGAGATGATTGATCATCTTCAACAATCAGGATAGTCTCTCCAGTTCCTATCATCTCTATATGCGGAGCAGTTGAGGACATCTCTTCAGTGTGTTGTTTCAATTCGGGCAGGTAGATAATAAAAGTGCTTCCTTTATCTTCTACACTGCGAACATCAATTGCGCCCCCATGTTGTTTGATGATTCCATAGACTTGAGCTAACCCTAGCCCGGTACCCTGACCAACGGATTTTGTTGTAAAAAAAGGCTCAAAGATATGTGAAAGATTCTCTTTGGGAATTCCGCATCCGGTATCATGAATACTGATTCGGATCCAATCACCGCTTGTAAGGTCAGGCATGGGTTTGGTGTCTGTGGATTCGAAAGAGAATTTTTCTAGAGCAAAACGAAGAGAGCCTCCATTTGGCATGGCATCCCGTGCATTCACAGCGAGGTTCATGAAAGCTTGTTGTAAACGGGTTGGATCAGCCATTACACAATATACACCAGATTTGGACTGCAAATCTAATTTTACAGTTTCTGGAAGGACTCTTGTTAATATTTTTTCTAGTTCTTTGAGAAAGGGTAAGAGATCTAAGTGACAAGGTTCCATCACTGCGCGTCTACTAAAATCAAGGATTTGTCTGATCAGACTAGTGGCTCTTCGTACTTGTTTTTGAATGATTTTAATTTGTTCAAGGCTGTTATCTCCTAGATTAGGTTCGATGGAAAGTAGATCTGTGTAGACGACAACAGTTGCCATAATATTATTAAAATCATGAGCTATACCCGCAGCTAGTTGTCCTACTGTTGCTAATCGTTCCTGCATTTGGATTTTTGATTGGTTCTCGCGGTCTAAGGTGATATCTCGGAAGACCAATACCCATCCTTCTTCCTGATAATTTGATGTTAACGGGCTTACTGCGTATTCAAAAATTTTATTTTCTGCTTTTGTACTTCTAATCTCTTGCCATGTGGTATCAGCATGAACTTGTAATAATTCCTCAATGGGTATACCAGCTAGATGGGTAAGAGGTTCGTCTATATCATCGCCAAGGAGATCTTTAAGGTATTCATTGGCTAGTGGGTTTGCTAAAAGGATATTTCCATTTTTCCCCAACAAAACCACTCCTTCTGGGACTGTTTCGATGATCATTTTTACTTGTTCAGCTTGCTGTTGTGTTTTTGCAAGCAATTCTAATCTCTCGACAGCAGCACCTATTTGGCTTCCAACAGCTTCGACTAAGTTAACTTCTTCAGGTAGCCATTTCCTGGGCAAAGAATGGGCTAAGGATAGTACTCCTATCCGTTTCCCACTCGAAGTAACTGGTGAGACTATCGTGGAGCGTATGTCATATTTCTCCATATGTTTTTTCCATGGGAAATATTCATTTTCTTCACGTAAATTTTGCCAATCTTCTATCAAAAGATTTGATTGTAGAATTGGATTTGTTGTATTAGTTTTTTGGAATATACGAGTGCTCTCTTTTCCAATATTATCTGGCACACCATAAATCGCGCTGTGTCCTTTTATCCATAAACCACCTTTGTCTACCTTCGTGGCTTGGATAATTAGGTCGAGGACATTAATAAGTAATTGATCTAGATCTGGGGATTTTACGGCGGATGAAATAATCTTATTTAAAGATTCTTGAATGATCGCTTGTCGACGTATTTCCTCAAAAAGTTTAGCATTTTGCCAAGCTAAACTAGCTTGTCCAGCAAAGACAGCTAATCGTTCTGCGTGTTCTAGTTGGAATGAATTTGGCGCCTTTTTGTCTAGCGAAAAGAAAGCAATCACTTTCCCCTGTAACAATACTGGTGCACCAGCCCATGAATTGAAATAATGTTCATCGAAAATCGGCAGCCAATCTTTGTCTTGATTAATATCTGGGATAATGATAGGTTTTTTTCGCTTGTATAATTTTCTTAGGTTGGCTGTTTTGTCAATTTCTAATTTTAAATTATTTACCACTTTCGCAAAATCTGGATTGAATTTTGAATATCCCCGTGCTCGCACTACCCGGATCCATCCATCTTCTATAAGCATTACATTGGCAGCATCATAAGGGACGAGTCTTTTCAATTGATCTAATAACCGATCTAATACATCATCAAATTCGAGGGATGCACTTAATTCATAACCAATTTCGCGAAGTACCTCGGCTACTTTTCGTTGTTCTCGCTCCGCTTCGTATGAACGCGCATTCTCGATAGAATTTATACTCTGGTTTGCGAGAATCTGCAAGAAAGCTTCTTCGTTCTTTGTAAACCTTCTTGGTTTTCGGTGCCAAAGGACAATACCACCGAGTGTTTCACTACCACGCAACATAGGTAACGCTAAGATGGAACGTATATGATCAATAGCGGCGAGTTGAGGGGTTGAATAATCTTTTTCCTGGTATATATCTGGTATTTGAATGGGGGATAAGGTGTTTATGGCTTTGCCGACAGCAGTACCTTTGACCGGGACACCATAATTGGAGAGAGAAAGGAAGAGGTCATCAGAGATTCCATACGCAGCCATTAGATACAGGCGTCCATCAGATTTGTAACTGAATAATCCACTTGCATCGGAATTAGAGATTTCGGCAGCGCTTTTTACAATCAAGTTCAATACTTCTTGCTGGTCAAGCACTGAGGAGATTTCGCTGCTTACACGAGTAATGGCTGATAATTCTTGTACACGTTGCTTCTCTGCTGCCTCAACGCGCAATCTTTCTATCGTTGTTGCAAGCTGCCCCGCGCATATGGATAATAGACGTTCATCCCTTTCACTAAATGCATTGATCGATGTGCTTTCTGCATTAACCACACCAATAACTTGTTCTCCAATTTTTAAAGGCACGCAGAGTTCAGATTTTATATCAGGATCAACGAGCCAGTATTTTGGCTCCTCGAGGACATTCGGAGAGAGAATAGAAACTCCATGTGTCGCAACATAACCGGTGATTCCTTGGTTAATTGGATAAGGAGAATCAGAGATCTCAACTTTTTCTCGATATGAAGAATGTTTTTTAAGTTGTTGTGTTTCTTCATCAATAAGAATTACCCCAAAATTGTCGGGGAAAAATGAAGATGCGATAATTGAATTAACTTGTTCTATGAGTTTATCTTCATCATTCCCTTCAGCACAAATAGAGGAGATTGCATTCAAGACCTTTAATTCCTCTAATTGGCGAAGTAAGGCGAGTTCTTCATGCTTTCTTTCTGTTACATCACGCAATAGGATAATTTTCCCACTAGGGATACTTGCTGTTCCTTCGATAGATGAAAAATCAATTTCATAAAACTTCTTTTTTCCGTTTATGTCAATGGTAATTTCCTTTTTTTGGTTCCTGTTTTCTCCATGATTGTCTTGTAATATTTTTTTCAATTCATTGCCTTCAAACCAAGGAGAGAGAATGTTATAGGCATCCTTTCCAGCCAACTCTTCGATGGAATGATTTATGATCTGATTGAAAATTGGATTGGTATAGACAATCTTATCTTCAACATCTAAAACGATTAATCCATCAGACATTCTCTCAACGATTGAATAATGAGCAGCTGGCACAATTTCGAGCAATCTGAAACTGAATAATCCCCAAAAGCAAAAGATTCCGGTTATTGCGAAAGCCAGTGGGGTTAGATCGAGATTAGTTATTGGAGAGAGTTTAAGTAAATAAATTGCATTTCCTATCCATGGGAATAGCGCTCCTAAAAATATTATTGCTGCTTGGCGTTTGTATGCCCGTGACCAGCGGAAAAAAGCTCTTAGGACAAGGATTGTACTGGCGATGATGAGTAGATAGGCATAAGTTGTATGGAACCAGAAAAACAATCCATATTCTAATTTAAGTAATGAAGTTGATCCGGATTTGATGACGATTATTTCTTTCCAGATCAATCCGTGATAATCATTGGTAAAGACCAGAATAAAAATAAAAACCGGAAATGAGGATAGCAAGAGAATTGATTTAAGATTGATCCACTTATCTAGACGTACAAAGCTAAGCGCAAAGAATAGCCAAGATACTGGGATCATTAAGATGCCGATATACTCCGTTTTTACCCAAAAATATTTCATCTCTGGAGTATTTGCCAGAATTTCTAAAGCGTAGGTAATCGTCCATTCAGTAACCGCAAGCATAAGAATTGCTAAGGCTAAGGCGCCTTTCGCCTTTCGGCGTGAGAAGGCAAATAAAGAGACGATTGCTGAAATAGCAGCGGTCATAAATAATAGAGGCACAACAAAGGATGGATATAAACCATTCATCATATGATTCACCAAGTTCTTATGAATAAATCGAATTTATTTTGATTAAGTCCAAACTTCCTTAAGCAGAAGTATTTGTATCCAAGTGTATAGGTCTTATTGTGTTTTGTTGTATGCTTTGTTGTTGAGTGTGGCTTGCATTGACCAAGGTCCTGCCCAGGTGATATTGACATCAAGCGTACTTCCTCTGAGGTCAAGGTTTGATTCTAGAAAGACCAATTTATTTGTCGGAGTTCTGCCTTGCCAACGACCTTTGACTTTGTCTTCAAAGAGTACTGGTATCGTTTGATCTAATAATCGCGCATTATTTTTCGCGGAGATAGTTTTTTGGAGGTTCTCTAAAGCGCGGAAGCGATCCATTTTCTCGGTTTCGCTGACATCGTCAATCATTCGTCGTGCTGAGACTGTACCCGTTCTTGGAGAATAACGCGCTAAATGAGCGACGTCAAATTCCATTTCAGTAAGTAGATCGTAGGTGTGTTGAAATTGCTTTTCGGTTTCTCCTGGGAAACCAACAATGACATCTGTAGAGATAGAAACATCTGAGATACGTTCACGGATTGAGTGGATCAATTGTCTGTATTGGTCGACGGTATAACCGCGTTTCATCTTTTGTAATACGATATCATCCCCGGCTTGAATGGGTACCTCAATATGAGGCATCACTTTGGGTAATTCAGCGACCGTATCTAAAAGTTCATTGGTCATCCAATTGGGATGGGAGGTCAGAAAACGTATTCTTTCAAGTCTGGGTATTTTGTGTAAGGTTCTCAATAATTCCGAAAGATTTGTTCCGTTGTTTAGATCTTTCCCATACCGATCGACAATTTGACCTAAGAGGGTTATTTCTTTAACGCCTTGATTAATCAGAGATTTACTTTCATGAATAATATCTTCTTGTGAACGACTTCGTTCTGGTCCGCGTCGGTAGGGGATGATGCAATAGGTGCAGGCATGCGAGCAGCCTAAAACAACCGAAACGTACGTGGAGATAAGCCTTCCTCGTTCCTCCAAAGGAATTAGTAAATCTTCATCCATGATTTTGTTGCGGATTGCTTGCATTGAAATATCAAGATCATGACTTTCTCTTTCTAAGAGATAATGCACCAAAGGACTAGGATCCGAAGGCGGAGAAAAAACATCTACAAAGGGAAAGCGTTTTTTGAGTTTCTCATGGTTTTTAATCCCCACAAGGCAGCCCATTAAATTAATCACTAGGTTGGGATTCCTTTCCTTTAACGGGCGCAATGAAAATAACCTGCCAACTGCCTTATCCTCGGCGCTTTGTCGAACAACGCAGGTATTTAGTACGATGATATTAGCTTCTTCAGGGTTTTTAGCAGCTTTATAACCAAGATATTCTAATGAAGAGGCGACTCGCATCGAATCGGCTACATTCATTTGACAACCTTCAGTCCAAATATGATATTTCATGTCCGATATTATAACAAAGCCTTTCCTAAACCATAAGTTCAATATCCATGCTAAAAAACATACTTTGCATGTGATGAGTGGAATTCTACTAGATTATTTCCCTTCGATCCTTTTTAAATGAATGATGACAGGAGGATACCCCAAAAATGGAATTTCTTTGATGATAGGGCTTAATGCCTTTTTCACTTTAAATTTGCTATCAAGTGATAAAATTGCCGCTATGCGAAAGTCTTCTATTGTCATTACTATTCTTGGATTGCTGATCACTGCAGGATTACTCTATCAAATTCCAGCTATGCATAATCGCCTTTCCTGGAGGCTGGATTTTGCTTTGGCTTATCTACGCGGCATAGTAAACCCTGTGAAAGCCTTACCCACTGCGATAGCGGAAGATCAAGAAATTGTAGATACTAATCCAAGTCCTACGCCAATCACCAAATATACCTCTCCAAACACGCCAGAGGTGGAAAACACCACCATCCCAGAACCAACGCTAACGCCAATACCAGAGGCTGTTTCTTTACCTGCTCCAGAATGGGAGCGCCAAGATATTAATAATTGCGGTCCTGCGAGCTTAGCGATGTATTTGCGATATTATGGCTGGGAAGGTGATCAGAAAACGATCACGGATTTGATCAAACCTTTCCGAGAGGATCGTAATGTCAATGTCGAAGAGTTGGTTTACTATGTGCGTAATCATGCTGGTTGGTTGAGGACCGAATACCGTGTTGGCGGAAATCTTGAATTGCTCAAGGCTTTCATCTCTATCGGTATACCGGTGATGATCGAAGAGAGTTTTTATTTCGACGATCCTTACTGGATCAATGACGATTTATGGGCGGCTCACTACAATCTGATCACTGGTTATGATGATATTGCTCAGATTTTTACCGGACAGGATAGTTTCCATGGCGCTGACAGGAAGATCCCTTACCAAGAATTGGATGAATATTGGCAGTCTTTTAATCGAGTGTATATTTTGATCTATCCGCCAGATAAAGATGCACAAGTACAAGTGATTCTAGGTGATAACTGGGATATAGATGTCAATCGCCAGAATGCGCTTGAAATCGCGCTTCGAGAGACGCAAGCTGATTCTGGAAATGCGTTTGCTTGGTTCAATCAAGGCTCAAACTTGACCTATTTTGAACGTTATATCGAAGCCACGGATGCCTTCGACAAAGCGCGTGAAATAGGATTACCACAGCGTATGCTGCGCTATCAGTTCAGCCCTTTTATTGCCTATTTTCATACCGGTCAAATGGACGACCTGATTAATTTGACCGAATATGCCTTAGAGATCACGCCGAATTCAGAAGAAGCCTGGCTTTGGCATGGTTGGGCGATGTATCGCAGCGGTGATATACAGCAAGCTCGGCAAGATTTCGAGCGCGCTTACCAAGAAAATCCCAATTACCAAGATGCGATTTATGCCCTGGATTTTTTGCGCGATAATCCATAGGATGCAAAAGATCTGCCTTTGTGCTATACTTTTCGTAAAAGGAAGTAGTTGCTATAAAGAATAAGCTCGTTATAAATTTGATATAATCTCTCCGCTCATGAAATCAATCACTATTCATCCTTTTCAAGCATCTTCTTGAGCTGAAAGAGGAGTTAATGAAATGAAACAAGAAATG
>CAZJMV010000158.1:0-2956 GCA_964547225.1 uncultured Anaerolineaceae bacterium | reverse complement strand
TCGTCCGTATCGATCAGAGAGCCTACCCAGGATCGGCGCGCCAATCAGTTGTGCCGCAGCATACGAAGCGACCAATAAACCAATCGTGGTGTCGCTGGCGCCAAAAGTTTCCGCATAATAAGGCAGCAGCGGTAGTATTAAACCGAACCCTAATAAGTTAATAAAGACAATTAAAAAAATTGCTAAAAGGGGTTTATTTTTCATTCTTTCATTCCAAAGATGGTTTGGATTTTTTTATAGCGATAATCAAAGATTTGTTTCAACTTTTTCCCAACCCAAACAGCATGTACAAGTTCACCAAGGACATTAAAAGGCAACGCGTAGGTAACTTGATCTGTGATCATGGTTCCATGCTGGGTGCTCTCAAAACGGTGTTCGTGAATCCATAAACGATAAGGTCCGATGCGTTGTTCATCAACGAAATAGGCTTGCTCTTGCATATGTGTGATCTCAGTTAACCAACGCGATTTGATCAGCGGCATGAATTGAATGCGATAAGCGATCAATTGACCGGCGTACATAGTCTCGAGCTTTTCGTTCAATATCTCGAAATGCATATCATTAGGGGTCAACTCGTTTAAATTAGCTGGCGTAGCGAAATAATTCCATACCCTTTCAATTGGGGCGCTAACCGCTTGCTGTCGTACCAGGTGATGAATCATTTTTTTCCTCTGCATATTTGATTTTTAAATGAATACAATAACTATCATTATCATACCTGAATATATAAATATTGTCAAGATATTGTACAGGTATTTTGTTTACTGCTTGCCGAAATAACTCTTATTCTCGAATTTGCGCTGAATAAGTCTGAGGCAGCTCTTTTGGAAATATTTTCAATAGGTGTAATTTATATCGAATTCTTGCTTGACTCCTGTTAGGTAATGAGATAATATTGTCTTATTAAATATAAAAGTGTATTACAGGAGACATGAATGACTAAAAAAGATACACGAGAGATTTTATTGGATGCTGCAATTTCCGTGTTTTCGAAGAACCCTGGCGCGCCGTTCAGCGATGTTGCCGACTCTGCCGGTGTTGGTCGAGCAACTTTATACCGTCACTTCCCTTCGCGCGATGATCTGATGCGTGAGCTGGTATTAGGCTCTTATCAACAAATGAATGCTGCGCTGGAACCTATTTTAGCTCAAAACCTGACCGGAAGTAAACTGCTGCTGGCTATTCTAGAGATAATCATCCCGCTTGGTGATCGCTATTATTTCCTTTTACTGGAGCGCTCTTTCGAGAATGACCCTGAAATTAACCGATTGCAGAAACAGGACGAAAAAGAGTGGCGTGAATTGGTTCAGCGCTTGAAAGCTGAAAAGGTGATCGCTAAAGAGATTCCCGATGCCTGGGTGACTTCGACGCTTGAATCATTGATCTACGCTGCTTGGGAATCTGTACACGAAGGTTATATCGCCCGACGTGAGGCGCCTAAGCTTGTTTACCACACGCTTATCTCGGGCTTAGGCTGCAGCGTGAACATGGAGGAATTACCATACAACGCATCACAGCAATAGATTTACTACGTGGCTTTGCCCTTTTGGGTATTCTGCTGATGAATATGTCCAGCTTTTCTATGCCCAATATTGCCTATTTTAACCCCACCGTTTACGGTGGCGACCAGTGGTGGAATCGGCTGATCTTTAGCCTAAATCATATTTTTGCTGACCAGAAAATGATGGCGATCTTCTCGATGCTCTTTGGCGCCAGCGTCATGTTAGTAACCGGCAATATGGAAAAGCGCGCCGAAAACCCAATCAAATTCCATTATGCCCGCAATTTCTGGCTACTTGTGATCGGCTTGATCCACGCGACCCTTGTCTGGGATGGCGACATCCTAACGATCTATGCATTGAGCGCCTTCGTCCTTTATTGGTTTCGCAAACTCAATCCTAAGTGGCAATTTGTTTTAGGCTTATTGATCTTCTTTATCCCATCGCTGTTTAATATTGGCATCCAGACGATCTTACCGGAGCTTCAATCTGCTGATTTGCAATCCTTCCAAGAATATTGGCAGCCTCCTGATACCGCCATTCAAAAAGAGTTGGATATTTTCCGAGGGGATTATGCCGCTCAATTTGCATATCGGCAGGTTGGGAATGTTGTTTCCCCTCCTTATACCGATGGGCAGGGACTGCTGGAATTGAGCCTGTTAATCGAGTTCTTCCACCGTGCACTTGGCATGATGCTGGTGGGGATGGCTTTTTACAATTGGGGTATCCTTACCGCTAAGAAATCAAATCAATTCTACCACCGCATGATATGGATCGGCTTCGGCGTTGGCTTTCCAATCGTTCTCTTTGGTCTCTACCAATATACAACTCACGATTGGCAAGCTTCATATGCCCTTTTCATCGGGCGCATCCCTAACCATATCGCCACACCGCTGATTGCCAGCGGTTATATCGGGTTGGTCATGCTCTGGAGCCGCTCTGAATTTCTCGCGTGGTTGCAATCGCGTCTGGTTGCCGTCGGCAGAACGGCGTTGACAAACTATATCGCACAATCTGTGATCGCAACGACGATCTTTTACGGATTTGGATTTGGTTACTTCGGTTACCTATCTCGGTTGGAGCAGCTGCTTGTCATCATTGCCATTTGGATAGTACAGCTTTGCTTAGCTCCACTATGGTTGCGTCGTTTTAAATATGGACCTCTGGAGTGGCTTTGGCGCAGTCTGAGTACCTTCAAACCGCAGCCTATTTTACGACGATAAAAATGCGAAGGAAAGTTAAGTTACCGCTGGCGTTCGTTTTTATCAAGTCTGCTTTCAAATGGGATCTTCACCTAGGCGCTCGATCAAATCCGCCGAGTAATATATCTTCTGCAGCGGGATGATGGCATTCAGCAATTGCTTTGCTAGAGATAAAGAAAGCACCAACGGGTTTGACGCCAAAGCATGTTCGATTGCTTTACGGTCGCCGTTCCAAATTGCATCCGCTGCCAACCA
>CAZJMV010000157.1:0-16532 GCA_964547225.1 uncultured Anaerolineaceae bacterium | reverse complement strand
TGGCACGGTTTCGATATTGTTGCTGCATTGATCTCTGTTATCAATGAAGTCGCAATTCTTGGCGATGACGGGAACCTTTATGTTCCTCGCGAAGCGATGGTTGCTGGCGTTCGATCGCTGTCTGGCTTCCCTGGGTTAACCGGTGAAATCACATGCTCTGCAGTCGGTGAATGTAACGCTACCGGTCCTACCTTCTTTGTTGTAGAGAATGGCGCTTGGGCTGAAGTCAAATAGGTTCAACTAGAAATATTTTTTTAGTGGGGTAAGCCCTGCTTGCCCCACTATTCTTTTGTTTATCAATTCTTAAAAGGAATTTTCCTCGATAAAATGAGGCCTTTTCATGGAAGAAAAAAAATCGACACCACAAAAAAGGAAATCTCCAACGCCTTTCCAAATTGCACAGATCATAATCGCAGTCCTCGCGCTCGCTTTTCTTACATGGCGTCTTTACACTGTATTAATAATCAAAGGCGCTTATGGACCTGACACCTGGGTACGTTTCGCGATCAGCGGTCTTATCATTGGTGGCGTTTACGCAGTGATTGCCGTTGGGTATACGCTTGTCTATGGCATCCTCTTCATGATCAACTTCGCGCATGGTGAAGTGATGATGTTTGGCGCATTTTCGGGTTACTTTGTTTTTGAAGGATTAAGCGCCTGGATCGTTGACCCAGTCACAGGACTCGCCTTTATTGATGCCCATCCAATTATTTCGATAATTCTGGCTTTTCTTGCTGGCATGGTCGTTTCTACCATCATGGGCATTAATTTGGAAAAAATCGCTTATCGACCTCTAAGAGGCGCTCCACGATTGGTACCGCTGATCAGCGCGATCGGCGCATCCATATTTCTCCAAAATACTGCACAATTGATATTTGGACCGCAGCGTCGCACCTATGTCAACCCAGAACTACTTGCCCGTAATAGTGGCTGGACAATACTCGTTGCTGATAAACCAGTAATCCTAACCTACACGGGAGTATTCACATTTCTTATGTCAATCATTCTAATGATTGCTCTCTACACTCTCGTGCAGCGTACGAGGTTAGGGCGCGCTATGCGCGCAGTCGCAGAAAACAAACAATCTGCAGCGCTAATGGGGATAGATGTTGATGCTGTCATCAGCCGAACATTCGCGATCAGTGGGGCGCTTGGTGGCGCCGCGGGCGTGATGTGGGGCATTCAAAATGGAATTATTTATCATTATGTTGGTTTTATCCCTGGCATTAAAGCTTTTACTGCCGCTGTCCTGGGAGGGATTGGTAATATCCCAGGCGCTATGTTAGGCGGTCTTTTCCTTGGAATTGTTGAATCTCTCGGACCAGCAGCGCTTGGTATTGATTTCCAACTAAAGGATGTGATCGCGTTTTCAATTCTCGTATTAGTATTGATTTTCCGACCACAAGGAATTATGGGTGAAGTCTTGAGTGAGGAGAAAGTATAATGGATAACGTTTTTAAGAAAGGTCTACGTACAGGCGTAATCCTGGGGATCATCCTCATTTATCTTATCATTACTGGTTTTGTAGTGATTGCATCTACGATTATCGGTAATTTTCTACAGATTGATACTACTGCGCTAGTTGGCAACTATGCAGGATTGATTGTTTTCTTAGGTTTCATCAGTTTGCTTGGTGGTTCAAGTGCACGCGAAAAAGATCAACCAGGCTCATGGTTTCAAACCATTCTTGCTGGACTAACCACTGGTGTGGTTAGTGGGATTATGATTTTCATCCTAGTCTATATCATAGGTGTGCTATTATCCTCTGGAGCAGACCTACGAAAATACCTAGCGCAATTCTCTGTTGAAGCGTCCGATCTGCTTCTTTTCGGAAAAGGACCCCTACTAGGTGCGTTTTATCAATTCTCGCTAATAACTGTCTCTAGTTTTTTGGGCGCGATTTTATCCTTTATCGGAGAAAAACTCGCCCTTACAGAGAAAATTAGATCATTTCGAACGAACAGTCTCAATTCCTATGAAAAAACACCCCTTGCTAGGTTTACGACTACTCCTGCAGCCAAATATTTCTTGTATGGACTTCTCATCATCTTATTACTGAGTATACCGTTTTTCGCTAGCCAGTACTGGAATTATATTCTTGGGACAGTCGGTATCTACGTAATGATGGGCTTAGGGCTCAATATCGTGGTAGGGCTAGCCGGATTGCTTGACCTAGGTTATGTGGCTTTCTTTGCGGTTGGCGCCTATACCATGGGATTATTAACTTCGCCTGCACCTATTGGATTAGAATTAAACTTTTGGGTAGTGTTACCCATCGCAATAGCAATGGCTGCCCTTGCTGGTATCCTTTTAGGAATTCCGGTTCTAAGACTACGCGGCGATTACCTGGCGATCGTTACTCTTGGTTTTGGCGAAATTATTCGTATCTTGATTAAAAGCGACATTTTAGCCCCCTATCTAGGCGGTCCTCAAGGTGTTCGTGATATCGCAGGACCAACGCTTTTTGGAAAGGCTTTTGATAGCGAACAAGCGTTTGTCTATTTAATCCTTTTAGGCATCTTGTTTGTTATCTTCGTTACAATTCAACTACAGCATTCCAGGATCGGACGGTCTTGGATTGCTATGCGCGAAGATGAAACAGTAGCCCAAGCCATGGGAATCAATACGTATAGAGCAAAATTGTTAGCCTTTGCCATTGGCGCTGCATTTGCTGGTTTAGGAGGTGTATTGTTCGCTTCCCGAAACCAATATACCGGTCCAGAAGATCACAATCTGATGGTTTCCATCAACGTGTTATCGATTGTTATTGTTGGAGGTATGGGTAGCATTCCAGGTGTAATTCTAGGCGCTTTTGCTCTAAAAGGTTTACCAGAGATCTTACGTCAAATCGAAGATTACCGTATTCTCGCCTTTGGCGGCTTATTGGTTGTTATGATGATTTGGCGACCAGAAGGTTTATGGCCTGCAAAAAGGCGTAGTTTGGAATTTCATCCGCAAGAAGATGAAGAACCACCGGATTTGTAAAATGATTAGAAAAATAATGATCAATAATAAAACTATAATTTCGGGTAATTATCCATGAATAACACACTAGAATCCCGTGTCGTATCTAAAATATTTGGTGGTCTCACCGCTGTGAGCAAAGTTGATCTGGTTGTTCCAGAGAAATCCATTGCCAGTATCATCGGTCCCAATGGGGCTGGGAAGACAACCTTTTTCAATTGCATCACTGGTTTCTATACGCCAGAAGAAGGAGATATCATCTTTGAGGGAAATAGCTCACTCTTAGGACTTCCTCCAGATAAAATTACCTATCTAGGCATTTCACGCACCTATCAAAATATTCGCTTATTCGCTAATATGTCTGCGATTGAAAACATCTTGGTGGGGATGGATCCTCACTTTAATGCAACTTGGCTTGAGGCAATTATTCATAGCTCACGCATGCGAAATGAAGAGGCGGAGGGTTTAGAAGAAGCCTTGAGATTATTACGTTTCGTTGGATTGCAGGGTTTAGGTGATCAACTCGCAAGAAATCTACCCTATGGTGCACAACGTCGCTTGGAGATTGCGCGTGCTCTGGCTAATAAACCGCGTTTATTACTCTTAGACGAACCAACCGCTGGAATGAACCCAATCGAAACCCAGAAAATGATGGACTTCATTCAGCAACTAAGAAATGAATTAGGTATCACCATCCTGCTTATCGAACATGATATGCGTGTGGTGATGGGTATCAGTGATCAAGTTACAGTATTAGATTACGGAGTCAAGATCGCTGAAGGATCACCTGAAGAAATCCAAGGGAATCCAAAAGTAATTGAAGCTTATCTTGGGCGAGGCGCCGCTTCAGGATTAAAGCATTAAAGATAATCAATAATCGGTTTATAGGAATAACTCACTTATGAGCAATCAACAAAACTTGAGTAAAGATAATCTTGATGAAAAACATAATCCAATGCTTTTCGTTGATAATATCCATACATATTATGGAAATATTCACGCTCTAAATGGCGTCTCAATTTCCGTCGAACAAGGTGAAATCGTTACTTTGATCGGCGGGAATGGGGCTGGAAAAACAACAACTCTTCGGTCTATCTGCGGACTGCTACATCCACGTGAAGGCGATGTCTATCTCTTCGATGAAAATCTTGCTGCCTATAAAGCACATGAAATTGTGTTTAAGGGTGTTGCCATGGTTCCCGAGGGACGAGGTGTTTTCGCTCGATTAACCGTTGCAGAGAATCTGGATTTAGGCGCTTATAGCCGCACCAACCGCTCTGAAGTGGATAGAAATTTAGAACGTGTTTACACACTCTTTCCTCGCCTCGATGAAAGAAGCAAACAAGTAGCTGGTACTCTTTCAGGTGGAGAACAGCAAATGCTAGCCATTGGAAGAGCGCTCATGGCAAATCCAAAACTCATGTTGCTGGATGAACCATCCATGGGACTGGCGCCTATCCTTGTTGAAAGCATTTTCGAGACGATATTAGAGATTAATAAAGAAGGCACAACTATATTACTCGTTGAGCAAAATGCACAAATGGCTTTATCTGTAGCTAGCCGTGGTTATGTTCTGCAAACAGGCGAGATCGTCTTACATGATACAGCAGAGAATCTGCACCAAAATGAAATGGTTCAAAAAGCCTATCTTGGCATTGAATAAACTTTCTTCTACACAGATCTAATCTTCCCTTTTGCACTTATCTTAGTAGGCATAAAGCAGGCATGATTTTCCAACATGCCTGCTTTATCATTTTTGCGCCACAATACTAATCAGATTCCTCCTATACCTCGTTTTATTGATAATCCTTCATCAATTTTGGAAAAAATCTCCAACTATCAAATCAAGATTGATTGGCAAATGACAAAGAATCAAAGTAAAATGGAAAGATATTTTATTCTTAGTAATTTCGAAATCAATACAATACATATTTTATATAAAAATGCCAACTGCAGAAATCATTTCCATCGGAACAGAATTATTATTAGGCGAGATCGTCGATACAAATGCATACTATATCGCACGTAAGTTTCGGGAATCTGGTATCGATTTATTCCGAAAAACAACCATTGGCGACAATGCAAAGCGTATCTCACAAGCCATTAGGGAAGCTCTCTCGCGTAGTGAGATCGTCATCACTACAGGAGGACTAGGTCCAACGATTGATGATGCGACACGTGATGGAATTGCAATGGCACTCAATGTCGAGACTAATTATCATTCGGAATTGTGGGAACAAATTCAAGATCGATTCAGCCGCTATCAGCGTATACCAACCGAAAACAATAAAAGACAAGCATATCTTCCAGTAGGTGCAATCGCCATTGAAAATCCAGTCGGAACTGCTCCATCCTTTTATATTGAACAAGAAAATCGAACTATCATCGCTTTACCTGGTGTTCCCAAAGAGATGGAATATCTATTGGAGCATGCTGTATTACCATATCTACGATCGAAATTCAATATTAAAGAAACAATAAAATCTCGCATCATACACACAGTTGGAGTTGGCGAATCACAGATCGATGATCTAATTGGTGATCTGGAAACCTTATCCAATCCAACCATCGGATTAGCGGCACACGCTGGACAGGTTGATATCCGGATTACAGCCAAAGCAAACAGTGAAACATTGGCAGATGATTTGATCTATGATATCGAAACTGAACTTCGTCAAAGATTAGGAAAGTGGATATATGGTGTTGATCAAGATACGCTTGAGTTTACCGTATTGAGAAAATGCAAGCAAAATCATTGGTCTTTAGCGATCATCGAATCAGGTTTGAATGGAATTTTGATCAATCGGTTAGCAAGTACAGCCCAAAAGTATTATGAAACACAAGAAAATCCCTTCTACGGAGGTGAAATGTATGCACATATCTCCGACTTGGAAGAATTATCTAACAATTTGGATCAAATGCAATCGAAACTTTCTGCAGACTTGTGTTTAGGTGTTAGTATTCATCATCTCATCGGAAAATCCCATATCGATATTTCCATAGTTTCCCCTCTAGGTAAACAAACTTACTCGCGCTCGTATGGTGGACCGATCTCAACCACACCTCAATACGCTATGAACCACAGTCTGAATATCATCAAAAATATGGAGAGCAAATCGAATGAATAATCGTGTCGACGAAATAATTAATAATGCCATACTTCTGTCAATGGACGATGAATACCATATCTACGAGCCTGGTGCTATCGCTATCAAAGGAAATAGTATTGTCGCTGTTGGAAAAGAATCTGAAATTCTAGCGTCTTATGAAGCTGAAGAGAACACAGATTGTGAGGGAAAGGTCCTCATGCCAGGTATCATTGATGCGCATACCCACGTCCCGATGACATTATTACGTGGTTTAGCGGATGATTTGCGCTTAGATGTCTGGTTAATGGGATATATGATGCCTGTAGAGCGAGAATTTGTGTCACCTGATTTTGTAAAACTAGGCACAAAAATCGCCTGTCTCGAATTGATTCGCTCTGGTGTAACTACATTCGCAGACATGTATTATTTTGAAGAGAGTGTCGCTGAAGCAACCGCTGAAATTGGAATGCGAGCAATTTGCGGTCAAACGGTCATGAAATATCAATCACCAGATTCAAAATTCTACGAAGAGGCGCTTGTATTGGCAAGAAATTTCTTGATGAAGTGGAAAGGTCACGAACTGATCATTCCTGCAATTACCCCCCATGCTCCCTTTTCTTGCACTGACGAAATACTCAAGGCTTCAAAGGATTTAGCGCTAGAATTTGATGCTCCCTTACATATTCATATTGCTGAAACTTCTTATGAGGTCGAGAGTTTTCAGAAAGAACATGGAATCCTGATCGTTCCCTATCTTGAAAAAATAGGTTTATTCGATGCGAAGGTCACCGCTGCCCACTGCGTTCATATTAATGAGAGTGAAATGCACACCTTATTAGAGCACAATGTTGGTGTATCTCACAATCCATCTTCCAACCTAAAACTTGCCTCTGGTTTCGCGCCGATCAACAAAATGCTCGAATTGGGTTTGAATGTTGGCATTGGAACCGACGGAACCGCGTCAAACAATGATCTGGATATGATTGAAGAAGTGCGTCTGGCAGCATTGGTAGGAAAAACAGTTACCAATGACCCAACTGCAATTCCTGCAGTAACAGCCCTCGCGATGGCAACAAGAATTGGAGCAAAATCACTGCATATTGATCAGATCACAGGATCCCTTGAAGTAGGAAAGCGTGCAGACTTAATTATGGTTGATATTAACAAAGTACACAACACCCCACGATTCCATCGTGACTCTAATAGTATTTACGCCCAAATAATCTACGCGGCGCACTCATCAGATGTAACGGATGTCATGGTTAATGGAAAATGGTTGATGAAAGATAAAACTATTACTTCAATCAATACATCTGAATTGATGAATCAAGCCGCAGAATATGCACAACGAATTGACCATTTTCTCTTACAACGTGAGAAATCCGTCTTTTCTAAATTAATAGCCATTGGAGACACGATTGAGGAAGAGAGTTTTGAAGTTCAGGCAAAAGTAAAGATCCTTGGTCCTGGGACAGTAATTGAGGCAATCCACAAACCAGAGATCGAAATATTATATCAAAGACACTATCACGAATACGATACTTATTTTTTGTTTGAAGATATCAATCAAGGTACGTTGAGGTATCGTGAAGATGAATTCATCGATAAAAATGGAGAAGTAAGTCAGGTACGATACCGACTTACTTTAATTGGTCAAACTCGTGAACAGAAATTCCCCAGCGATGTCTTACTCTCCAGAAGCCGTTTCCTTGCGCCAGCCAACCACAGCCACAGATTTTATCGCGAATACTTCAACCCACTCTCAGAAGTCTTTATCGAGAAAGACAGACAACGTTGGCGGATTTTATTCCGTGGAACTGAATTCTATATTAATATCGATCGATTAGATGAACCTGACCTGGGTTTTTTCCTGGAAGTGAAAAGTCGTACCTGGAGCCAACGAGATGCAGAACATAAAGCCCGATTATCAACTGAACTAATTGAATTTTTGGGCGCTTCCGCGGACAAAAGTGTCAGCATGGATTATATCGAGTTGGCAACCGACCAAGAATAGCCAATAGATAACAGCTATATGTCAGAGAAAACGACTGCCATCATCGGAGCTATTCTAGCTGTTTTTTCTTGGGGGATATCTTTCGTTGCCACAAAAGTAGCTTTGGCGTATGTATCTCCTACCACTGTTGTCTGGACCCGCTTTGCCATGGGGGTTGTCATCATTGGATTTGTTGTCATTATCCAAGGTCAATTCATGTTGCCATCCAGAAAAGACCTCGCTTATTTCGCTTTGGTGGGGTTCATTGGAATCACTTTCCATCAATGGCTTCAGTCCACTGGTTTACAAACTGCGCAAGCTAGCACGACTTCCTGGATCGTTGCAACCACACCCATTTTTATGGTCATCGTTGGCTGGCTGTTCTTACGGGAAAGATTGTCTCTATTACAAACTTTAGGGATTTTTATTGCTGCCTGCGGTGTAATCTTAGTGGTTTCAAAAGGAGCGCTAGGTTCAATATTGAATGGTCAATTTGGTACGATTGGTGATCTTTTGATTCTCATCAGCTCTATCAATTGGGCATTCTTCTCCATGTTTTCAAAACGGGGATTGAAAGCACATCCACCTAACAGGATGGTTTTTTATGTCATGTTATTTGGCTGGCTGATGACTTCAATATTCTTTATTTCGAACGAATATTACTTAGAATTACAAAATGTGGCTTTCGATGGCTGGATCAGTTTATTGTTCTTGGGTATAGTCTGTTCGGGTTTGGCATATATTTTTTGGTATAACGCCCTTAAGAACCTACCCATGTCCCAAACCGGTGCATTTGTTTATCTTGAACCATTCATCACCTTAATCGTTGCTGCGATTGTTCTTCAGGAATTGATCACGATTGGGGCTTTATTGGGTGGGGCGGCGATCCTTTTGGGAGTTTGGCTAGTAAACCAAACTCATTGATCAGCATTATTCGTCACTCTCCCATATTAATTCGACCATTCGTGGTAAAACAACACCCGAAAAACCAGAGATATAAAAATCTGCCGTTTGTGTCAGTGGTGTGGTGTTTGGATTAATTTCCACCACAGTTGCTCCACTACGAGATGCCATAAAAGGTAAACTAGCTGCTGGTTCAACAAGGTTAGATGTCCCCACGGAAATAAAGACTTGACAAGATTGAGATACTTTCCAAGCTGTTTCAAGTGAATCTAGCGGGAGCATCTCTCCGAACCAGACTACATCAGGTCGCAAATAGGCTCCACAATTTGGGCAGCGCGGAGGAATTTCGTCAGTATCTACCCACTGATCAACAATGATATTCTCTTCTACACACTTATTACGAAAGATATTGCCATGCAGTTCAATGATCGGTGAATATCCTCCACTCCCAGCTCGTTCATGCAAGCCATCCACATTTTGCGTAATTAAAGAAAATTCAGGGAAGCGCCTCTCCATCTCAACGATAGCATAATGCCCCGGATTGGGATTTGAATTGGAAATTAAACCCCGTCTCCATTCATACCACTCCCATACTAATTTGGGGTCTCTTTGGAATGCTCCTGGTGTGGCTAGTTCTTCTGCTTGATATTTCTCCCATAAACCAGTCTGAGCATCTCGAAAGGTCGGTACCCCGCTTTCGGCTGAAATGCCAGCGCCAGTTAACACAGCCACGCTATTTGCGTTGAGAAGGATTTCAACCAACCTTACTGGAATTTGAAATTTTTTTTCAGTCATTTTGATTGATATTCCGTACTTTATGCCAATATCTATAGATCCCCGATACAGACATCCAGGATGGGTTCGCGGCTTCATAGGCATCTAGAATTTCGCTCTGCATACCAGCATCCTTTGCAGAGACAGCGATCCAATCTAAAAATTCTTCTTTCAATTCCTCAATGGTTGGATCCTTTGTCATGACATTAACGATCCAATTTTCAGTCTCATCTAAAATCAGATCCAATCGTTGAAGATGCCAACCCGGGTCATCAAAGATACCAAAATGGGTTGGGGCAATCATGTGATATTTACCAAGATCAAATTCTTTCTTTAATCTTCCTAAACTTTTTCGCCAATCCTCGACCACGAATTCAGGTGGAGGCATAGGAAGCCGAATGAATTGGGTGTTCTGAAGCCGGACTCCGCCCACATCACCAGTAAAGCAAATATCCTTGTGAATATATGCGTGGTGATGAGTTGCGTGACCAGGCGTATCCAGAACCTCAAATTGAAGGTCTTCAATTTCCAGGATATCACCATCTTCTAAGATCGAAAGACAATCCTCAGGAACGGGAAGGAAATCTCCCCACAATTCATCCATCATATCTCTATAAATTCGGGTAGCGCTGGAAAGTAATTTCTCCGGATTGATCAAATGTGGAGCGCCAACTTTGTGCACATAAATATGCGCGCCTTGATTAGCTAAATATCCAGCGGCACCAGCGTGATCAAGATGAATATGCGTCAACAATACATGGGTAATATCACTCGGAGAGAATCCCAGTTCATCTAATGATTTGGATAATTCCGGTATCGTAGAACCAGGACCAGTTTCAATTAAGATAACCCCATGTTTATGAGGGATAACATAACTTGCAATCGCACCAGGTATTCCTTGAAAATTCAAGTCAACGGAGTATATTGGTTTATCGAGATGGGAATTTTGGATCAGCATTTATTCAAACCCTTTCTTTTTGATGAAATCAAAACAATAATTACAATTTATTTAAGAAATTTTATTCAATGTGATAGAGGATAATTATAATGGCTTTCCCGATTAAGTTCTAAAAGAAAGATATTTTAATGTAACTAGTTAGATTATCTCACATGAAAAATATTCAAAGGTGTGAAATATACAAGGTATTATAACTTTGTTGCAGTAGAAGTTCTAAGAAAAAGTTTCAAAAATAATGCAAACTAGCCAAGAATAATCCCCCTCCAATTCCAATATACATAGATGCAAGATAAGTATTAGGTAGCGAAGAGTATTTTCTTAAATAAATACCCATTGACATCATGACAATAACCAGCGGATAACTCGTCCATTGCTGAAAAGCGAATAAACAAGGTTTCTTCACATTGATACTTTCTATCCTCTTGATATTCTTCACTGCCAAACGTGAGAATCCCAAGTAATAAATCAAGCATGCTAATATTATCCCCCCAAGCAGGTTCCATACAATATGCTCGAATTCGTTAGGAGCAAGCCATTGATAAGCATAGCGATTTAACAGTACACCAACGCCTGCCCACATCAAACCTGCTGAGATATATAACCAGCTTTTAGGGACTTGCGGTTTCCAATTATTTTTTTCAATAATATGCTGATGATCCGACAATATTGAGAAACCTTTCAATAAAATTGATTAATTAATCCCTTTTTACTTTCAAAACGATTGTAACGCAATCAACAGCATCGCGCCAAGCATATAAATTGATGCGTATTTAAAAAGCCGAAAATTCCACTTATCCGACGGTTTAACTGCACTTCTTACAGCAAGGAATAACAACCCAATCGAAAGAATTGCTACGATTCTCATACAGCCAATCGATAATCCAATCCTATAAGAGGCTGTGACCATTGCAGCAGCTGCTAAAACGCTGGAAATCGCGATGATTTTGCGAGTCATTTGAAAGCCATAAACTTCTGCAAAAGTAGGCACTTTTGCATGCTTGTAATCCTCAAAATGCCGTAAATTAAACGTCATAATATGGGTTGGAATCCAAAATAAGACAGACACGGCTAAAAGAATTCCAATCCAATCAATGTAACCCACTGCCAAAACACGCCCAGCTAATACTGGCATACCACCTGATATACCACCCCAGATTATGCTCCAAGCTGTTCTACGTTTCAACCAAATTGTGTAAACCACTACATCAAAAAACAAGCCTGCAAAAACGACTAGGGCATATAATGGATTGAGAACTAACGCCCATGCCAACCCTGAGATGGAAATAGTCATCCCCAACCTAAAAGCTTCCCATGATGCGACAGAACCGCAGGGAATAGGGCGCTTTTTGGTGCGTTCCATACGACCATCAATATCACGATCGTACCACATATTCAACACCGTACTTCCACTGATCGCCAAAAACAGACTGCCAGCCAGAGACAACACCGTCGTCCAATGAGCGATCGGACATTTAACACTCATATAACCAGCCAGCCCAGTTACCAATAACAAACCAGTCTGAAGGCTCTTAATGAGTGATAGGTATTTTTGAACTATCAAGGAGATTTGATTTAGTTGAGTTTGTTTTGCAGCAGCTTGTAAATCAGACATGCTTCCTCCGAGCAATATCACAGTCCAAAGGTTTGGATCTATCAGAAATCAGATTTCAATAATTTGCTTCGTATCAATCATTTGATCAATCACGCGCACAACGAAAGCCAACAGAAGAACTATAATAACTTGGTCCAGCGCTGTTATTTTTCCATACACGTAGATCAACCTCATACGTATAGAAGCTGCCTCCGCGCATATAACGATAATGTTGGTCGGGATAATCATCACCAACCCACTGCCATACATTTCCTGCCATATCATAAAGACCATAGGGACTAGCGGAATCTAGTGTTTTATATCCTTGATAGGTGCTTCCATCATAAAAACCAACTGGTGTAGTATTACCTAACTTACCAAACATTTTCTCAAATAAATCAAAAGAAGAGTAATAGTTGGCTTGATTGCGTTCGATCTCCGTTCCCCATGGAAAGGGTAACGCATAACCATCAACGAATTCTACCCCTCTGGCTGCTTTTTCCCATTCCATTTCTGTCGGAAGTCGCCATCCATAGTATTCACAATAAGCATTAGCCCCAAACCAAGAGACCATCGTCATGGGATGATTGGAATACGCTTGCATAGCTGAGAAAGATTGACCATCATAAGTCAAACGTAAACCTGGATGGTCTATGGGAATATATATCTTTTCTCCGGGTTTAATTTCCTCTTCATGCTTGTATCCATGAAATGGGTCGCCTGCATAAAAGCCAAACACACCTGGTTCAACCCACGTCTTCTCACCAGATTCTATTTCCACATCGCCAATTTGAATTGATCCATCTTCAAGCGCTTGATTGAGAAAACTGGCGAATTGCTGATTAGTGACATTGGTCACCATGATTTCGTAATCATCATCAATATTTGTCAAAACATCATGTTGTCCATAAGGGAAATATCCGGATGGGATAACAACCCATGAATCGGGATCAACCTCAGTTTCGATATATGGGGGTGTAATTTCTCCAATACTAGGCGCTGACGCGCAAGCTGCGACAAGCAAGGTAAATAACAAACTGATCAATACCATGCGCTTCATTTCAACACCTCTTCCAGTTCCGCTGTTAATTCTTCAAGTTTCCGTTTTTTCTCAATAATTTCCGCCTCAGTATTGCGCTTCTTTTCACTTTCCATCTCTTTCGCCCATTGTCCTTTGCGGGTAAATAGGTCAAACAAACGCCAAATCATAAATATCGCCAGAGCCAATAGTACCGACGCCAATCCGATATCCGTCAGTAACATTGTCCAATTCACTAATGACTGTTGCTCCAATTCAGTTACAAACAATCGCTTCATAGAGAAAACTGTCACTGATCCAAAAGCTAAATCAGAGAGAATAATTACCGCCCAGCCAAACCACCGGCGCAATTTTCCTTTCAAACCCGACAGGTCAGCATAATATAAGAGGATAATCGTAGCAATAATCCCCGATAATATATGCCAATGTCCAGTAAGTGTAATACGCTCTTCGCGATGCGGCCATACACGGAATATTTCATCCAGCTTGACAGCCATAAAAATTCCCACACCGCTGACAGTGAAATTCATGAACACCATTTGCCAACCGGTACCAAATTTGATCGGATCATGCAGCAGCGCTTTGATCTTCTGCCATGCGTTTCCGGATTTAATTCCCAGATCTGCAAGTCGACTGGTAATCAATTTATCCCAGGAGTAAATGACGTACAGCAGTGCAGCCAGCATCACAAACACAGACCCAACATAAATCGTTGTATGCGCCCAGGTCAACCACACAACCGATAAGGCTCCAATGGTAATTACAATGGTGCCAAAGATCATCAATGGCATGGCTATTTTATGAAGGATACCTTTAAAACCCATCCATCGTCCGACGATCAAGGTTATTGCAATTGCTACCAATGTCAGCATAATATGCAAGTGACCGATAATCGCTTTTTGCAAGTCAGTCTTGTGTGGATTGCGAATTAAATCCTCTCCCAAGAAGGTCTCATGTCCATTCCCCCAATAAGAGCCAGTAACTGCACCAAACGTCGAAGAAAATAATGTTGCCACTACCATCACAAACAAAGCGACTCTTTCGAGGTCAATTCCGTTCTTCGTGCGCGCTAAGCCTGACTCCTTCGAGACTTTATATTCCTCTTGCCAAGGCCACAATGCTACTGCCAATAATATCCCCGCAAAAAACACCAAAGTCTGACCTACCAAGAATAATCCATGAAAAACAAAAATATGCCCAAAGTATCCAAAAACCAATCCAAATAAAATTGCAGTCATATAACCAACGGTAATCGTGGCATTGATCATGGTTTGCTGATGGCGTTTCATCGGGAAACGATCCGTGATGAAATATACTTCAATGGCTATGATCGTCATAGCCATTGTGTGATAAAGCATAATGATACGACCTTCACGCTCTGCCTGAACTAAATCCATACCCGTTAGGCGTACAACAACATCTTTCACCCCCCATTCCACCATAGGACCAGAAAGCATACCCCATATTGCCGTCACTAATGCAACAATCGCCATTGCTACTAACGTCAGTCCTCTAGTTGAAGTAAAGAGATAATTCAGACGTTCCTTAAGTGCTTGCATAGATTGCATCCTCCACAATTTTCCTTTAATGTTCTCAAGAATCCATTACTAAAATACCATGGATGCTAATTAAAGTCCTTAACTAATAGCAAAAACTTGCTTTTTCTTTTGAAACAATTTTAAAAAATTTTTTCTACAATATTCTTTATATACCTATCCAAGATTTAACTCCAATGTATCCGCCTTCGTGCAAGTTTCCAAACACTCCAGACAACGAATACATTCTGGTGAATCAAGGTTCTCAGGAACAGCAGCAATATCCACAGGGCATTCGTTATCACAACGCCCACAATTTACACATTTCTTTTGATCTACTCGCAGATGTATCAAAGAAAATTTATTGAAGATGGTTAAAACAGCTCCCATGGGGCATAGATATTTACAGGTGAATCGCCGGTTAAACATCGATGATAAAACAAACAACACCGCGACAAATCCCAACAATACTGTATCCCAATGAAAGCTGAAGATTGCTCGTACTGGACATATACTATGTAATGGTGTATAACGTGAAAACATACTAACCAAGATAATTGCTAACAAAACGAAATATTTAATATACCTCAGCCAATCGTCGAGTTGTGGCTGGATTTTGATGGGAATTTTGCTCGTATCTTTTATTCCACGACGGCGTTCTTTTCCACCAAACAATCGCCTTGACCAGTTTGCAAAGAAATCTTGTAAGCTGCCCAGAGGGCATATCCAGCCACAAAATGAGCGACCTGTTACAACAGAGAGACCCAGCACACTCAACAACATTGTAAAGTTCAACAAATTTGTCGTCTTGAGAGTATTTCCTGTTGTTAGATAGGCAAACAAAGTTTCTATTCCACCAAAAGGACAAAAAGCATCAAAAGAACCTCCTTTCGAAGTTTCAGCAGGAAGTATATGACGCAGTCCAATTAAAAAAACTAATACTAAAATAGAAACCTGCATCCATTTTCTAGCATTCATCAAGTGACTTTGATTTGCATTATTTTTCTTTGAATTTGCCATCTTTTTGTTTAATGCCCTGGTGTGAATCCTAGGATCAATCCAAGAATACTGAATATTACTAACGAAAAAATGATGATATAAGGATATAACTCTTTACGAATTTTCATTAGATTAAGAAAAGATCGAATCCAATTATGAATTTTCAGCCCCCCAGCTTGTGATCAGTGAATGTGTCTTGGGTAACATGAGCACAAACAATAACACTGTACTAATCACTGGCGCGGGTAAAAACATCGAAAAACGACCCAACTGCAGCATATTGGATATACCCATCGGATACCCGCCTAGCATAGACATCAATGCTGCAAAAATACCCAGGGGTGTCGCCCAATTCTTCTGCTTGAGTACCGCGAAGATAAACACAGCCCAAGCTGCTGCTCCCCACCAAGTAACTTGTTGGGACATAGCAAACAAACCATTCATAAAGCTATCGTCTACACTCAACTGAAAATAAGCGATCACGCCTACGCCATTCATAAAAGTTAGGACATACGCTAATCCAGTGACAAAGAGCAATGCGATCACCTTTAAAGATACACCACCAATGAAAAGCATTCCAAACCATAAGATAAACGCAAGGAAAAAGACCCATATCGTTGGGAAGGGCATTCCGATGCTGGCGGGTGGAATAATGGGAAAAAAGCCGACTAATATTTGAACGGTCGC
>CAZJMV010000156.1:0-3335 GCA_964547225.1 uncultured Anaerolineaceae bacterium | reverse complement strand
TGTTCCGATTCCGACCTTGTCCAAGCGGATGCACATTTTCCACCCTTTACCCGATCTGCTTTCGACTTTGTGATCTGTCACAACAGCTTCCCGCATTTCGCAAATAAACCCGCCGCTGTTGTCAGCCTCGCCAATACACTTATCCCAGGCGGGTGCTTGCTCATCCTGCACGATCTCAGCCGCGAAGAAGTCAATGCGATTCATAGCAATGGTGGCGATGTGATAAAAGATGATTTACTTCCCTCAGGAGACGAAACCATGCATCTTTTACTCGCTCATGGATTTGAATCGATACAGGTTGAAGATACGCCCGACCATTATTTCGTCTTTGGCGCTCTTAAGGAGTAAAACGGTTATGTCTCTAGATCTCTATGATCGCACCCACCAGGAATTAGGGTTTCGCCTACAAGGAAAAATGTCTCCGACATTCGATCTACAACAAGAGATTGACTCAGCAGCCTATTATATTTGTTCGGCAGTCATCAATCGTGGCGTCGATTGGGAAAACAAAGTTAAAGAATACACGCAATTCATCATTGACACTGCTGAACGTGAGCATCAAGCAGAGATAATCGAACTTCAATTAATTGAGCAAAGCCTTAGTTCTGCTAAAAGCCCTCTCTTGGATATCGGCGCTGGATATGGACGACTTGCAAAGATCTATGCAAGACATCAACTACTAGCTTTCTTGGTGGAACCAACGCAGCTTGGCTGCCAATTGATTCAGCGCAATGCGCCCGCCCAATTTGCTCGCGCAACTGGGCAAAATATCTGTTTCCCTGACAGTACCTTTCAAACCGTCCTGATCACCTGGGTATTGCATCACGATGCGCCTGATGTGCCTGCACAAGAGGTGATGCAAGAGATCGCACGTGTGATCGCCCCCGCTGGAATGCTGATCTCTATCGAACCGCTCCGAGATGATTTCACCGAATCGAAATGGCGCAACCTTGTTGAAGGAAATGGTTTTAAAATCAAAAAACTGAAGAAGTATTTTGAATTTCAAAAAGAGACTTACGCTTTTATTGAGGCTGAAAAGATGTAATGAAGTCTTTATACATAATGGATATCAATGGTATGATAATTAAAGTATGATTATCAAATTGGACGATTTGAATAGTGTAAACAAGAGGATGATCCATAAATAATCCGATGAGTGCAATTGAAATGACGGGAACAATAGACGAACATAGTCAACTAAAATTAGATGCATCACTCCCCATTTCAGGTCCAAAACGCGTCAGAGTGCTCATTTTGTCAGATTGGGACGATATTGATAATGAAGAATCATGGCTCAAATACGCAGCGCAAAATCCATCCTTTCAATTCCTTTCAGAACCAGAAGAAGATATTTACTCCGTGAATGATGGCGAACCATTTCAGTACTTCGCTTACAAAGGATGTTGACAGATAAAACAGATTTGATCTTACGAGAATTAGGCGCCTCATCCAAAACACAACAAGATCATGTAATTTCTAAAAAAAAACTATTTGATTTCAAATAGTACTTCTATATCTTTGATTAATAAGCTATTTCAACAGGATTTACCATATGCGATCCGACGCAACAACTGTATCCCAATATCTTTCAGAATTACCGGACGACCGCCGTGCTGCTATCGAAACCGTCCGCAAAACCATCTTAGAAAACCTACCCAATGGCTATGAAGAAGTCATTAATTGGGGTATGATCACTTATCAAGTGCCCTTTGACACCTATCCCAATACATATAATCGCAAACCTCTTATGTATGCAGCGTTAGCTTCCCAGAAAAACCATATGTCACTCTATTTAACCGCAATATATATCAACGATGAAACAAGCCATGCTTTTGAACAAGCCTACCGTGCCACAGGAAAACGCTATAATGTCGGTAAATCTTGTGTGCGCTTTAAGAAAATCGAGGATCTTCCACTGGATTTAATTGCAACAAGTATTGCCTCACTAAGCATTGAAGAATTCATTGCAAAAATGGAAGAAATAAAAAATTGATTCCCCTCCTACAAGATACCTTTTTGACATTAATAATACTAATTCACTAATCCAAAAATGGCAAAGAACAGCATCATGCCAGCATACAACAACGTTGCCAAAAAACTGCGCCACAAACGCGCCGGAGATTTCTTCTCATCTGTGAAATAGCGATAACCGTGCAAAATGGCAGCTTGAATAAGATAGACCGCATAACCAATCAAGACAACCACCTGCGCAGTCACATCCCAATTGAGTGCAACCACCAAAATCCCCATCACACCAAAAGCTAAATTCGCAAACCCGACCTCGAACATCCAATCCGGTCGCTCCGTCTCCCAACCCAAGCGCTTCGCATCTTCTTTGTGGAAGATCACATGTCTGATAAAAGCCAGCACACCTGTTATCCCCACTGTTGTGATCGTTACAATTGCCAATGAAGTTGAAGGAGTATCCGAAAGATAATAAAACCCCATGAAAAATCCCACAAAACTGATAACCATGCTTAGCCAACCAATGATACCAGCCATATGACCTCCAATTCGTGCAAATTTGTTATGCTATGATTATAATCGAATATCTCGATTCTATTATTTGATTTTTCATCGCTAAGAGATGAAACACATAGTCAGGATGGGTTTTCAATTTGACGTTTTTTTATTACAATCATCTAGTTTTAGAATCAAGGTTGATACGATCTCGCAAATAACTAAAAAGAACTATTTTTTATACAAGGAAAATGAATGCCAAAACTGGAAAATCTTGAAATAGATATTGATGTCGATGCTGTCCTACGTGGTCAAGGCGCTGATCCTGCCTTAATGCGCGCTCGCCGTCCTGCCATTGTTCAAATCGCTGAAGAAGCGCTACGAGATGGTTTCCCGTTACTTGAACCTCAAGTGATTTACAAGGAACTTTACGTCGAAAAAGTCATCCATGAAAATGTGCTTCTCGAAGAAGGTGGAAAATTTAGCGGTAAATTGATCATACAACATTTAGCCAAAGCTCAGCGTGTGTATGCCATCATCTGTACCGTTGGGAATACGATCGAAGAATATGCCGCAGAAATTTGGAATGAAAGCGCTACTTTGAGTCTAGCAATAGATGGCGTCGGTTCCGCGGCAGTCGAAGCGCTTTCTAACGCAGCCTGCCGCTACTTTGAACTCAAGGAACAAGAACAAGGATGGCAAACCTCCATTCCGCTCAGCCCAGGTATGATCGATTGGAATGTTGAGGATGGACAGAAAGAGATCTTTCAGGTCTTTAATGGTGATCATCTACCGGTAACCCTAACCCCAAACATGGTCATGATACCGCGTAAGTCGCTCACAACCATCATTGGCGCCGGTCCAGACCTTGAGAT
>CAZJMV010000155.1:0-8291 GCA_964547225.1 uncultured Anaerolineaceae bacterium | reverse complement strand
CGTGCATCTGTGGTGGAAAGCGCTGAATTTGCTGAGAGATTCCCGTATCCTGGTTTGAATGAAGTCCAAGTTGCCAGTATGCAGTATGCTCAGGAAGAACGTCCGATGGTCGTCGAATGGCCGCAGATGGGTGATATTGTTGGCGCGGCATTACAGTCCGTTATCGCTGGTGAAAAAGAAGCCCAAGAAGCTATGGATGAGGCGCAAGCAGAAATAGAAGCAATCTTCGAATAGTCCATAATCCATATTATCCTAGTGAGCTGCTGTTTGAACAGCAGCTCACTAAATTACAAATGGTCGTTTATGAAAAAGAAAAGAAACCCACAGAAACAGCAAGCTGTTCTTACTTTTTTACTGCCAGCGGTGGTCGTTTTATTGGTAGTTACGCTCTATCCAACTATTTTTGGTGTTTGGCTCAGCCTAAACGAAATGCCAGTTGGAGGGGGTGGAGAGATGAATTTCATTGGTTTTAAAAATTACGCCAAGTTGATCTTTCAAAAGGAATTTTGGGATAGCCTTAAAGTTACAGTCCTTTTTGTTAGTGGAAGCGTTGCGCTTTCTTTTGTGGTTGGCTCCTTAATGGCGATTTTGCTGAATCAATCCTTTCCAGGACGAACGGTTTATATGTCACTTTTTATCTTACCGGTTGTTGCTACACCTGTTGTGTCGGGAATGATTTGGAAATTTATGCTGAGTACAGAATTTGGCATTATCAATTATGTTCTTAGTTTGGTAGGTATACCAGAGATTGCTTGGTTGGCAAAAGGACCGACATCAATGTTTGCTGTCATCATGGTTGATGTCTGGCAGTGGTCACCATTTGTTATGTATTTGATGTTGGCTGCGATTGGCTCCTTGTCGAGAGAAATCGAAGAAGCTGCCATCGTAGATGGAGCGAATGGCTGGCAGCTTTGGTGGCGAATCAATGTTCCGCAACTTATCCCAGCAATTACTGCTGTCTTGCTATTTCGATTGATCGATGCGTTCAAGGCATTTGATACCATTTTGATTATGACAATGGGTGGACCTGGAAGAGCGACACAGGTTCTTAATCTAACCGCATATCTGACTGGTTTTAGGTATTTTGATTTGGGAAGAGCTGCTGCGCTTGGTATTTTGATACTCATTATTGTTGTAATAAGCAGTCAATTATTGACAAAGACATTGCAGCAAAAATGACTCTCATTCGTATCTCACACAAATAAAAAATTGGGAAAATAGAATGTTAAATAAAATCAATTCACTTGAGAGTTATTTATCAAAGACTTCATCTGATATGGCGAATTCCGTTTTCGATTGTCCGTTTTGTGATCGTCAACATATCATTCCCTTTGGAAAGATAAAAGTTGGATATAACTTGATCGAGGAAATACCTTCTCTACTTTGCGATATATTAGGGCATTCTCCAAAAAAAAGCCTTCTTCTATTTGACAATGTGATCGAAACATTGGTAAAGGATCATGTTCTCTCTAAATTGAATAGGAGCGGTTTGTGCATTGTTCCCATCGGTCTTGGGGAAAAAGGCATTCTCCTTGAATCAGACTCAAAATTAGGCGATCAGGTTGCTGATACCATTGATTCGGAGATTGAAATTATCCTTGGCGTTGGCTCTGGCGTAATTGCTGATTTAACCAAGTGGATCTCGACCAGATCGAAGAAACCATTTATTTTAATTGGAACAGCGCCCTCTATGAATGCGCATGCATCCATTACTTCAACGATGACTATTGATGGGGTAAAGACTAGCCGCTTGTTGAATCCTGCTGATGCGATCATTTTTGATGTGGATATCTTGTCAGAAGCGCCTGTGGAGATGCTGTTAGCGGGTATGGGAGATCTTATTGCTAGGTCTATTTGTAATGCAGACTGGAAACTATCCCAAGTTGTGCGTAATACCTATTTCTGTCCTTTACCCTATCAATTAACTGCGAAGAATGAAAAAGAATTCTTGGACAAAGCGGAATGGATTGTTTCCAGAGAAAGGGAGGCAATCTATGGGTTGTCCGAGGCGATCTTGATTTCTGGTATTTCAATGACTATGTTGAATGGTCAGACTTCGCCCTCCTCTGGAACAGAGCATGTTTTCTCGCATTATTGGGATTTACAAGTTGAACTCGAAGGAGCACAAAAGAATTTGCATGGCACCCAAGTCGCGGTTGGGACTGTATTATCAATGGCATTATTTGATTTTATGCGAGACTTGGATATCGGGCAGATCAATCTGAAAGAACTCACTCAAAAACGACCGCAGCTAGAACAGCTTTTTTCTCAAAACAACCAAAAATTTGGAAATAAGGCTTATTTGTTCAACGAGGTTGTGAAGAAGAAATATATTCCTGACGAACAATTCAAGGAATATCTTGAATCTATTCTTTCTTCTTGGGATGAAATGTGGGAAGCAATCAATCCATATATTGCTGAAAAAGAAATGATTACCAAACCCTTGGAAAGAGCTGGATTTCATTTTTCCTTAGATACAATCGGACGTACAGATCAGCAAGCGATTGATTCGATGATTTATGGGAACCGTTACCGCATGCGATATACCATGCTTGATTTAGCTTGGGAATTAGGCGTATTGCCGGATGCTGCACATATTATCCTCCATCGATCAGGGATAACATAAATATTTTGGCGCCTTATCAAGAAAAAGATAACGAAAGATTTGGAGTTAGCTATGATATCAAAAATGACTTCCCGTGAGAGAGTCTTGACTGCATTAAGTCATCAAACACCAGACCGAGTGCCTATTGCATGTGGATGTTCGGGATCAGGAATCACAGATGAGGTTGCGCAGAGTATTCGGGAAAGGATAGGGATTCAAGGCGTTCCAACTCCTTGGAGAAGCGGGCATGGGGATAATATTTACGACGCAAGGGTTATGGAAATCTTAGGATCTGATTTTCGTCACCTGATGCTTGTTGAACCAGTTTATGTCGAAGGGGGGACGCCTTATGATGAGCATGGAAACTTCACGAATGAATGGGGTATCTATATAGAAAAAACAGAACTCTACTATAATTGGGTTGGGAATCCGTTAGAACATGCCACGTTTGGAGATATTGAGTCATATCCATGGCCAAACCCCTATAACAATAGTAATTATACATTTGGGCTGTTAGAAAAAGCGCTTACATATATGCATGATCATAAATTTGCAATATCAACCAGAGCGCCTACGCGCGGAATTTTTGAATTAGCCATTCAAATGCGTGGTTTCGAAAAATATTTGATGGATATGGCGATTGACCCTGATTTCGCATTGCGTTTAGCGGATAAAATCGGTGATACGGTGATTGCCTTCTACGATGTCCTGCTAAGCGTTGTTGGACCTTATGTGGATATCGTTGAAACTCAAGATGATTTGGCTCATCAGCAAGCATTGTTCATGTCGCCAAGCTTTTTCCGAAAAATCATAAAACCTGCCAAGCAACGACTTAATCAACTGATCCAAGACAAAGCCCCTCAAGCTAAGATTTATCACCATAGCTGTGGCGCAGTGGAACCATTGATTGATGATTTGATCGAAATTGGCGTAGGAATTTTGAATCCGATACAACCTTTGGCAACAGGAATGAAGCCTGCCTTGATCAAGCAAAAATATGGAGACAAACTCTCTTTCTTAGGCGCAATTGATCTTCAGCATGCCTTGTCCGGTCCGCCAGAATGGGTCAATCGCGAAGTCCGACAGCGAATATTCGACATGGCAGAAGGCGGAGGATTCATCTTGGCTCCATCGAATGTGATTCAATCGGATGTTTCGACTGAGAATGTATTGCTGCTTTATCAAAAGGCGAAAGAATATGGCGCTTACCCTATTCAATTTGACACCTCCGATCTTGAGAAGGCGTTTTAATTTTTGAGCAATAAGTTCTTTTATGTTTAGGAGCGCGTGCGTATGATGACAGATACTAATCAATATGTGATCAGCTTAGACTGCAGTACTAGTTCAAGCAAGGCAATTGTATGGGATATATGCGGAAATATGATTTCGCAGGGCAAACGTGATCTGGAGATGTATCGCGCTCGACCAGATTGGCATGAACAAGTGGCAGAATCCTGGTGGATCGCCAGTATTGAAGCTATTCGCGAGGCGATTTCTCAAGTGGATCCAAAATCTGTGGTTGCTTTATGTATCAGCCATCAGAGGGAAACATTTGTTCCTGTGGATGTGCATGGTAAAGCATTGCGAAATGCCATCTTGTGGATGGATGAACGCGCTCGTGATCTTTTACCTAAGCTTAATCAAATATTTGGAGAAGAAAATTTCCATGAAATAACAGGCAAACCACTTTCAGGAAATCTGTCTGTATCCAAGATTGCATGGATGAAACAAAACGAACCCGATATTTTTGCAGATACCTACTTGTTTCTGGATGTTCAGGCTTACCTTGTTCATCTTTTTACAGGTAATTATTGTACTGGTTGGGGAAGCGCAGATCCGATGGGATTGTTTAACATGCAAAAAGATAGGTGGTCGGAACAGATTTTAGGAGAACTTGATCTGGATGATCGAAAATTTCCTGAAGCGTTTCCACCAGGGGAGAAGATAGGTACGGTGACCAATGAAGCGGCAGAACACTGTAATTTGCAAGCTGGTATTCCGGTGATCGCTGGCGTTGGGGATGGTCAATCGGCTGGTTTGGGAATCAATATTACGCATCCTGGTGAATGTTATCTCAGCCTCGGTACTGGTATGGTGGCTGGAGCTTTTTCAACTCAATATGTCACGAGTAAAGCGTTTCGAACCATGTATTCAGGAATCCCTGGAACGTATATCCTTGAAACGGTGTTGTTAGCAGGCGCTTATCTGGTTAAGTGGTTTGTAGATAATTTTACCGATTTTGAATCGGTAGGCAATGCCTTAGATCTTAATACAGAAGAGATACTTGACAAAGCAGCCAGTAAGATTGCTCCAGGAGCACAAGGTTTGATGCTGGTCCCTTACTGGAATAGCGCCATGAATCCCTACTGGGATGCCTCCGCAAGCGGGATTATGGTTGGTTGGAGAGGTTTCCATCAACGTGCGCACATGTATAGGGCGATATTGGAAGGAATTGCTTTTGAACAAAGGTTGCATACTGAAGGTGTTGAAGCGGCTACAGGACGAATAATTGATCGTTATATTGCGGTGGGTGGCGGTGCAGCTAATTCTCTATGGTGTCAGATTATCGCTGATATTACCGGAAAAACTGTCTTCCGAACGCCAACCAAGGAAGCCACATCTTTAGGCTCGGCAGTATTAGCGGCATATGGTGGTGGAATTTATCACGATATCAATGAAGCGGCGAAGAAGATGACGAAAATTGATCCACATCGCTTTTCTCCTGATGAGGAGAGACAAGAATACTATGATCGACTATATCAGGAAGTTTATAAAGATCTATATCCAAAGCTGCAGGATTCATTAGCGCGTTTATCTGAATTATCCACTCGCTTTGAAAAGAGGCAGAATGGAGCTCAATAATGTAGATGGTTTCGTATTTGATCTGGATGGCACGATCTATCTAGGGGAAGCGTTATTGCCTGGTGCGGCTGAGGTGATTGATAGGATTCGTCAGAAGCAAAAACGCATTCTCTTTGTGACTAATAAACCCTTAGTTCCAAGAGATGTTTATGCTGAGAAATTAACCCGATTAGGGATCCCTGCGAAATCTGAGGATATTATTACTTCGGGGCTCGTGCTTGGACATCAATTAGCGAAGACTGATTCTCAGCTTAAGCTGTATGTGATCGGGGAAGAGGCTTTGAAAGATGAACTGCGTAGTTATGGCTTGCATGTCTTGGATGAATTTGATGAACAGGATGAAATGGAAGTCATCGTTCCTGAGGGGATTGATGCAGTTGTGGTTGCGTTTGACCGCACGCTCGATTATCGCAAGATAAATACCGCTTATCAGGCGTTGATGAAGGGAGCCCATTTTTATGCTACCAATGCAGATAAGATCTGCCCAATGGTTGGCGGCGGGATCCCGGATGCGGGTGGTACGATCGCCATGCTGGAGCATATGACCGGTCGTAAGGTGGAGCTGCTGGCTGGGAAACCTTCAAAATTGATGATGCAGGTGGCGATGGATCGTTTGGGGCTGCCAGCGAAGCGCTGTATGATGATTGGGGATCGACTGGAGACGGATATTATGATGGGAAAATCCGCCGAAATGGTGACCGGGGTTGTGCTGACAGGCGTGACTAGGCGAGAGGAGGCATTGAATTTTGTTTTGCAGCCTGATTTTGTGTTAGAAAACTTGGAAGAGCTATTGACCCTGATTTAAATAATTAACCCGCTTAGGAGATCGATACGTAACGCATTCCCCTCTCCCCGTTTGTGGGTGAGGGGTATTATTAATGGTTAATGTGAATTGGAATGTGTGAATTGTGGCAATTAGACTCTCGGTTGATCGATCAGAATCGGTTAAAACCGACGCCTGAAAAGACCCCAAACCAGCTGAAGCTGGTTGATGCAGAACTTGATGGATCAAGTTTGATTGAAGCAGGGATCAGATTCGGTCTTTTCTAGGAATTCGTTGTTCTCATTCGCTGCGTATATTGAAAGAAGTGGAAGCATGAAAAAATAAGCAACATTGGTGGATTGGGAGGCTAGAGGAGAGCAGAGTGCTTGGTTTGTTGTTAGAAAATTAATAATTATTCGTTGGCGAAGACAGTAATCAATATGAGTATCGATGATTGATAATATGGTATAGTAACCAACATAGTTGGTATAATAACCAATATAGTTGGTTGATATCGAAAGTGATTGGAATTATTATGCTTGAAGCTATTCTTGGCTCGAAAAGTTGTGAACAAGTATTGATATTCATTATGGCGAGAGAAGAAGGATATGCCACAGAGATATCGAGATTCTTTGGTGCTGAATTATATGCCATACAGAAGCAATTAGATAGATTAGAAAATTCAGAAGTGTTAGTAAGCATAAAGATAGGAAGAACTCGTTTATTTCAGTTTAATCCGCGCTATCCTTTTCTTAGTGAACTGATTCAATTGTTAGAGAAAGCGATTAGTTTTTATCCGGAAGAAATAAAACAAGAATTAATCATGAACCGTCGCAGACCACGAAAGCCAAATAAACCGCTATGAAATTGATTAAACAGATGAATCAAGGTGAATTGGCTGCTTTCATTGATTCTCACCTCAGAATACACAATATCAATGTTGTCCTTTCTGGTGGAGCGAGTGTATCAATATATAGCAATTTTCTATATGTTTCAAAAGATTTAGATTTCATTGGAATTTATACACTGGATCATAAGAAAATAGAATCAGTCATGAGTGAAATAGGTTTCTCTCGTAGGGGTAAATATTATACTCATCCACAAACTGAATATTATGTTGAATTTATCTCTGGACCACCAACAATCGGGCAAAATCAAGTAGTAGAAATCATCGAATTACAAATGGAAACTGGTATTGTTCGAATCATTTCTCCAACTGACTCTGTGATGGATAGATTAGCTGCTTATTATTATTGGAAAGATTTGCAAGCTTTTGAGCAGGCTATACTTGTTGCTAAGAATAATGCAATTGATTTGGAGATTATAGCAGAATGGTCTAAGATGGAGGGGAAAGAAAAAGAGTATCAGAAATTCATGAAGCGTGTAAATAATGAAATCTGAGTAAACTTAGAAAGGTCACGGGTTGCACAGTTGAGGTTATTTGTTGCTTAATTAAAGATCAAGGCAGTAAATGACCACCGCGCTCTTCAAAATGGTAGGGTAATTACCGTGTTTGATCATAAACCAAAGAAAAAAATTGGATAAATCCCAGAATTCGTTGTTCTTATTCGTTGCGTTCTCTTTATTCGCTGTACTTTGCGACTTTGTGCCTTTGTGTTAAAAAACCGGTGCGTTTTTTTGACAATCATCAGTTTTAAGAGATTGCTTCGACCGGCGAAGAGCGTGCCGGTCTCGCAATGACAAAGTCAGGAGGCGAAGAGCGTGCCGGTCTCGCAAGGACAAGATGCGCATTCCCTTCTCCCCGTTTGTGGGAGATGGGATTAAAGGGGTGAGTGGGAAGCTTCAATCAATGGAAAAGGAAGACCGTTTTAGTTTGTCGCGCGGTTTGTGCCAGTCGGGCAGGAATTTGTCCAAGTATCCATAGAAGGTGCGATTGTGATAACGTTCCAGTAGGTGCGTCATTTCATGCACGACGACGTATTCAAGACAGTCGGGGGAATATTTCGCCAGTTCCAGATTGAGCCAGATGCGACGGGCGCGGATATTGCAGCTCCCCCAACGCGTCTTCATCTTCTTGATGCGCCATTCATGCACCTGCTT
>CAZJMV010000154.1:0-8048 GCA_964547225.1 uncultured Anaerolineaceae bacterium | reverse complement strand
AACAATTCTACTTCTTATTATTGAATTCATATTGATCACATTTTTGTAAAATTATAAAACTGATTTTTCAGTTTCTATAATTTCACTTTCCTCCTTTTTATAAAAACCATGTGTGGTCTTTTCCCAGTAATGTGGTTTTGTGATCAACTGTAAAAAGCCTTTCCACCCAGCAATACTTGCAAATCCCCAATATAGAGGACTTAACAAGGCATGTTTTACCAGATCATAGTAACCACGTCGCATGGCGCCAACTACATTCATATATGTGAAAACAAAATTCCCTAGAAAAAGGCAGATTGCGCCAAAATAAAAGATAATTCCAGGGAATATCTGATTGATAAAATCCCACTGAAAGAAGAACCAAATGCTTGTTAATATCCAATATATCGGATTTAGTAGTGCTGCGAAAAAAGTTCCACCAATAACAAATTGGAATGAAAGAAAATCTTTTATTCCAATTTCTTTAATCAAAGCGATTGGATCACGCATATGAACTAACCAGGTTTGAATATAACCTTTAATCCATCGCGATCTTTGTCGGATCCAATTATTTAGCCGGCTATTAGCCTCTTCATAGGTTGTTGTATCAACGATGGCGGTTCGATATTTACGTTTATGAACTCTAATCCCAAGGTCCGCATCTTCGGTAACATTGTATGGGTCCCAAGCGCCTGCTTCGATAAGGACTTCTCGCTTAAAGTGATTAGATGTACCGCCAAGTGGTATGGGAGATTTTGTTGCAGCTAGTCCTGGTAAGAAAAGATCAAACCACATTGAATATTCGACAGTAAACCAACTAGTTAAAAGATTTTGTCTGGAGTTAAAATAGTTTAATTTCGCTTGGATACAGACTACATCAGCTGGAGACTTATTAAATGCAACCAATACTCTTTTTAGTTGATCCGGTTCTGGAAGATCTTCAGCATCATAAATAACGACATAATCCCCTCTTGCGTGGATTAGACCGTAATTACAGGCTTTTGGTTTTGTTTTTGGTTCAGCATAGGGTACAATGATACCGTGGAAGTGTGGAGGAGGGTTCCAATCCTTAAAAGCTTGGATCGTCTTAATATCGTCTGCTTCCATAAGCACTTTGATATCAAGTTTGGTTTCTGGATAATCCATCTTTAACATTGCTGATAAAAGTTCTGGAAGGACTTCTGCTTCACGATAGACAGGGATAAGTATCGTGTAGATTGGTAGGTTTCGATCTTCTAGTGAGCTGATATCCTTTGTTGAAACTGGTACTTCGAGGCTTTGTGATGTTGCTTTGTTTATTAAGTAAAACTTATAGATTGAAAATGATAAGTAAAATGTTGTTGCAAGGATATTTAGGGTAATTATAAAAACATTAAAATTAATTACTGACCAAATTATTGATACGATTATTACCAAAAGTAAGAATAATTTTTGACCAGTACTAAGAACTCGATAGGCTGAGTCTTTTGGTGACCGTTCCAATAACTCTGAGATACTTCGTGCCAGATAGTTGGTGCTATAAAACATAGTCAGGCTGTTTTCGATATCAGTATCCGTTGCAATTGCGATTTTTAAATCTTCTCCAAGAATTTCTCGAGCGCTTAACAAACCTTCTTCATTTAGCGGGTCAGAGACAGCTATTAAAATATTACCTTTTGTCTCGTTTATGGGGATCATTCCATATTGTCGAGCGATTGGTTCATCTAATTTTCTTACAATATCTTCATCCCAATCCACCTGATTAAGATTTAAAAGGGTAAGCTTAGATTGCCGAGAAAGAGCTTGATAAAGTTGATCTTCAGTGATATATCGGCGGATGGTGAGCGCTTTCCCTAACCGAACCCCTGTTCTGTTAGCAAGATCTAAGGCGTCATTTAATTGAGCTCTGTTGATTTCATTAGACATTAATAAGAAGCTACCTAGATTTCTTCTCCCTAATACTCTCTCAATTGCTGCTTCAATATCTGACCGTGCAGCAATGACAGGTAGTATTTTTAATCCAGCTTCTTTTCTGATAGCTTCTTTAGCTTCTTCTAAGATTGGGTCAGAGAAAGCGACGATCAATCCATCCTCATCCTTTTTTATTGGAATTGCATTATAACGTCGAGCTGTCTCTACATTCATCAATTTGGCTGTATTTGGATCAATTGGGTCATAAACTTGGGTTTTCTTGGACTTCTTTCCAAGAGGATCTATTACATCCACTTCCTTTTCTACTAAATAAAGCGTTGTAAATGGTAAATCTAGCAATTTGGAGAGAATTTTCGCGATTTCTATTGGAGAGTGAATGCTATTCTTCTCTATAGCAACATCAAGCGGTTCATTAGTAAGACTATATTCATTGACTGCATCTAAGGCGCCTTTTTGGGTTAAACATCCATTTGAAACCATATGGTCGATAATTGCATTTACTTTCTTTTCGACTTTCCTACGAATGTTTCCATAATAACGCTCAATAGTAGATGCTACAGTTGACTTAGGAGCGATTATTGGTCTTACACGTAATCCAGTTGATTTTTCGATTTCTTTCATTCCTTCACTATCAAATGGGTCAACAACAGCTAACCAAAGATCTCGTTCGCTTTTCCATAAAGGAACCATTAAATGTTTTTCCGCAGTTGCTTTTGGAAGAACTGAAACCAAATTTTCATTGAATTGGAAGTGATCTAAGGTTACTTTTGGAAGATTTGTTTGAATGCTTAAAGCTTCAGCTATATCATAATCATCTAGGTAACTATTTTCAATGTACCGATAAAATGGGAATTTTCCCATTACAGTTTCACTAAGTTGTTCTCTAGTAAGAAGACCCATACCCAAAAAAATCTGTTTAATGTTTGGGCTTGCTGTAGAGTTGTTTTGCTTGGTAGTAATTTCAGTCAGTAAAGATTTCAACTCATTTCTACTCAACAGAATTGGATTTACAATAAGCCCGGTAAATTTTTCAACAAGATAAATAATCGATTTTGTCGGATAAACAAGTCCAAGATTTAGAATATCATCTTCGATGGAAAGAGGAATAATTTGATGGTATTTGGCTAAAGAATATGGGATTCTTAATTTAGATAACAGATCTTTGTCTATAGTATAATGAATCTTTTTATAGATTTCTGCTTCTGATACTTTAGCTAGTTCATTAATCCACTCATCTTCCGAGATATAACCTCTGTCAACTAGAATACTCTGATAGCTGAGATTATTCTGATCTGCAAGTGCATCAATGGCAATTATATCCGTTTCGGATATAATTGCTTTTTCAAATAGTGAACGAATGATAGCTCCCTCATAATCAATGTCTTTGGGGTGATACTGAAGATAGATATTCCGATAAAGTCGACACCATAATTTTGGTGGACAGTAAATAGGATAATGTGGAACCTTAATGATATCATTTAGATTTCGATAGGTTGAAGTGTTCCTTGCGCTTTTAGCTACGTAAAGCACGCCAGCAATCCACCATAATGGAAGAACCTGATAATCATCTGCTATACTTTTGGGGATAAATAATTCTAACCCGGGACCTGGATTTGAATATGCTTTCGATATGTGAGGAAGACTGATATCCCAGCCAACCGATTCTGCAAAATCCTCTTCAGTTATTTGACTGGTTAAGTAATCAAGTAATTCAATATTCGTATCTCGTTGAAGTTCAATTATTCTCTCTAATTCTGTTTTATTTATATGACCTAAAATATTCAACTTGTTAGTAAACTTAGGTATATCAGGTTTGCGATCGATCTTGTCGTACGTTCTCTCTAAGGCATTGATGATATCCGAGTAGACGGAGATGTAGGGTTTTATGGGATACCTACAACTCTTTTCGAGCGCTTTTATCTCTTCATCCTTTATATTACTAGTTACTGCAACAACTAGCTTATTTCCATCAAACCAAAGAGGAAATGCACAATATTGATATGCAATAGACTTTGGTATGAGATCCAGAATTCTATCCTCTGGAACAAAATCTCTTATTAAAAGGAATTTTGATACTGAATTATCATTCATATTTTCGGAAACAATTTTTATTCTCTTAGGTCTTCGCTCTCTAAGTGACTATGTTCATCTAACTTCTCAGAAAAAGTTTTTCTCATTTCCATATCGATTTTTAGACGTTGATTGTAAATCATGAATATTCCTATATCTACAATGGCATAAATAATAGCTACAAATCCAATAACAAGGATAGGAACGGTGAAATAACCCAAGAACATTGCTAAAAATAAGCCTAGCCAGATAATGAGGACTATGGCTACACGGAAAACCACAACCAGGCTTAGAACAAAATTAATTTTTCCTTCCGACTGGTTATTATTCATTTTTCTCCCAATTCGTTCCATAACTATTAAACAAGCGCTAAATTGAATCGCTTATCTCTGTAAAAAATGTGATTGAGCTATCAGTTTCTTTTGCATTTTCCAATGCATATTCCGCGGCTTTGATTAAATTCTGTTCTGTAACAGCATCTGAAGGGAAAACAGCGATTCCTGCATATAAGTCCAAACGATTGTTTTTAGATGCTTGATTTATGATTCTTCTAGCTACGATTGCAGCACCTTCAGAATTTGTTTCCGGTAATATTGCTCCATAATAGTCATTAATAAAAACTATATCTTCAAGTCGAGTATTTGAGATCATCATTGTACTTATTATCTTTTTATACTCATCTAATTCATCGTGATCAAGTGGGTCTTCTAAGTTTCCTGTATTACGCGATTGAATTAATAACAGGCAAATATTATTTTCTTTTCTTCTACTTCGTGCAATCTCGGTTTTTAATCTTTGTATTGCATAAGGATAACGGGTGAGGTTTGTTTCTGGATCCCTAATTCTCAAGTCCTCTAAAGTTTTTTGATCCATCTCTAATTGGCGGTAGAAGGTTTTGCTTTGTTGCATTATGGCGGATCCTAGTAAAGTTGCGACGATCTGAACCGTGCTAAACATTAAGATAGGTACAAGAGCTTCTTCTAATGATCCAACCATGGAATATTTGTAAAAACCGAAAAATCCAAGGCTTAGTATTGTTACAATCCAACCACTGAACTTAAGAAGATTAAAAAGCGTAAAAACAAGAGTAATGGCTAGAAGGCTTAATGCGAGAACTAAATCAAGTGGATTTATCCAATTGATAGCGGCGATCCCAATTATTATCCATAATACCAAAATAGATGGTAGTAAAGATAAACTTCGATTACTGTATGATAGATTCATGTTGATCCCTCTTTTGCTTTCCTTTAGATAATTCAATTAATACAACCACTAATAAAATAATGATACTTAATCCTAGAATACCTATAGAAATTAGCAACACCCAGAAAGGTGTACTTCTTTCAACAATATTTGTTGTTGGAGCAACCTCGTCTTCTTCGATTTTAATATCTTTTGGTTCCTGATAGGTGTCAATGGCAAATGCTTTCCCCATGCCATCTAATACAACGAGATCTCCTTTTAATGATCTGAAATTACTTGAACTCCCTAATTCTTCAGAAGCCCATTTTATTCCGGTATCATCCGTACCTGTTACAACCAAACGCGGGTGCTTCTCAGCATTTACTGTTGCCTGAATGAATCCCGAATATTCTTCAGGAGGTATTATTCCACTGGTAGCTTCATTGATAGCTGGAATGTCCGAATTCGCCTGGAACTTAAGAGGTAGACTCTCATTAAGGTCTAAAATTGCTTTATTTTGGGTTGGACGACCGATTAAAACTTGGAATGGAAGCAAGTTAGTTTTTTCTACTGCCTCCGATGAACCGATTACATAAGGATGTAATTGTTCTCCTTCTGCATATGTGCCAATGCCTGAGGAAACTTGTACAACTGACTGTAATATCAATTCGCTGGGATCATCTGGGATTACAAACGCAAGATCTGCAAGGTTGTCAGAACCAGTGAAGGCAACCGGGTAATTCGAAAGCGTTAAAATTGTATTACTAGAACCACTCGGTAATGTAATGCTAGAGTCTGAATAAATAACAAGCCATGCTTCTGAGTAGAACTCTTCGAGGCAATCTGTTACATTATCATATTCATGTGGTAAATAAATATTTGTTGCGATAGAAATGGTATTATCGCCAATTTTAAATAATCTTGCAGGCAGTTTAATTGAATGGAGACCATCTGTTGCGTTTTCCTTAGTTAATGCAAAACTTCCCACCGGGGTATCATTCACTAATACGGTTAGAGATGATTTCTCGACATCCAGGAGGTCCGAATGGGCAAAATGTAAATCTAAAATCCCCTCTGTAAGGACTTGCCATTCCATTGATAATCTGAGTGTGTAATTGACTTTTTGTTCAATAATACCTCTTGCCGTTTGATCAGGATAGCCCAGTTCTTCAAACGTAAATACCTTGTCATAGCTAATCTTGTCTGCTTTGGGGTCAGGAAGATGGCGAACGAAGGCTCTTTTACCCGTTAATCTGATATACACATTCTCATTTGCTAAAGCAGATGCAGAAGCTGTCACTGCATCTGCATCACCACCTGATGCTACTAGTATAACAGCGCTGGGACTACTGATTGATTCTTGAATCCAGATCGTCCCAATACTGGTGAGAATAATACCATTTCCACCTGGTGGAGTTAGGAATGAATATTCTTTAAGTTTTGCATATTCCCCAATCACAATAATATCGTTTTCTATTCCTTCCACCTCATTTACTGTAGGAGCAACCAATGTGTTGATTTTTAGGTTCCTCCATGCTGCAATTTGACCTAGCTTGGCTGCGATTCTGGCTGCTCCTTGAATTTCTCCATAATTAGGTTTTTCGGGAAGTATTATTGTTACAAGATTTTCAATAAGGTCACTATTATCTATGATTGGAATTGGATAGAGAGAAAGATCTAATTCTGGTTTGCTCTCATTATAAAAAAAATCTAAATAGGAAGTAGAATGGATCGTTAACCATACGGCAAGATTATCAATATCCTCACAATAATCCTCATGAATTCCCATATATACTTCGATTCTCAAAAGATTATAACCAATAGAAATTAGATCCTCTGGGATATCAATTTTTAATGTGAAATGATCAGCGGTTTCTGTGGAGAGTAGAGAACTTGCTAATCTGGTTCCATTCCAGTCTACTGATAGGCTTGACTTATCATCTAATAACGAAGAATGACTAAACTCTAGAACAAGTTGATTGCCTGCTTGAACTTCCCAAGCATTAGGCCATCGAACTGAAAAATCTCTGGAAACAAGAATTCCTCGCAATGTCTCATCGCCAGTGTATCCCAAATCCTCAAATGTAATAGTCTTTTTAAGCGCAAGGTCTTGGATATCATTCGTCGCTGCGCTCGTATTAACTGGTAAGAGGAGAAGTAGTATTAATATGTAAATTACTCCTTTGACCTTCATAAATCATCCTCCCGAAAAACTATTATTGAACCATATTTCGAAAAAGTAGGTGATACCAAAATATTTCTGTCATATTAAGTTTATATCAATTACTAATAAAAGTCAACTGAATAATAAAAGATTTTGAGAATTGATACCTTTATGATCATTATTAATTGATTAATATTAAAAATAGTATTATTTTAGAGTTAACAGCTTTCTTTCAAGGGCTGACTGATACAATGCCAACGCTGTTTCGATATGATTTCTGGTCTCTTCTAAACTCAAATAAGGTTGTGCGCTATCGAGGATCGCATCATGCATATCCTCTACTTCGCCTGAGTATAATTCTTTTTGTGGGACGGATATTTTTGTTTTATCACCATCTTTTGAATGAAAGACTAATTTTGAAATGCCGCTTTCAATTTTGAAGGGACTGTTCAAATCTAAGCGTCCTTTGGTGCCGATCACTTCTGCGTGGGTATAGTATGGACTACGGAAGGAACAACTGATTTGTGCTATTTTATTTCCGGAATAACGCATCTGTCCGCTGAAACTTTCATCCACACCGCTTTTACCCAGGATTTGCATACCCAAGACAATGTTAGGCTTTTCGCCATATATATATTGGGCGAAACTAAGCGGATAGACTCCGATATCCCAAAGTGCACCGCCACCGTATTCAGGGATCAGGCGAATATCTTCCTTCCTTGTTAAATTGAAATTGAAAATA
>CAZJMV010000153.1:0-41911 GCA_964547225.1 uncultured Anaerolineaceae bacterium | reverse complement strand
GCAGCTCGCTTGCGTGCTCTTTCTGAACGTGTCGTCATGTTACTAACCTCTTTTTCTGATAAGTGAATTGATCAATCAAGATGGTATTCACGCTGTATTATACCCAGTTCTGATCAATAGAGAGAAGAGTCACTTTCATCAGTTTTTTTTTACTCGTTCCGTAATTTATGAATTTAGGTATAGCCGTTCAATGTTATCCAAACCAGTTCTAAAGGTATCTCCCAAATAGACCCCTTGAATTCTCGTACGCCATTCAGGTTTTTTGATAAATACTCTGCCACCATAACCAAAGATTAATTTCCCACTTTGCGTTTCTTCAGGTAGCCAGCTTTGCCAGTCTTGCAAAGCATCCGCGGTTGATTCCGTCATGGCATTTACAACCACAATTTTTGTGTTCATGCTTTTTATAAAATCGGCTAGATCTTTCAGGGGAACCGCTTGTCCCAAGTATGCCACTGACCATCTTCTGCGTCGCAATAATGCACCTAGAATCAAGAGACTTCCATCATGCCATTCATCCGGCGCGCAAGCTAGAACAATGGGTTGCTTTTTTTGAGGTGGTGGTCCACTGACCATCCACATGAGTAATCTATGTCGTAAATAATTGGTTGCAAAATGTTCATCAGCAATATTTATTTTCCGTTCTACCCATAAATCACCAATCGTGGCAAAAACGGGGGAGATAATATCCAGGATGATATTATCTGGGGTACTCACAGCAAGCGATTCTGACAAAAGGAGATCCGCTGCTTCAATATCATGATCCAAAAGGGCTTTTTGAAGCCGTTCTCTAGTAACTTGGATAAATGATCTTATTTCTTCTACGTGAATGAATTCTTTATGAATTTCAGGCTGTTCCAAAATGGTTAGATGCCCAACTTGAATTTGATGTTGAAGGGCATTGATCGCTTGAGCTGTTTGCATACCTTCTTGAATGCGTTCCTTTACCCACTTCAAATGAAGGACATCCCTTTCAGAATACAATCTATGCCCCCCTGAGGTTCTCTCTGAGGTAGGAAAATTATACCGTCTTTCCCATGCTCTTAGTGTTGACATGGTTAAATCCGTCATTCTGGCGACAACTCCAATATTATAAAGGGGTTCATCACTACCTAGCTTAACATTTGGCAAAGGACTCATAAAAACTCCTAAAATAAATTCTAGATAAGTTTAGTATAACGCTCTACTATTGTCAAGGTATTGCAAAAGTTTTATCACAGATAATATTGACAATATTTGATAAAACAGATATGATATGAGATGTGAGCAGAATTCAAGCTCTTTTCAAATCTTGAATCAATAATTGTGAGGAGGAAAAAAATGCGCATCATAATAACAGGTGGGTCTGGTTTTATAGGAAGTAGATTGTCTGATGATTTAATTAAATCGGGTCATGAAGTTATTATACTGAGCCGAAGCCCTTCAAACACTCGCCAAAGATTTCCCAATGGGATTAAAGTGGAAAGATGGGATGGAAATACTGCTCAAAATTGGGGAAATTTGGTTAACCGAAATTCCGCAATCATCAACCTAGCAGGTGAGAATCTATCAACTGGACAATGGACAACGATAAGAAAGAAAAGGATCATTGAAAGTCGAGTAAATGCTGGTAAAGCCATCGTAGATGCAATCCAGTTAGCCAAAGAAAAGCCAAGAGTTTTGATCCAAGCGTCTGCGGTAGGCTATTACGGTGTTCATCAAGATGAGTTGATCAAGGAATCTCAATCGGCTGGAGATGATTATTTAGGGGTTGTTTGCACAAAATGGGAAGCGTCAACCTCTGAAGTTGAGGAATATGGTATTCGTAGAGTAATCCTGCGTACTGGATTGGTGCTAGACGCCAAGCAAGGCGCCTTACCACGTTTAGCATTGCCTTTTAAATTCTTTGTAGGTGGAAAAATCGGCAGCGGAAAACAATATATTCCTTGGATCCACATCCAGGACGAGATCCGCGCGATCAAATTCCTTTTAGAAGAAGAAGCCACAAGTGGAGCTTTTAATTTAAGCACCCCAAATCCAGTCACCAATGCTGAATTTGCAAAAACACTCGGTAGAGTGATGAAACGACCATCCATTTTCCCAGTTCCATCCATCGCTATAAAAATATTGTTTGGAGAAATGTCAATAGTCATACTAGAAGGTCAAAGAGCAATTCCCGATCGCTTACAAGAAGCAGGCTTTGAATTCAATTTTCCCATTTTAGAAGATGCTCTTAAAAATATACTTCGCTAAATTTGTATCATAACGGTTATTTAATTAATAAAGAAAGGTAGAAGGGCATGAAAATCGGAGTTATTGGCAGCGGATTTGTTGGCGCCACCGCAGCTTACGCTATGGTAATGCGTGGGGTTGGTAGAGAAATTGTATTAGTGGATCTTAACAAAGAGAGAGCCCAAGCTGAAGCAGATGATATCTTACATGCAGTACCATTTTCTCATCCATTGGAGGTCAGTGCAGGTGATTATGAGCAGTTGAAAGATGCGAGGCTTGTCATCGTTTCAGCAGGAGCAAGTCAAAAACCAGGTGAAACACGTCTAGAATTATTAGGACGAAACGCAGAAGTCTTTAAACAAATCATTCCTCGAGTATTAGAATATGCTCCTGAGGCTGTCTTATTAATTGCTACAAATCCCGTCGATATCATGACACATATTGCTGCTCATATTGCAAAAGATTTCTCGGTTCCTGCAAGTCGAGTATTAGGTACTGGAACCAGTTTAGACACTGCTCGCTTTCGTGCTCTATTAGGACGTCACATTGGTGTGGATCCTCAACATATCCATGCCTACGTATTAGGCGAGCATGGTGATTCGGAAGTCTTAACATGGTCACTAGTCACCATTTCAGGGATCCCATTGCAGGAATTCTGCGGTTTACAGAATTTATCTATTTGCGCTGAAGATAGACAAAGAATCGAAGAGCAAGTCCGCTTCGCGGCTTATCATATCATAGAAGGTAAACAAGCAACCTATTATGGAATAGGAAGTGCAATAGCTCGTATAGCTGAGATCATCTTAAAGAACCAACGGTCGATCATGACGGTTTGCACACCAATCGATGCTATTTATTCTATTCCTAATATTACATTATCATTACCTAACTTGATAGGAGGTACAGGTATCCAAACAACGCTAGAACCTAGTATTGATCAAAAGGAAAGACAATCCTTGATCCAAAGCGCCCAAATAATCAAGGAAGCGATCAATAATCTAATTTGAGGTGACCATTGAACAGAGTCATTTGGTGGATCAGACGAGATTTACGCATAAACAACAATGATGCTCTCAATGCAGCCCTCGAATTTTCTGAACAAGTCATCCCTTTATTTATTCTTGATGAGCGATTATTAGCATCAAATACTGTTGGCGAAAAACGAAAACAATTCTTTATCCATGCATTACAAGATTTAGATCGCAATCTCCGCAAATACAACAGCTATCTGATCATACGCAAAGGGAAACCCGAATATATTCTTAGAAAAATGATCGAGGAGTTAGAAATTTCGATGGTCTTTTCTGAACCAGATTTCACGCCTTACGCTTTACAAAGAGATCAGCGCATCTCTGAATTGATACCAATTCAATGGAAAGGGAGTCCCTATTATCATCCCCCAGGTTCAATATTAAAACAAGATGGAACACCATATATCGTCTTTACACCTTTCAGCAGAGCTTGGAAAGCAATACCCTTATCTTACCGTCAATTGAAGAAATCTCCTGTAAGACCTCTAAATACACCTAAAAATCTAACTAGTGAAATTCTTGAGATAAATACTCAAAACTCCTATGAGAAACTTTTTCCTGCAAGCCAAGCGATAGCTCAGCAAAGGTTATCCCTATTCACCGAACAAGATAAACTAATCGATAATTCAGTTCAATCTTGCATTTATTCCTACAAAAAAGTGCGCGATAGAGTTGATTTAGATGGTACTTCTAGGCTTTCGCCTTATTTACGATTTGGATTATTATCCATACGAGAAGTTATACACTCAGCCCATCGAGCTATCGAGTTAACTGACCAACCAAAGAAAAGGGAGGCTGCTCAAACCTGGTTGAATGAATTGATATGGCGGGATTTTTACGGACATATCCAAGTTCATTTCCCTCTTGTCCATAAAGAGAATTTTCGGTTAAATAATCTTACTTGGTTGAATAATCAACAAGATTATGATGCATGGTGTCAAGGAGAGACCGGATATCCGCTCATCGATGCTGCAATGAATCAATTGCAGCAAACTGGTTGGATGCATAATCGTGCGCGTATGATTGTTGCATCTTTCCTCACCAAAGATTTACTCATCGATTGGCGTTGGGGAGAACGCTGGTTCATGCAACATTTGATTGATGGTGATCCCGCCTCAAATAATGGTGGCTGGCAATGGACAGCAGGAACAGGCACAGATGCAGCGCCTTATTTTCGGATTTTTAATCCAACAACGCAAAGTAAAAAATTCGATCCTCACGGTAAATATATCCGACAATGGATTTCTGCACTAAAAAATATTCCAGATGCCTTTATTCACGAACCATGGAAAATGCCAAAAAACATCCAAAGGGAAACAAGTTGCGTTTTAGGGAAAGATTACCCAAACCCTATCGTCGATCATCAGTATGCACGGCAACGCGCGCTAGATAAGTACAAAAGCTAATCGTCTGAAACGTTGTTTAAGTACTGTAACCTTAAAGTGATTTCAGTGTTATGATTAATGTAATATTAATAGAAATTATCCCATATTATTTAGGAGAAAAACATGGTCACTGTAGAGAAGATTGACACCAATTCTAAGGCGCAAGTACGTCGATTCATATCCATCCCTTTTCAATTCTATACCGACACCCCTCAATGGGTACCACCTATCCGAATTGATATTCAAGATATGCTCAATAAAAAGAAACATCCTTTCTACAAACATTCTGAAGCGGATTTTTTTATCGCCGTTCGAGATGGAAAAGATGTTGGCAGAATAGCAGCTTTAGAAAATAAATCCTACAATAATTATCATCATAAAAAAACAATCAATTTTTATTTTTTTGAAACCGAAGACAATCTAGAAACTGCAAGAGCATTATTAGATAGAGCTATTGAATGGGGACATGAACGCGGACTCGATACAATCGTCGGTCCAAAAGGCTTAGGTATATTTGACGGTTACGGAATTCTAGAAATGGGTTTCGAACATCGTCAAATGATGACAATGATGAATTATAACCACGCCTATGTTCCCAAGATGATGGAGCAATTAGGATTTGAGAAAGAGGTCGACTTTATCTCTAATTACCTTGATCTGAATACTTTCGTATTGCCCGAAAGAATCCATCGGATAGCCGAGCGGGTAAAAAAAAGAGGTTCATTAGAAGTCAAGAAATTCAAGAGTAGAAAAGAGCTAATGCCTTGGACGACAAAGGTTGGTGAAGTATATAACCAATCATTCATCAACAACTGGGAATATTTCCCTCTTCTCGACGATGAACTCGATTTTCACATCAAGAATGTGCTCAGTGTGGTCAATCACAAACTTGCGAAAGTAATCGTCCACGAAGGTGATCCGGTTGGTTTCTTGCTCGCCTTTCCAGATATCTCAGAAGCCATTCAACGATCAAAAGGGTTGCTGTTTCCTTTTGGACTGGTGGATATGCTCACAGAGATGAAACGGACAAATTGGGTAGCCTTGAATGGTATGGGAATCATGCCGGAATACACTGGTCGCGGTGGGAATGCAATCATGTACTCAGAAATGGAAAAGACTGTGAAAGAAGAAGGGTTCAATTTCAAACATGCTGATCTAACCCAGGTTGCAGAAACCGCCGTGGAAATGCGCAGTGATTTAATAAACCTTGGTGGGAAACCATACAAGAATCATCGTGTTTACCGAAAGAAAATTTAATAAATTCTTATAAAATCTCATAAAAGCCACCGGCATTATTATTGGGTGGCTTTTTGATTGATGCAATGAGATGAAAAAAATATGAATTATCAACTTTTTTTCAGCGGGATTGTGATTGGAATTTCAATTGCCGCACCTGTGGGTCCTATAGGATTACTATGTATACAGCGCACTATATCAAAAAACCGTCTTTCTGGTTTAATCTCTGGTATGGGAGCAGCTACTGCCGATATGATCTATGGTTCCATTGCTGTCTTTGGGTTATCGTATCTTTCTGATCTGCTCATCAAACAACAAAACATATTGGGACTAATGGGTGGACTTTTCTTGATCGCGCTTGGATTGAAAACATTGTTTACAAAAGTTACAAAAGATGGGAGTACTGAAATTAAATTAGAAAGTCAACCTAATCATCAAACACAATTTTTTTCGGATTATCTATCTACATTTCTGTTAACCCTCACCAATCCCATAACCATTCTTTCCTTCTCAGCCATTTATGCGGGTATCGGTTATAGCATGAGTAATACAACAAATCTAACAGGTTTATGGTTTGTTCTGGGTGTATTCATCGGTTCAAGTATCTGGTGGATCTCTCTAAGTTGGTTTGTCAGCTTGCTTCGAGGAAAAATCCTTCAATCAAACACAATTCGTTGGATAAATATTATCTCAGGTTTTGTGATCATTGCTTTCGGAATTTATGCACTTCTATCAACTGGTTTAAAGTTAATCAACTAATGAATTTGTTAGGAGTAATGGAAATGTAAATCTTCAAGTCAACTGTTTTACCCGTTCTTGTGGCTACCATTTGGATCAGCATTTCTAAATTTTTTCCGCCATGTTTTTTTTAAATCATATTGGATTGAGCATTATCAAAACCTTGGGATAGACGAAAATCTGATATGATTAATAAGATTAGATTATAGGGATCGATTATTAATAAATCAAAAAATAGATCAAGGATAGGCGAAATGATGGCAATGGTTAGTATAAATAAACATGCACCAGATTTTGAGTTATCAAATTTCGAGGGAAAAACAATCCGTTTATCAGATTTTCAAAATAAAACGAATATTGTTTTGGTATTTAATCGTGGATTTAATTGACCATTTTGTCGTGCACATATGGCGCAGTTGCGTCAGGACTATGATCGGTTCGTGAAAAACCATACTGAAATCATCGTTGTAGGACCAGAGGGAGAAGCTCAATTTCGAAAATACTGGCAAGAGCATGACCTTCCCTTCATCGGTTTACCAAACCCCGATCACTCTGTGCTAAAAAGATTCGGACAAGAAGTAAACATCTTTAAATTAGGTCGTATGCCAGCCCAAGTGATCATTGATCAACAAGGTATCGCTCGGTACGTCCATTATGGAAAATCCATGTCTGACATTCCAGATAATGATGAATTGATAGATATAATTCAGCAAATCAACAAAGACAGTGCGTCAGGGTCTGATTAATTATCCACCAAATCTGCCTCCTTTTCGCGCAATACACTCGTGGGGAATTACAAATATGACCGATATTATCGAAATAAAATGATATACTATAACTAATTTAAAGAAAGGAGAAGGAGAATGAAACCAAGAAAAATATGTGAAGATGTTTATTGGGTTGGCGCTGTAGATTGGAATAGAAAACTATTTGATGCATTAATTCCATTACCAGATGGAACAAGCTACAATGCATATCTTGTTCAAGGATCTGAAAAAACAGCGCTGATCGATACAGTTGATCCAGCCATGGCTGAAGTCCTATTGGGAAAGTTGGAGACAGTAGAAAAGATTGACTATATCATTTCACAACACTCAGAACAAGATCATTCAGGCACAATCCCAATTATCTTAGAAAGAAATCCAGAATCAATCATTTTGTGTTCATCAAAAGCGAAGAATTTATTAATCGACCATCTTGAGATTCCGGAGGATCGAATAAAAATTGTGGAAAATGGTGAGACGATCTCATTGGGAAATAAAACGCTTCAGTTCATTTACACACCATGGGTACACTGGCCAGAAACAATGGTCACTTTCCTACCAGAAGACAAGATATTATTCACCTGTGACTTTTTTGGTTCCCATATGGCAATGTCTGATCTTTTTGCGGGGCAGGATCCTAATATTCTTGAAGCTGCTAAACGTTACTATGCAGAGATTATGATGCCCTATCGAAAAATGGTTAAAAAGAATCTGGATACTATCAGCGCATTAGATTTCAATTTCATCGCACCTAGCCATGGACCTATTTATGATTTCCCCGAAATAATCATATCAGAACATGAAAAATGGGCTTCAGATCAAGTATCAAATCATGTCGTTATCCCATACATCTCAATGCATGGTAGTACAGAAATCATGGTAAATTATCTCGTTGACGCTTTAGCCGAACGAGGAATAAAAGTTCAGAAATTCGAATTAACTAACACGGATATTGGCAAATTAGCTATGTCTCTAGTTGATGCCGCAACCTTAATAGTTGGTTCACCCACATTAAATGTTGGACCACACCCACATGTTTTAGCAGCCACAATACTAATAAATATGTTACGACCAAAATTAAAGAACGTTGGAATTGTTGGCTCTTATGGTTGGTCAAGCAAAGCTGTGGACCAAATTACAGATTCGCTTTCAAATATAAAAGCAGATTATTTCGATCCCATTATCTGGAAAGGACATCCACAAGAAGAGACATTTTCCATGTTAGATCAGTTAGCAGATCAAATTCAAATCAAGCATTCCCAACTTTCAATGTAAAATTGTCAATAAACTCAAAATACTTGGAATAATGAGATAAAAAAATATACAGCATTCTTTAAACTCTTATCTTGAGAGTATAAAGAATGCTGTTCTTATATAATCTAATGAGATTAATTCAGAATCTACATTTCAATCAAATAATCGATTAATAACTTTTTCCCAAATAACTGCGATAGCAATACTCACTTGAGAATCTGGATAAGATTCTGTAACAGGCTCCCCTTCTACCATTGCACTAGTCATTGCGATATCAAATGGTATCTCTCCAAGCAATGGTAAATCATTTTCTCGACAATATTTTTTTATATCTGCCACACCTTGAGGGTAGATATCCGCTTTATTGATACACACCATCGCTGGAACGCCAAAGTGCTGCGTGGTTTCCAGGACACGACGCATATCATGAACGCCGGAAACAGTCGGTTCTGCTACGATCAATACCATATCCGCTCCCGAGGTGGCTGATATCACTGGGCAACCGATTCCAGGTGGACCATCCACAAGAACTAATTCAGATTGATCGTCCAACGCCTTTAAGCGTGCACGTTGTTTCACAAGAGTAACTAATTTTCCGGAGTTTTCACCACCAGGAAAAAGATTGGCATGAAAAAGGGGTCCAAAACGACTGTCGGAGATGATAAACTTCCCCACCACTTGTTCTTCCATTCTAATACTATCCGTCGGACATTGATAAGCACACGCTGCACAACCTTCACAAGCAATCGGATCAATCTGATAAACCCCATCAACATAATTGATCGCATCAAACCGACATACTTGTTGACAATCCCCACACACAGCACAAGTATCTTGATTGATAATTGCGATCTGTCCACCCCAGAAATCCTCCTCTTCCAACATCTGAGGTTGGAGTACTAACTCGAGATTTGCGGCATCCACATCTGCATCCGCAAGCACAAGAGAATTAGCAAATTGGTTTTGGGAGGCTAGATGTGCAAAAGCGGCTGCCAAACTGGTTTTTCCTGTTCCCCCCTTTCCACTGAGGATTACAAGCTGTTTCATAGAATACCCTCCCTGAGCAAGTTTTCATAGAGTTGTTCAAAGCTTTTATGATATTCTAAAGAAACATCCAAGAGTGTTTTCCCTGATGCGATCCTTTCCGCGATCTCACGTTGCATAGGGATACGCATAAGAATGGGTAAACCGATTTCTTTACAATAGAGTTCAACATCCGCATTACCGATACCATCGCGATTGATAATCACCCCAGAAGGGATCCTCAATTCACGAGTAACTTCTACAACTTGTTTCAAGTCATGTAAGCCAAACGGCGTCGGCTCTGTTACTAATAGTGCAAAATCCGCCCCTCTTAAAGACTCAACTACCGGACAAGATGCTCCTGGAGGAGCATCACGAATTTCAATCGATGCTGATGAAAAGAGTTCCCATTGTTTCAGTTCACGAATGATTGGAACAGCCATTGGTTCTCCAACATTCAAGGTTCCTTGCGTAAACCCAATTCGGTTCGATGCTCGCCCTCCTTGCAGCACTCCCAGAACATCTAACTGCTCCGTAATCGCTTTTTCAGGGCAAATTAATGCACAACTCCCACAACCATGGCATAGTTCGGGAAAGACTAATACTTTCTTACCCACAGTTACAATGGCATGAAATTGACAAACTTTTGCACACTCACCACAATAGGTGCAACGATTTTCATCTACTTGTGGGATTAAAATACCAACATCTTTAGTCTCTGTTACTTTTGGATGAAGAAATAATCCTGCATTTGGCGCTTCTACATCACAATCCAGAAAATGAACTGAACCATGTTCAGCTGCTACCAAAGCCAAACTCGTTGCAATCGTCGTTTTCCCGGTACCCCCCTTACCACTTGCAACTACAATTCGCATCAGAAAGCACCCCGTCTTCTGCCACCACCTGATCCACGTCCCCGACCATGATATCCACCATGATTAGGCGATTGAGGTTCACCCATTTCTCCAGCGGCAAATTTTTCAATGATATCTTGTATCTTCAAACCTGCTCCACCTGGGAGACTATACATCTTAATATTCGCAGCAGCTAATGTATCATAAGCATTTGGTCCAAAAGAACCACTAATGACTGCATCAACTTGTTTATCAGCAACAAACTGCGCTGCCGCTACACCTGCTCCGCCAGATGCGGCAACTGCCGCATTACTAAAAATCTGATAATCTGCGCTTTCCGTGTCTACAATACAAAAAGCTTGAGCACGTCCGAAACGTGGATCAAAAAGAGCATTTAGATCATTTCCATTGATAGATAAAGCTATTTTCACTATTACTCCTTATACTTAAATTCTCAATCCTTGCAACATGAATACCAATATCATAATATGTCACAAGGATTGTATTTAGATTAATAATTTATTTATTAAGGTTATCTAAACGTTCTTGAATTCTATTTAGTGCATCTTTTAAATTCCGAGCCTGATCCTCAAGCCAAGAACGTTCTTGATCTGTAGAGGGTGCACCCTCTACATAATCTTCTCTCCATCCATAACCATATCCAAAACCACGTCCACGCCACCCCCGTCCTCTAAAACCAAATCTTGGATATCCTGTTTTTCCACTGCCACAAGGTCCTACTCCCCATCCTGTTGCAGGTCCTTGCCCTGTTGGTCCAGTTCTATCTCTATTAGGCATAATCACTACCTCCTGTTATATTTCATTTTTATGACGACTAATTTCTTTTCCTTGATAAGCATTGTCCAACGCCATAATTTGCTGACGTGTTTGCCGCAATTCTGCAATCCAATCTGCCAAAACAGCCTCTCCAGCAGAAGTGATAGTGTACACTCGTCGTTGAGGTCCGAGACTATTTGTATCCCACTGCCCAGTTATTAATCCCTGGGATTCGAGATCTCTCAATGAACGATAAAGAACACTAGGATCCATATTCTTTGAATCAAAACCAAATTCATACAGTCCATTAATTAGATTATATCCATGCGATTCTTCTTTTCGTAAGAGCACCAGCAAACAAGGCTCTAAAAAACGCCGGATATGTTGCCTGCGCCCTCGTCCACGACCGTAACCTCGTCCTTTTGGCATAAAAAATCCTTATCAAAATTCAAAGTTATAATAACAGTCTATAGACATTTTGTCAATAGCTGTCTCGTAAGAAAATTGTAATAATTACTAAGTACTTACGGTAGGAATTTAGATAATATTATGATTATTATTCTATGCCTTACTAGGTGAGGTCGGCATCCGTTTTCTAATAAAAACAAGTAGCCATGAAAACACAACAAAGATGAGCGAAATTCCAACACTATATAAGATCACCGCTAGGTATCCACCCGGTTGAGATGGTTCCAAAAAGGGATAAGGATACCAATCAATGATTAAGCCACGGATCATTGTATAAATCAACTATTCTGAATTGATTATTTTTCGGATAGCTGATCTATTAGCATATCCACTTCAGTCACCCACGCAAAACCAAATGCTAAGTTAAGCAGGCTAGCTAAATGCATCTCTTCGTTGATACTACCCGTTCCATCAGCAGGAAAGAATACTCGATAATCTCGGTAGTAAGCATCACGTGCAGTGGACTCGCAACACATACCAGTCATCACACCTGTAATGACAAGATCTTCAATTTTAAGACACCTCAAAACTGTTTCAAGATCTGTATTATAGAAAGCTGAATAGCGATGTTTGACAATCACCTTTTCACCTGAAACGGGAGAGAGAACGAGATGAATTTCACTTTCAGGGCTACCTTCTAAACACATCCCTTCCCACCACCAACCTAAAATACCTGCATCCAATCCATCAGGATGGTGAACATGCTGAGTGTAAATGACCGGGCGGTTTGCTGCGCGAAAGGCGTAGACGAGTTTCTGGATATTTGGGAGAATCGCAAGTCCCCCACAAGTAAATGTTGGTGAATTGGGATCCAAAAAAAAGGTTTGCATGTCAATGACCATCAAAGCAGCTTTGTCAGTGTTCAATTGCATTGAGTGGATGTTGAATGGCGCTATGTGTGCTAACCATTCCTTCGTCATCTCTGGTAAGGTATCCACAGTAACATAGGGTTCCATGAGCATCCTCGCTAAAACTAATGATTAATATGGATTAGTATATCTTATTTTGAATGGCTACAAATCTTATCTTGAAATTTTTGGCAGTAGAAATGATTTTTTTGATTAATAATTATTAAGGTAGGAAGACTGGTATCACAAGTATCATCACGAATAAAGTAATTAATAATCAAGGAAATCCAACCCGTAAATAATCTCCAAAACGATACCCGCCTGGTCCCATCACTAATACATTTGTCAAGTGAGCCACTGGCGTAAGGAACGCTGCAGAGGCTGCAATCGCAACTGCCATAACCATCGGATAAGGAGAAACTCCAATTTTCTCAGCGGCACTGATAGCAATTGGAGCAAGTTGAGTATCATCATTCCGCATTATTGCAACCACATTTTATCCAACTGCCGATCCTAGTCGACTTTCAGTTAGTGTCTTTCCAGCAAGATGAGAATCTTCAGTAATGTGAAGGAAAACCTTTCTTTCCCGTAGATCATATGCATCAACATTAGATAGATCATTGGTTTCCAATTCCTTTGCAATATCACGTCTTGGAAGTAATTTTTTTTCAATAAAAATCATATACAAACTGCCTGCAAACAATGCAGCCATGCCAAATGGTGTGTAGTCGAACATTTGGAAGGGACGCAATCCAAATCTATGTAAGCTTTCACTTATCAATATATTCGAAGGGGTACCGATCAAAGTAGTCATACCACCCAATAAGGCTGCGATGGACAAGGGCATCAAAAAATTTGAAGGAGGTTGATTTCTACACCTTGAGATATCAATCAATACTGGTAGAAATAACGATTCCACTCCGATGCTATTCATATAGCCTGATAGTATACCAACCGTGAACATTATGATCACTAAAAGGCGAATTTCACTATTATCCCTAATACTAATCCGATTTCATATGTCATAAAAAATTATGAGGATAAAATAGAATAGATATCTTCTTTAGACTATACTCCTTCAATTGCGTGAATTTCTAATTTCGAAATTTTTAAACCGCGTGCATTAAATTCTGGTTCAGATTTATCCCTCAATGCACTCGATATTTCCTCAATCATAGCGGTTAATTCAGAAGGATCAGAGATTGTGCGACTGCTGATTGCAAGTACATCCGTTGCAGCGCTTGCTAACAAGGAACGCACTTGTGAAATAATCTCATCTTTTCCTTGTGCAGTTTGTTCAGTTAAGCTTTCATCTATAAAGAAAGAACACAATCCCTTCACTCTGAATTGATGCACTTGCGAGTTAATCAACACCATCACTGGCATCGGTGTAGCCCATAAGACTTCATTGAACACTTGATCTTCAGAATTTCCTATCATCACGGTCTCCATAAGTAATATGCACATCATCGAGTATTCTCTTGGTTAGACTTGGAATATATCATGAATGGCAAATATGATCTTTGTCACTAGACTTTATTATAATCAAATCGAATTAAATTGTATGCAATGTTTTTTTTGATGATAGGCAAATTTGATTCAAGGTTTTACTTACTGATCTATAAACTGATTTATTTTTTCTCCAGGGAAAGCAAAAATATCTGAACTAATCGCGTTCTTATCGATAGATAATGTTAGGAATGAGTGAATCATATCTAGATCCAACTTGGAATTATCTGTACTGATCAAATAGTCATTTCTTACACATTCAAAATGAGTCATTGTTTTGTTGATCTCCTCATGCTATACACGACTATACAGAAAAACGTCAGGAAAAAACCAGTTACACTGACTTTCTTTATTAATACTTGATAATATTTCCTCAGATTCGTATGCAAAGGAACATCCAATTCCTGGAAATATTCAATCACCCAGGCACAATGCAATAGAGCAGCAGATTCCATATCACCCGTATAGACAACCCGCTTTAATTTGTGCATGCCTTCCCACAAGTGACAAGGCGTTAGTAAATCAGCAAAACGTAAACAGCATGCTAATGGAGCGTTGATCTTATCGAAATCACCAGCGTATGAGTTCCTACATTATTTCCATTACCTTGATTGAGTGCTGCAGCCTTTTTGGTGTTAGTAATTCCTGTAAAAATGGTAAATATGAGTCAGCGTTAAGGGTAATTTCACAAAATTGTTTTGAACTTTACTCTTCCTGACAGACAATTAATATTCATTTACCACTAATATTTTCATTAATATTGAATTCAATTTTACGATCAAGGATAAAAACTTAATTAGAGATTAAATATTCGGTCAAAAATGCGATAAAATCAATTTAAGATGGCAAAACAAATACTTATTGTTGATGACGATGATCTCTTAAGACGAAGTCTAGCCTTTAATTTGGAGCAAAATGGTTATCAAACCAGCAGCGCTGCCAATGCGGAAGATGCATTGGCGATGGCTAGTCGAGGAAATATTGATTTAGTGCTACTTGATATCGGATTACCCGGCATGGATGGTCTCGATGCTTTACGTCATTTTCAGAATCATTATGGTATCCCAGTTATATTCTTAACCGCTCGTCGACGGGAGCTAGATGAAGTATTAGGGCTTGAACTGGGCGCGGAGGATTATGTAACCAAACCATTTGACTTGGATATTCTATTAGCGCGAATAAAAGTAGTGTTACGACGTGCAAAGAAAACAACTCCTATCCCAGTAACAGCAAAAGCAATCCAAGTAGGTGATCTAACACTGAACCCTGCTGCCCATACAGTTACTATTCAAGGTCAGCCAATCGATTTAACACCACGAGAGTTTGACCTATTACACTCGTTTACCCTGCAACCTAACATCGTCATTTCCAGCGACGAATTATTAGGGCGTGTTTGGGGAGCAGAGTTCATCGGACAACCTCAGGTGGTCTATGTACATATTCGGTGGTTGCGCGAAAAGATTGAAGACGATCCAAATCACCCGCAACGCATCGTAACTGTACGTGGAGTTGGCTATAAATTTCAACCTCAGGAGAATTGAACTTGCATACTTTACGTTCTCGAATGATCTTCAGTCATATTCTCCCCATCTTGATCATCGTGCCTCTAATGTATATCGCCATGGTATATCTACTAGAAACACAGTTATTTATACCGAAATTAACCGAAGACCTGCGAGGCAGCGCACGTATCATCACTGAAATCTCCCGCACAGAAACCTTTTCCCCGGGAAATTATCGGGGTATCGTGTTTGCCATGCAAAAAATGGAATTTGACCCCAATATGCGTGTGATCTATATGCAACCAGATGGAACCATGATCTATACCAATGATCCATCTTATTTCGATCATATGCAAGAACAATTAGATGTGCCAGCACTGGCTCGCTTGCAAAGTGGCGATGAAGTCGTCATCACCAATTACTCCTTTATTGAACGCAGGAAGGATTTTCTCCAAGTATTACAACCAATCAGTGGCTCCGGCAGCGATGTCGCCGGCATATTATGGGTGAGTTATTACGATTCGATGCTAAACAATCTTTTCAAGGACCTACGCCTGCTAAGTTTAGCGGTTATGTTTGGTTTTCTTCTTTTAGGCAGCCTCTTAGGATCGATCTTAGCGCTTAGCATCAGCAAACCTCTTACAAAAGCTACACAAACCATCCAACAATTAGCGCATGGCGAAGGAAATCTTCAATTAAAAGAAAAAGGACCCAAAGAAGTACGAGACCTAGCACAAGCCGTGAATTTTCTGGTCGAGCGGATGGTGACGTTAGAACAAGCTCGCCGCCAATTACTAGCGAATCTAGTTCATGAACTTGGACGTCCGCTAGGCGCTTTGCGGTCTGGTATCCAAGCTTTGAGTCAGGGAGCAGGGAAAGATCCCTTGTTTATGAAAGATCTAACCAGCGGTATGGATGAAGAAACCGCTCGCCTACAAAAAGTCCTAGACGAATTAGCGCATCTACATGATCAAGTGTTGGGTCCATTAGAACTCAATCTTGAGCAAACAAAAATTGACGAATGGCTACCAAAGGTATTAATTCCATGGAAGGAAGCAGCAACTCAAAAGCGAATCAACTGGGAAACAGATATTCCCTCTGATATCCCAAACGTAAATATTGACCGCATGAGAATGTCACAGGTAATTGGTAATTTAGCCAGCAATGCTGTTAAATACACACCTCCGGGTCGAAAGGTTCAGGTAAAAGTCGGACATACAGATCAGCAAATTTGGATTAAAGTGAGTGACACCGGACCAGGTATATCCAAACCGGAACAGGATAAAATTTTCGCGCCATTCTATCGTGGCGATCAAGGACGTCGAATTAAACAGGGAATGGGACTGGGATTAAGCATAGCCCATGATCTAACCGTTGCCCATGGAGGTCATTTGAAATTAGAGAGTTCACCTGATCAAGGCAGCAGCTTTATAGTTTGTTTACCGCTTTAATCATCGGATTAAGAATTTTAACTTTAATTATATCAGAGGGATACCAAATGAAAAAACGAGATATGACACGAAGATCATTCCACTAAAAAAATTATCCGAATTATTACTAGATAAAATATTCATCTTAAGGTTGCCTTAGGGTATTTTCTAGGTTGATATAAGGATTAAATCTTCTTATTGCAGTTATGATTAGTTACAGGAAAAATATTAAGACTTGAAAAAACATAAACCGTTAATTGATCTTGCAAAAAAAAATCCGTTTGGAATTAATATAATCATCGGATTGAGATTAGATCAAAACGAGAAAAATTAGGAGAAAGAAATGAAAAAGTTACCCATTGCTAGTTTACTAATAATCAGCATATTCATATTTTCTGCTTGTAGCAGCCCAGTTGCATCACTCACTAATAAGATAAGTGAGATCGTCAATCCCAATACAACCATCGAGAAAAGCACAATTGACCTTCAAGAAATTCAACCAACCACAGTAGAAAGTGATACAAATCCAACACCTCTACCCCAATCATCAGAAGTCGGTGACCTATTAGCTGCATATCAAAGCGCGCTTGAGAATGTTTATATTAATGTAAACCCGTCCGTTGTCAATATTAATGTCAAGAAGAGGATAACCTCGGAGAATTTCCAAATGCCAAATGGCGCTCCTTTTCAATTTCCAAGCATTCCAGGTGTTCCACAATCTCCCGACGATAATCAAGTTCCCGAGCCTGAAATCCCCCAATACCAACAAGGTCTAGGATCTGGTTTTGTTTGGGATGAACAAGGTTATATCGTTTCCAACAACCATGTTGTAGAAGCTGCAGATGAAATTGAAGTAACCTTTCACGACGGGAGCATCTTCTCCGCAGAGTTGGTCGGGACTGATCCCAATAGTGATCTAGCCGTTCTTAAAATAGATGCTGATGAAGATCTTTTACAACCGGTATCCATCGCAGATTCGAATGATATCCGTGTTGGGCAACTAGGTATTGCGATCGGAAATCCTTATGGTTTAGAAGGGACAATGACTGTGGGTATCATCAGCGCCATTGGTCGTTCAATGCCCATCTCCAATGGTATGCAGACAGGACCTGTCTATTCAATCCCGGATGTAATTCAAACCGATGCCCCAATCAATCCTGGGAACTCTGGTGGTGTGCTCGTCAATGATCAAGGTCAGATGCTTGGGGTAACCTATGCTATTGAATCAAGCAGCGGATCAAATGCTGGTATCGGTTTTGTCATTCCATCAAATATTGTAAAAAAGGTTATCCCTGAATTAATAAGGGCTGGAAGTTATCAACATCCATATCTTGGAATCACTGGTTTATCCCTCTCTCCAGATATTGCTGAAGCGATGGGATTAGATGCCAATCAACGGGGCGCTCTAGTCATTGAAGTATCTGCTGATGGTCCCGCAGGAAAAGCTGGATTAGAAGGAAGTACAAAGGTCACAGAAATCGATGGTCAAGAACTAAATGTAGGTGGAGATGTCATTATCGCCATTGACAACCAAACGGTTAAAGAAATGGATGACCTTATCGCTTATTTATCCAGAAGTACTGAAGTTGGACAAAAAGTATCATTGACAATCATTCGAGATTCAAAAGAAATGAAATTTGATGTTACATTAGAAGCTCGCCCAACCGATAGCCAAACAAATCAACAACAGAGTACGATGCGCCCAAATCAAACCAATGCCTGGTTAGGCTTCCGTGGGTTTAGCTTAGTTCCAGAAGTTGCGAAAGCTATGGATCTGCCATCGGATCAAAGCGGCGTTCTGATTGAGCAAATTGATATTGATAGTCCAGCAGATGAGGCTGGTTTATTGGGTGGATCTACGCCATTTTCATACAATGGAGAAGAAATCATGATCGGCGGAGATATTGTTATAGGAATGGAAGGTGAAAAAGTAGAGACAATTTTTGACCTACTAGAGATCTTATCAAGATATGAGCCTAACGATCAAGTATTGTTAAAGATCCTCCGTAATGGTGAAAACATAGAATTGGAAGTTACGTTAGGAGTAAATCCTCAATAATTTTTCAATTAAAATTATCAATATTCTTCATTGAATATTGATCTAGCAATATAAAAAAACCTCCTAGACTATTTAATCTGGAGGTTTTTTTTATATTCCATGATAAAATGAGTTTTAATATCATATTCACCTAGTCAATTCTTTTTGGAGTAAAATATGCGGGAACTCATTCTACTCGTAGACGATAATACGAAATTACTCGAAGGCTTAAAGTTACGCCTAGAGATGCATGGTTATCAAGTGATTATTGCACTGGACGGTAAAGAAGCGCTCAATATTCTGGAATCAGCCATCCCCGACTTGATCGTTGCTGACATTATGATGCCGCGTATCAATGGATGGCAGCTTTTCGAAAATGTCCGCTCTACCCCACGCTTAGCTGGCACTCCATTTATTTTCTTAACTGCAAAATCGGGCGAAGAATCAATTATCCAAGGTAAATCGTTAGGAGCTGATGATTATATTGGAAAACCATTCAATATAGAGGAGTTAATAGCCAGCATTCAAGGTCGTCTTCGCAGGAAGACTGAATTAAAAAAAATTTCCAGCTTGGCGCCAGAATATGATAAACCTAAAGTATTGAAAATCCACGATTTAACCATCGATACGAAAGCTCATCAAGTTTATCAAGATGGGGAGGAAATTGAATTAACAAATATTGAATTCGAACTTCTCACTTTACTGATCATCAATGCTGGAACGGTTTGCACTTTTGATGACTTAGCACAAGTTGCTTACCCACTAGAATTCCCAAACCAATCAAAGGATCAAACCTTACGTGTCCATATCAAAAACCTACGCAAGAAGCTTAAATATGGCAGAGGAAAACCTAGTCGGATCAATAATGTACGAGGGATTGGCTATCGTATGAGTAAATAGTATATAAACAACTTATAAAAATTTACTCAATCGCCCAATAAACAATAAGCCTTTTTCCATACACCCGGTTTATCTTTATATATTATTTACGCTATCTTCCCTCTTCGTTTACACCACACTAGAATACTGTGGTTATACTTAACACAACAAGGAAAATTCAAATTTTAAAAGATGCTCGATTCAAAACACCCACTTATTACGGCAATGTAATCTCATCTTGCTATAGTCAATGAGTTCGAAGTTAAGTTAAATTAGAGGATTTAGTATGAATAAGAACATTTTATTTACCGTAAGACTGTTATTACTCATCATATCCATATCATTATCAGTGACATCTTGCAAATCACATATAGAACCGGTAGCGCTACAAACCATTCATGTACAAGTAATGTGGGTGCCTAACGCACAATTTGCTGGATACTACGTCGCCATGGAAAAAGGATTTTACCAAGATGTAGGACTAGAGGTGATTATCAACCCATATAACGAGCATACCTCCGTCCGAGATGCTATGATGGAAGGAAAAGCGGAATTTGGGATTGATGGAGCCTTTGAGGTTTTACTTGGGTGTGGTGAAAAGCAACCATTAAAGGCGATTTTCGTAGATTATCGCATTGATCCAACCGCGTTCGCATCATTGAAATCAAAACAGATAACTCATCCAGAAGATTGGGTTGGAAAAAAGATCGGTATCTTACCCGATTCAACAGGTTCGGTTTTTCGAGCAATCGCTATGGGATACAATATCGATGTAAATCAAATGACCTTTAAAGAATATAATTATGACTTCTCAATGCTAACCGAAGGAGAAGTCGATGTTATTCCAATATATATTTTCGATGAACCTTATGTTCTAGAAAAAATGGGCTATCAAATAGACACCATTTTAGCCTATGATTACGGTATCAAGTCATATGGGGATACGTTATTTACAACCGAAAATTTTATTACTGAGAACCCTGAAATTGTTAGGAATTTCGTCCAAGCGACTGCGAAGGGATGGCAATTTGCGCTAGAACATCAAGAAGAGACTCTCGATATAGTTTTGAGATATGATGATGAGGGGTATCATGATCGTGAATATGAAAGATACATTTTAGTAAATGAATCTCCTCTTGTTCATACCGGAGAAGATAAAATTGGGTGGATGCGAGAAGAAGTATGGCAAGATATGAATGAAATATTGATCACTAACAAAATGATTGACCATCCAATTGATATTTCTAACTGTTATACAAATGCTTTTCTCGATCAAGAATAATTTTTTCAAGCAGAATGACAAAATAGAAATCTTATGTTTAATCGCTTTCCCAACATACGTTCTGCAATAATCTTCTATGGATTGATTAGCTTATTTTTATTATCAGTACTATATGGTCATTTAATGACTGTCTCTGAAAAGCGAGGGCTTCTAGACCAAGCTGAATATTACATCTCAGAATATGCAGAGATCACAAGATATCAAATTATCGACTCGCTCGATGAAAGCATAGTTTATCTACAATCGATGTCTGAATCGCTTAATATTAACGATATTATCGATCAAAGTAGCAAGAAAGAGACCATTGAAAACTTACATTCTTTTCTAGATACTCGATTATCCCTAAACTCCGATTTTTTGGAATTTTTTATCATCGACACTAATGGTATTGTCCTGATCTCTACAAACGAACGTCAAGTACAAACAAATAAAGCCAATCGGATCTATTTCCAGGAAGGAATGAATGGGCTTTTTATTGAACCTGTCTATCATAAATTAACATTACAAAAACCAGTACTGACCATTGCTTTGCCTATTGAAGATCCATCAGGAACCACAGCTGCCGTTCTTGGTGGGCATATCAATGTTGAGCGTTGGGATATGTCTATGTTACCATCTCAAGGCTTAGGAGATAGTGGCACTACGTATCTAGTCAATGATTATAATTTTTTCGTTACCTCGCCAAAAGATGAGGCTGGATATGCCTTTGAAAGAACCAACTATAGCCCAGGAGTCAATTCATGTTTGGAAGGGAAAGATACAATCGGGAAATTCAATGACTACAAGGGTAGTTCAGTAATTGGTGCTTATTATTATTTAGAGCGACTAGAGATGTGCTTAATCGCTGAAATTAGCGAGGCAGAAGTATTACAACCACTGTCAATTCTACGCTGGCATCTATTATATGCTTTATTTTTAATTATTAGTATAGGGACAGCCATCACGCTTATCCTTTCCAGAGAGATTACCCAACCGATTAAGACCTTAGTTCAAGGCACAAACCTAATCAAGAATGGTGATTTCTCTTATCGGGTCTCCATCAAAACGAAGAATGAATTTGGTGTCCTAGCTTCTACATTTAATCAAATGTCAGAGCAATTGGCAGAGATCATTAACGATCTTCAAGAACGAATAAGGGAATTACATATTCTGAATCAAATTAGCCAACGCGTTAGCCAAGAGATTGATTTAGAAAAATTGCTTTCCTATTTGGCAAATCATGTGGCAGATTTGATCAATGGAAGTGGTGCTTTTATCGTCTTATTAGACGATAAAAGCGGTGAACCAAAACCAGTTGCTGCTTATGGATCTTTCCATCATCAATATCGGCAAATTAAGAAATGGCCAAACGAACCCACACTAACAGCTTCAGTGATTGAAATAGGATCACCTATCGCGGTTTATGATACCCATCATTCCCCCTACATCAGTCGACGAATCGCTAGTCAATTTCCTGATAAATCATTACTGGGTATTCCATTAATTATACAGGATAAACCGATCGGAGCGATTTTGATTGGAGAATCACGTTATCATCGCAACTTCACCCAAGAAGAAATCAATCTAGCTACATCCGCAGCGAGCACCATTGCTTCAGCAATCAATACCACCAAGTTATTAGATTCCCTCCAAAAAAGCGAAATAAAATATCGAAGGATTTTTGAGAATATCCAGGATATCTATTTTCAAACCAATCGAGAGGGTATTATTACTGAAATCAGTCCTTCTGTAGAATACCATCTCAAAATACCTCGCCAACAGTTACTCGGCAGCCCATTAATAGATTTGTTTTCCAATCCCTCTGATTTTGAAAAACTGACGAACGACTTGGAGTTATTGGGTCTAGTTGAAGATTTTGAAGTGAAATTCACCAAAACAAGTCGCGAAAATTTATTTGTGTCAATCAATGCCCATTTTATCGATAATAATTCCGGAGAGAATATTCATATTGAAGGGATTATTCGAAATATAAATATGCGCAAGAAGGCTGAGGTCGAATTAAATAATAACCGTGAACGATTAAATCTAGCAGTTGAGGGAACGGGTGCTGGTTTATGGGACTGGAATGTGCAAACGGGGGAAACAATTTTCAATCAACGGTGGGCTGCAATCCTCGGATATTCACTGGAAGAGTTAAAGCCAATTAGTATACAAACCTGGATTGACCTTACCCATCCTGATGATCTTAAGAAATCCAATGATCTTCTCCAAAAACACTTCAAAGGCGAAACAGATCTCTATGTCAGCGAAGCTAGAATGCTCCATAAAGATGGACATTGGGTATGGATTATCGATCGTGGTAAGGTTGTCGAATGGGATGAAAGCGGAAAACCTAAACGCATGGCAGGAACCCATATCGATTTCACAGACCAAGTAAATTCTAGGATCGCGCTTGCTGAAAGCGAAGCACGCTACCGTGGTCTATTTAATGCTGTTGCAGATGGCATTTTGATGACAGATGATGAATGGAAGCCACAATTTGTAAATCCAGCTTTTTGTGCAATTACTGGATATACGAAAGAGGATATCCTAGAGTATTTATCGCCTTATGAATACTTAATCAGTGATAGATCTCATGAAATTAGTGACGGTGAAATTATTCATTCTTTAACAAAGGATAAAATTTGGAAAAAGGAGATTATTCTCACGAAAGCGGATGGGGAGGAATTTGACGCTGATATTACTATAACTCCATTTTATCATGAGCAGGATGAACTTTTTGGTTTCGTAATTATCCTACGCGATATAACCAGAATTAAAGAGTTTTCGCGGACAAAAAGTCGTTTCGTATCTACAGTCTCACATGAATTACGTACCCCTCTTTCAATCATTTCCCTTTTTGTTGATAATCTAGTCGAATTTTATGATCGGTTAGAAGAAACCGAACGTAAGACAATCCTATCTGATATCCAAGAAGAGACTTATGCTCTACATCAGTTGATCCAAGAAGTATTATTACTATCACGTTTAGATGCTGGAAAAACAAATTTGAATATCACTGAATTTGACTTAAGTGAATTACTACAATCCAATATATTAAAAATTGAACAGCTAGCAAAAGACAATGGTATAATGATTGACCAGCAAATACCAGACGAACAATTATTTGTGCAGGCTGACAGAGATAAAATACAACAAGTCTTTAGAAATTTACTAAATAACGCGATCAAATTTTCACCCAATGATGGAAATATCCTAATCAACGCAGAAAGAAATGAAAACACCGTAAGAATTACTTTCAAGGATTCAGGTATAGGTATTCCAGCCAAGGAAATCCCACATCTCTTTGATCGCTTTTACCGTGGCTCAAGCGCTACTAAACAGGAAATCACTGGAAGTGGCTTAGGGCTCTCCATCGTAAAAGAGATTCTTGATCTGCACAATGGAGAAATTACCGTTCAGAGTGAAGTGAACATGGGTTCTAAATTTACTATTATCCTCCCTATAGATCAAAGGCAAATCAATGGATGACCAAAAACAACCAATCGCATTAATTGTTGATGACAATCCACGAGTACTTTCGGCTATTCAAATAGCTTTAAAAATGGAAGGTTTCCAGGTATTTAAGGCAAATAATGGTTTGAAAGCCATCCAACTACTAGAAGAGATAACTCCGGATATCATCATCAGCGATATATTGATGCCCGAAATTGATGGATTGGATTTTTTAGAAATGGTTCACTCTCGTCCGGAAACTTCCAAAATCCCATTTTTATTTCTGACCGCGATGGATAATGCTGAAGCCTTAGAACGAGCGCGTGGGCTTGGTGTTGATGAGTATATTTTAAAACCATTTAAATTAAAGGATTTTATTCAAATTGTACGCTCACGTTTTAATCGCTCCCAGGAATTAAAGAATGCTTTTACTATAGACGCTTTCCTAAAAACTGTTGAAACGCTAGCTAACTCTGTCGAAGGTCGTGACGCTTGTACCCATGAACACATCAATCGAGTTATGGCTTACGCAGAAGGACTCGCTAAAACACTTGACTTCAAACCAGAAGAGATCAAGCAAGTTCGTTTAGCTGCCATTCTCCACGATGTTGGAAAAGTCTGTATTCCTGATGCAATCCTAAATAAAGCAGGTCCACTCACAGACGATGAGTGGAAAAAAATGAAGCAACATACATTGGAAGGAGAAAAGATCTTACAACCAATGAAAGACTTACCATTGGTTTTAGAAGGAGTCAGGTATCATCATGAACGTTACGATGGAAAAGGATATCCAGATGGTTTATCGGGTTCAGATATACCGCTGATTGGTCGTCTATTAGCTGTAATAGATGCATTCGATGCAATGACATCAGATCGTCCCTATCGGAAAGGAATCCCTACTGAACAAGCCTTACAAGAGTTGAAATCAGGAGCTGGTAAGCAATTTGACCCTCAAATAGTGAACGCATTTCTGGATTATTGGGAACCTCAAGATCAAAAGGAAAATGGATAAAAAAGAAACCGTAATTCTGTTAATAGATGATGATACCCGGTTATTATCCGGAACACATTTATTCTTATCCCAAAACGGTTATTCAGTCCTGGTATCGAAGGATGTCCCTACTGCTATAAAAATTCTTGAAGAACAGATACCAGATTTAATTATTTGCGATGTCATGATGCCTGAAATGAATGGTTTTGAATTTCGTATGTTATTAAATCAAAACCCAGAAACCGAAAGTATCCCGTTCTTATTTCTAACCGCAAAATACAGCAATGATGATATCCTTTTTGGATTTGACATTGGCTGTGATGACTATATCACTAAGCCATTCAACCGAAATGAGTTTTTAGCGCGTATTAATGCTATCCTTAAAAGAGTTGAAAAGGGTCGAAAATCTGCTGAACAAGATATGAATAATTCGTTTAGAGAATTCCAGCAGGAAGTACTCAACAATGCCCATCATGAGTTATATACTCCTTTAACTTTGATCATGGCTTCTCTAGAATTAGTCCTACGAGATCGATATCAGAACCCTGAAGAAATGAAGTCCATTCTTAATGATGCCTTATCAGGCACTCAACAAATGAAATTATTGATAGATGACTTGATTTTGTTAACCTACATAGATCAAAATAAATTGCCAAATCTTCGCAGCCCAATCAATTTGCGTTTTGATTTTTATGAACCGATTAAAAAGAGAGCAGAGTATTATCTTCACAAGAATATTACCATTCATTATGATACCGATGATGATATTCAAATCTTCGTGCCAAGAAAAAATTTTTCTCATGTAATCAGCCATTTAGTAGATAATGCCTTGAAATTTAGCCCTGAAGGAAAAGAAATCTTTATCAAACTTAAATCCCAAGGATATGGCGGTTGTGTACTTACCATTACTGACCAAGGAGCGGGAATACCTCAAGAATTATATGAAAAGGTATTCGAGCGCTATTATCAAATTAGTAAAGGTCTGACGCGAAAATACAATGGCTTAGGTATTGGATTATATATCGCCAGAGCAATCACCAGATCAATAGGAGGAGATATAGAATTCTTACCTGTTTCAGAAGGTTGTTGCGTTCAGATGACCATTCCCCCTCTAGAAGAAGAAACATTGCTTCCAAAACTCGATCAAGAAGTAAAATAATATCCGTTCCTATGATCTTTTCTTAAAGAGAATAATCGGTTTGTATTTTTCCTTATTTAGAATATTTTTTGCGTCAAGTAGTTTTTCCTACAACAAGATTATCAAGGCGATTTTTTCCAATACCTTCTTTAGATTGTGGCAACAGAAGAGAGTTTTTCAGTGAGATCATCTCCATCCCTGATTACATATAATAAAACACTTAACCGTTGAAGTTGATCTTCAATTAGACTCACAGGATTTTCTCCCCTAAATGAGTATGTGTCCATCAAAACCATCACTGGTCGTAATCCTCGTCTAATTAACATATCCGCGATTCGATAAACAGTCTCAGTCGTATTTGGAGTCAAGATTACGACAGTGCTTCCTCGAGGAAGATGGCGTGCTTGCGCTTCAACTAATCCTTCTAAGGGATAATTTCCCTTGGAACTTAATAGAGCTAAAGATTCTAATATTTTCCCTAATTGCCTACCACCTCGGTCAGAAGGAATAATACGTAAAGAATTCTCTGCATAAACCAACCCGACAGCACGTCCTATTTGAAGATAGTATCGTGCTAATGATGCTGCAGCCGTAACCGTATACTCCAATGTAGAGGGGGGGAGTTCATAGATAAATTGACTACGCCAAATATCACGTGCATCGAATTTTTTTGGATGATACGGTCTTGAGAAGTGTTCATTGTAAGCGGCATCGACGATAATCCACACATCCGCCAATGGATCTAACTCAAACTCCTTTACCATTAGACGATCACGTCGAGCTGTATTTAGCCAATGAATACGATTTAGTGGATCTCCTGGCTCATATTCTCGAATGCCAGCAGCATTAGAAGTTATCTGAGTGGTCCTCCTCCGTAATGCCTCTCCGCCAGGAAGTAACCCGGGAGGGTGAGGAAAAGCGTGAATATCTACCATCATGGGTAAAACAAGTAAAGATTCCTCGCTAGGAAATTCTCGTGATACTGGGAACATCCCAAAAATATCTCCAGAAGTCAGCACGGTTGGTCCTAAAGGAAAGACACCACGTTCAACCAGTCGCGTCCGTGCTAAATAAGTACGGCTCTCTCGCCCTCCAACCAATGTTAATACATGAGATCCTGCAGCATCAGGTAAAGATGACTTATCACGAACCTCTACCCACAAACGCGGAAAACGACTTGGATTAACCACCTCAAAACGTTCTTCAAATACTTGACCAACCTGAGAGCGTAATGTGCTTGTTCTTCTGTTTACCCTCAATCCTCGTAATGAAAAAAAAGACATTGCGCCACTGCTAATGATCACAAAAACCCATAAATAACTCAATCGCAAATAAAGAGGATTACCTGTGATTCCCCCAGCTAATATACTCATCAATAATAAGAATAAGATAATACGGAAGGTGTTTGTCACCCTTACTCCAGCTAAGATTTCGAAGTGTTTTGAAGCATTTGGTTTCTAGCAAGATCGATGTCAGCGGTAGGGTCTCCCCCCGGGACATGGACACCTTGAAAAATATTCTCAACGATTTGCTCTGCACTCAAATCTTGTAAACGTGCCCCAGGTCCTAGAATAACACGATGAGCCAATGTGGGTACTACCAAACTCTTAATATCATCGGGAAGCACAAAATCTCGTCCGTGAATAGCAGCCTTAGCTTGGGAAGCTCGAAATAGAGCTAAGCTACCGCGTGGACTTGCACCCAAATAAACCTCTACATGTTCACGGGTCTGTCTAGTTAAATCGACGATATAACCTCTTAACCGATGAGAAATGTGTACGGCTTTTACCGCCTCTTGCATTTGGATGAGTTCCTCTGATGTAGTGACTTGTTCTAATGTTTCAAATGGATGACGAAATTGTTGTTTTTCTAAGATCAAGATTTCATCATCTAATAAGGGATAACCCAACCGTATTCGCATCATAAACCGATCAACCTGTGCCTCAGGTAACGGGAAAGTACCTTCATACTCTATAGGATTTTGCGTTGCCAGTACTAAAAATGGTCGCGGTAATAATCTAGTAACCCCATCAACCGTTACTTGTCTTTCTTCCATTGCTTCAAGTAGTGCGGCTTGAGTCTTTGGCGTCGCCCGATTGATCTCATCAGCCAATACAATTTGCGCCACGATCGGTCCAGCACGAAACTCAAATTCACGACTAATCTGATTGAAAATCGATACACCAGTGACATCGCTAGGTAACATATCAGGAGTAAATTGTATGCGACTAAATTTACAGCCTAAGGAACGAGCCAGACTACGAGCTAACATAGTCTTTCCAACACCAGGAACATCTTCAATCAGCAAATGCCCTTGACAAAGCAAACCAATAACAGAAAGTTCAATGATATCATGTTTGCCAATAATAACTTTTTCGATATTTCCAATCAGCCGATCAGAAAAATTTTTTACATCTATCATAAATCACTCCTAAGACAAACTAAGGAATCTTTGAGAAGGTAAAAATAATAGTTTGATCCATAACCAGCTGCAATACGAGTTCCGTTATATTGCAACTGGTTTTAATAGGAACACATTAAGTACCATTAAAAATAGCGAATAGTTCAAAATCCTTTTCAGACGATATCGTCCAGCATATAATAATATTGCCAACATAATTCCACTAGCAAATCGTAATAACCCTCCCGTCTCTCTGAAAGTTGAAAAAGGCAAAAAAAGCATTACAAGACTATTGATCAATAATCCCAATACTATCATATTCTTTTGATCATTTTTCAAGGATTTGATTGAAACAACTAATCCCCAAATCGTTGGAAGAATGATTGATGGTCCAAAAACAATAACCATTGCGAAAAAATATTGCTTACTAAATTCAGCAATACGCCACAGTCCCATTAAAGGAATCCATTCAAAGGAGGTTGCCATGTTGCCCCCTGCGCCAAATCCGAATTCACCAAAAACAGAATATAACCAAACTTGAAAGAGGAAATAAGGTAAAAAAACAATCACGGAAATGCCAATCATTGAACGCAAATTGAAATCGATCAAATATGAAAGGAAGATCGCGGCTACAAATAAGATCGTAACTTCTTTTGCAAACACGGCTAGCATTAACAGTAACCACCCGAATGCCTCTTTACGTTTTATCAGCGCTAATATTCCCCCAATCAATAAACTATACGCAAGTGGTTCTGGTAAATCAACTACAATGGCTAAACTGAATCCAGCCCAAAAGCCATAAACAATTGCATACCAACGATTTACACCCCATTCATCAAAAAGAACGCTAAGCGCCCAGGTACCAGCTGTTAACGACAATATACCTAGGACAGGTATTATCCACGCTAAGATCAACGTGTCCCCAAACGAAAAAAATCTGGCTAATAATGGTAAGAAAATCCTTTGATAACGATAAGCAGGTACGTCTAATTTGTCTTCTACCTGCTTTGGGTTTAAATTTTGAGCAATATAATAGACAAACTGCCCATCATATCCTTGTGTCCCATCCTCAAGCCCTTCAGCATAATATGTCCCCAAACGTGCCAAGGATAATGGATCACCGCCAGAATTATAAACACTAACTAAAACCAATAAAGTAGTCCATAAAAAGACAACAAATCCAGGACTAAGAAGAAAATTTCTTTTAGAAAAATCCCTTCTCAACGACAATATGATTCGATTCAATTGCACTATCACTGATCTACTCATTTTTTCGAAAACTAAATAAAAACAAAATAACGAACGCAAAAATGGAAAAAACTGTGATCCATAAACCTACACGAAATGATAGGGGTTGATATATAAAGATGACTTCATGGTTCCCAGATGGAACTTTCACCGCTCTAAATAAACCATTCGCTGGATACATTTCAACCAATTGATCATCTAATCGCACTTTCCATCCTGGATACCAGATATCTGATAATAACAACCAACCTTCTATCGGTGCGTTCACATTAATGACTAGTTCCTTCTGGCTTTCTTTAATAAGTATAACTTGTCCTTTCTCAGATGATATACACTGTTCTGAATCTGTCTCACTCGATTTTTCTACAATGACTTTATTTTCCAAATCTAAAGAATTTGCAGATAATCGCTCCCAGACTTCATTGATATCATTCACAAACATAACACATGGAAACCAGTGTACTCGCTCTCCCCCTTCAATTATCTTGAAGTGTATATTTTCTTGAGAATTTGGAACAACACTTTGTTTAATACCCACACCCATCATTTGTAAATAAGGAATCATCTCTTGATCTTCTAATCGATTTATGAATTCCATCCATTGCGCAAAGCGTGCAGGGACGAGAGGGTCATAATTATTAGCACTCGCTATTTTATCGATCATATTGACATTTGGTAGTAGACTATTACGAAGTACAATCCAATCTTCTCCAGGAGAAAATGTATCAAAACGCAAGAAGCGTTCATACTTAATGATCTCTTCATCCTGGGTTTGAATAAATAATCGTTTTCCATCTAAGCTTTTACGGATCTCTTTAGCATACGTAGTTGGCTGAAAAATCTCTGCGTCTATACCAGGATTCAATCCCCAGTTTGCGATTAATAAATCAATACATATAAAGATTGTAACCACCCAATGCCATTTACTTAAAGAATATTCCTGCTGATCACGGCTTTGATCAAGATGGTTTGGATTGACCAAAGATAATAGTCCACCGACAAATCCCAAAAAACCAGCCAAAGCCAGAGATCGGATAAACGATGGACTGATATCTCCCATAAAAATCCAAGCCAGTCCAGAACCTAACATAATTGCAAAAGCAGCCATCGTCCCCAGCCTTGTCCAATAGAGTGTCTTTCCTTGCGGAGTTAACCAACGCTCACAACCAATACCAGCCAGGATTGTAAGTGAAAAAACAGCCCATATCATGATCCTCGTAGGCGCTTGAAACATATCAAATGTTGGTATATTACGATACAACCAAGGAAAAACAGGTGTATTTTTCCCTAAGCCTATAAGCAGCGCTAACAAAAAGAGGATCGACAGAAAAAAGGTAAAACGAGGATCTAAAACCGAATTCTTTTTTGGGGCTTGTATTAGCTTACTATTTCCCATTGAAAGTCTAAATGCATGAATGATCGCAGTAATAGCTAACAAAAAGGGAAGCAAACCGATATAGATCGCATCTTCCCAATAATTTCCATATCCCCAATAATCACCTGTTACTGGATTTCCAAACATATTTGGCGCTATCAATGTCAATAATCGCCAATGCCAGAAAGAATAATTTACAACATAATCATAATCTACTTGAGTTGCTCTTTGTGATTGATATAAATATTCTGCGGTTGGTATGAGCTGAACTGCTGATATAGCCAAAGCGATTAAAACTGCCACGCCTAGATAAAGCCATGCAGCGCCTATGCCATTAACATGAGAAAGATTAATTCTCGGTTTGGATTGGATATATTCTCGCTGCTGATGATCTTCCGATAGACTAAATCTCCCTTGCCACCCCCAATAGGCAGCCCAAATAGCTGCCAATATCAAACTGTAATAAGCAATTTGAGCATGTCCAGAAAGCAATTGCATGGTTATTAAAATCGCCAGTACTGGTAAACGTTTTTTGATTCCAATTTGCTTATCCAATTCAGGCGTTAACCAGGCAATTACCCAGGGCATCCAAGATACTGAAGCATTGATACTGAAAAATCCCGCTCTTGAAACGAGATATCCTGATAGACTGAACGCAAGAGCGCTGATCAATTGCGAGAAAGCATTCAACCCCAATCTACGGGTCAGTAAAAGCATCCCAAAACCTGCCCAAGCCAGATGCAATGCGACCAATAATGACTGTCCCCACGCCAATAAACGAATCCCACCTAGCCAAGAAAGCAAGAAGTTCAACCAATGTGGAGGATAAAAAAGCGCTGATTGATAGTTCGCAACCAAAGGTGCACCCATACCCAAATGTGGATTCCACAAAGGAATTTCTCCTTCTAAAAGACTATGGTAGGAAAAATCCCACCAAGGGATAAATTGCATCATAGGTGTTCCCCAAAATAGAGCTTTCCCTGTCATATAGACAGGCGCCAAAAGAATCAAAGCTGCAACGAGAATAGTCAAAAACTGAAAAAATAGTTCTTTGTGCATGAGTTTCTTCATCATGGAAGAACCTCAAAAAGTTGGTATTCACCAGATTGATGCAATAATCTCAGACGCTGCCAAGTCTTCGGATTCCAATCTCCCAATTTTCTTTCGTTTGGTCCATAGAAAACATAATCAAGATCCCAATCATTGAGCCACTCTAGACGTTGTAAATCAGAGGTGTTTGATTGATAGAATTGCTCAACATATGGGAGATATCTTTCTAGATGAACGCTTTCTGGTCCATGCCCGATGATAACCCTAACCGGCGCCCAAGCTGGTAAAGCATTACCACTTTCAAATGATGTTAACACAACTTCACCTGGCTTAGTATTTGATTGTAAGAATTCAAACAAATCAACTTCTTCCGCTAGACGGAAGAGAGGTTCTTGTGGATTATGGGTTGCCTTCAATCCACCCCAATAAAACATCAATGTTGAGGGGAAGAAAAATATCAGATAGAAGATTAAGGCTAGCCGATGTCTAAATGAAAACGGTTTGCTTTTATCGCACCATCCTTGGATAGCAATAAGCAATAAAACAATCAATACAACCCAGATACCATCTGGTAAACGTCGTTGTATATTACTTGGGAAATAGGCTAAAAATGGGAATAGGATCACCCATCCTACTAAGAACCAACCTTCTTCAGGTTTCTTGGATAGGATAATTTTTCCTCCGATCCAAATCAAGGGGAATGTCAATCCATAAGCTAATAAATAATGCAATGGATTAGGAGATGGAAGATTATTCTGCGCACTCCAATCAGCAAGAAATGGATCCATCAACGTGGATAATGTGTAATAAATCAACAATAAGCCTGGTAATAATCCCGCGATTAGGTCAAATTTTATTAGACTATAAATATATTGCCATGAAGATTGTTTTTGTTTATTGCTTAGTTTAATATGCCTTATTAACAATCCCAATAAATGCATTAACAATACAACACCAATCACAAATAGAGTCAATGGCTGCATGATACCCGCGCACAACCATAACAATCCCATTTGAAAAGCTTTTTTATATCGATTTATTGCTGCTTGATTCACCGGCAATCTACGCAAGTAAATCAATAATGCCCATAGCATAAAAGCACGCGCGAAAGACAAATGAGGAAGTCCTAAAAGGCTCAAAAATCCGAAAGACTCTGGTGAAAAGAATTCAAGCGGAAACGAACCAAAGAATTCTTCCTGCCCCAATAAAAGTAAGATCCATCCCAATCCACCACCAAGAGATATTAAAACAATTCCAATCCGTCGCAAGGCAAACTCTCTCACAAAGTAAGCCAGGAAATCATAACTCGCCATGATCATCAATATACCCGCAGCAAAACGGAAAAAGTGAAATAGCATCACTAATTGGATATGTAAACCAGGAGAAGAAGCGAGTTTTCCCAATAGGATATATGGTAAATACATCAACACACCATCTTGGCTTTGAATGGTATAAGGTGTGCGAAACAACCAACTTCCATAGGTTCCACTCAGCATTTTAGCAATATAAGAATTGCCATCCTGAACGCCAAAGAAAAATCCAGTAAAACGATAGACATCCCTTTCAACTGCATAAGCTTGAATATAAGGAATGGTGGTGATCAGCATTACCAAGCAAGCAAAAATCAGCAACCATTTTCGCTCAGTTCTTTCGATCGGATTCTGTAAAGTGTAATTTTTCTCCAGCGGTGATTTTATCATTGAACCAAATTACCTCTTTTCTGCATAAGAGAATAAATAGATAACATTGTTATGGTAAAAACGGAAAGGGTCAACCCAATATACAACCAAATTGGTTGATAAGAAAATACAACTAGATGATTTCCTGATCCGCGCAGTCGAACAGAGCGCAATATACCAAAAACGGTATCCATTTGATTTTTTTTGCCATCAACGAAAACCTGCCAACCCGGATAGGCTAATTCAGAAAGCACCAAAACCCCTGACCCTTGAGCTTCGATAACGATCTGATCAGAACTCCAATATTGAATGTCTAGGGGAATTATCTCATCTAAATCATGCGAGTTCGTCTTTGCCATCCATGCCCGAGGATAGACATATTCATTTCTATATAGATATGAATCTCCATATTGATTGATCAATACCAATCCGTCCAAATCTAGTTCATAGGCTGAAGTTAAATAGCCAATATTGAGCATCCCCAATTTTATTAAATCCGGTTTATTATTTTTATTGGCTGTCGATGGAACGCCATTCTCAAAAGGTGGCAGTGTAACCGTATAACCTGTAACCGGAACACCACTAGCCGCTTCCATATACTTAACATACGATGCAAGCTGCATTGGATCAACACCATCAGATAACTGTAAATGATAATTAGCTGCTGTATGCTGAGGTATGCTGTAGGAAGGAGAATAGACCCGAAACAAGCCCGGTTCTGACACCAACCAATCAGCAACAGCTTGTCCTTCTGAAAAGATTTGTTTTACAGAGCGTAAATAGAATAAAGAGTGATCAACTACACCAAGATCAAGCATAACTATTAAAAATAACCCAAGCGTCCAAAATTCTGTTTTCAATCTAGTATTCAGTCTAATGAATATCCATAAAATCGCAATGAAAAAAAAGATCGTACCCCAAAGAAAATTGATCGACAATTCTTTTTCATATAGCCAGCTTGCGAATGAAATACTTATTACAAAAGCTAATATACCAAATAATGCTAATCTAACCCTACGTTTTATGTCATTTGAGAGAGATCCGATTAAAATTTGTAAGTTATACCCCGAGAGAATTGCGATACAGATTCCACTTAAGAACAAAGTCCGTGTAGGAACACGTAATAAATTCAGAACTGGAACAGACTCAATAAATTCAAAGAAAGGTTGCATTGGTTCTAAAGAAAAAAGCAATGAGATTAATAGACACCACAGCCAGAATCGTGAGCGAGGTGGATATAAACCATATACCATTATCAAGACTATAAAAATAAAACCAAATGCGCCTGTATAAAGCATCCATTCATGGAAACCACCGAAGGATGGAAAGATTAAACCTAATAATTGACTAACCGGTAAAGAATAACTAGTAATATCCATGAAAGACATCTGAACCCTACTACTATATTGAGTAAATTCTAAAAATAGAAACAGAAAGGGTGCAGTCAAGAAAACTGCGATCAAACTTTGCATCAAGACATGGATACTCTTGAGGATTATTCTTTCCAACATAAGCTGTTTTTTGGAGAAATCCAGTAAACTAAGTGTATAAAAAAACCATACTAAACCAGCAAAGACAATCCAACGAACATCCGCCACAAAGATCAAACCAAAAATAGCCGCTTCTTTCCAGCTAAATTTGCTTTTCGTCGATAAATGTGATACACGACTCGCCCACAACAACCAAGGAGTCCAGGGTATCGCAAATAATAATGTCAAATGTCCAGCCCCAAAGTGTGCAATAAATTTCGGCAGCCCCTCGAAGATAATCGCAGCAAAAAGAGCCGCCCGATGAGCTAAGCCCTCCGAACGCAATAGAGCATACATTCCTAACCCACCCCATATTAGATGCAACGCAACCAATAAATTAAACGCGAAAGGTAGTGGAATGATCAATGCTAACCAGCCAGGCGGATACCATAAACCAGAAAGTGGATTAGCGGCAAAGGGATGTCCACTTAAAATCAATGAATTCCATAAAGGAATTCTATGTTGTTCAATAATTATCTGACGTAGATAATGGGCATACGGATAATGAGTGATCGATATATCAGAAAAATTTGCTTCACTTGAAGGGTATGGAAATCCGTTCATACCCGGAATAAGAATTATTAATGGAATCAACAGTAGGGAAAATCGCCAAAACAATAAAAAGAAATTATCTTTGTTCTCTTTTTGCACGCGTATACTGTGCAGGATATTATTGATTCGCTTCAGAATCGACATTTAAATCTCATGGTGAATCTTCAAGCACCATCTGGTAGATCTTTACATCTTCCTGATCAAAGACTATTTGCAATTGAGTTACTTCCGGAAGCACACCTAACTTAGCTTCACGAGGTCCATAGAATACATAGTCCACTTGTCGTTCTTGCAAGAATGTTTCACTCTCAAGGTCATCCTCACCAGCGAAGAAATTCACAACAGCTGATCCTTCCTGAACAGCATTGACTGTTTCAAAGGGATGACCATAAATAACACGTCTTCCGGTATAAGCCGGGATATATAAACCGGTTTGTGGACTTGCCAAAACCAAAGCTTCAGACGGTGTGTTTTCCTTGATCCACAACAATGCTTGCGCTTCATTTTTTCTCAAGTATAGTTCTTCAGCATTGGTTTGTATGCCAAAGAAAGCAACAGATAAAATCAATAAATTAGTGATGAATGCACTGATAATAATCCCAAAGAAAAATAGTTTTTGATGATTTTTATTATCAAACTTCAAATTATTCAGACCAAAACCCATCAATAAAGTAACTGGTACGAATAATCCCTTCATCAGTCGACGTTGTAGATTGACAGGGATATATATCAGTAAAATCGCTACAAATACCCAAGATATTAAAAGCCAGCCTACCTGCCTTTTATTCTTGACCGACCAAATCCATCCCACGATACCAACGAATAATGCTGGGGAAAGGGATAAGATTAGATCCCAGATTGGCGGTGAAGGAGTGATATTTTGTGCATTCCACCCAGCGAGAATTGGATCGGTATATGTCACCCAAAGATCATATATGATTAACGGCATTCCCAAAATAATGAGCCAAATCAAGCGAAAGAAAATGGATTTAAAGAAAATTGAATCTTTTTTTTCAGTTTTTTCTTTTGAGATCAACGAACGTATTTTTTTTCTTTGAACCAATGCTCTAAAAACCAAAAAACATAATAGACCCATCAGTACACTTATCAATATCAATAAACCAAAGGGATCAACAAATGCCAACAAAAGAGCACAAAGACCAGACCACCAATCAGAAAAAAAGCTTCGACTTGTATGATCGCTTTCTGTATGCAATCCCAATAATAAGAATAGCATTAATGCTAAGCCTAACGGAAAATGCACATTCACCAAAGAAGAGAAAAATGGATAGGTTTCGGGGACTATGAAATCAGAAGTTAAAACTCCAAATGGAAATAAAATCCACCCCATGCCAGATCCAAATAGCGCTACGATAAATACCGGTATTTGCCATTCTTTTGGTACACGAAATTCAATGATAAAGCGCCATAAAGCAATAAATAGAATGATGGATGAAATAATTCGCGCAAGATGAAAAACCAATAATAGCGGGATATTAGTAATTCGAGCTAAATGTCCCAGGGATAAATAAAATAGGTTGAGATATGCGCCATCCCCAGGCTCTGCAGTATACGGCAATTTGAAGATCCAATCCCCTCGCCATCCTTGAACCATTTTTGCTAAATAAGTATTGCTATCGATTGGATTAAAAAGGAACCCGCCAAAAACATAATCAGTACCTCCAAAACTCTGAGCTATAATAAACGGTAAGCTGATCAGACATAGAAAAATGAAACCAATCAAAAAAAGATTTGAACGAACGCCTTTTTTTCTCAGCGAGAATTCTCCTTCCCAAAATTATTTTTGACTTTCCTAAGCTACTATAAAACCTGCTTATCTAGATGTCAAGAAAATCATGGGCACACCTTTCCTTTTTGTTCGTTTTATTAGCATGCCCTTGTCATAAGAAGAAACCGCCTCTATAATCAATGAATACGAATTTGATCAAATGGAATATTCTCAATAAATACCTTATTCAGATAAACAGGGAAAAAATAAGATGAGCCGGACATTCAAGCTTTACCGATTACAACAGATTGATAGCCAAATGGACAAGATCAATAAACGCCTGAAGGAGATCCAATCAATCCTTGAAAATGACCACGCTCTTAATCAGGCAAGAGAATCCGTATATGAAGCGGAGCAATTAAAAGAGACAGCTCAGAAAAATTTGAACAAGACTGAAGACAGCGTAAAACAACAACACTTAAAAATTGAACAGAGTGAGTCCACGCTCTATAGTGGCAAAGTACATAACCCAAAAGAACTCCAAGATATTCAAAATGAGGTCGCATCATTAAAGCGTTATCTGGATGTACTGGAAGAAAGGCAATTAGAAGCAATGCTTGAAGATGAAGAAGCAGCTATGCAATTGAAAACGGCGCAGGAAAAACTAGGAACTGTTCAATCAGAGTTCGAAGAAAAATCAAAAGAACTGATCACCGAACGCGAAAAACTCAATGCTGATATGATACATTTTCAAAGGGAACATCAAGCTACTGCGAACAATATTCCACCCGAGGATATTGAACAATATATGAAATTACGACAAACTCGCCGAGGAATAGCCGTTTCAAAGGTGGTTGAAAAAACCTGCTCTTCGTGTGGTTCAACGATCAATGCTTCCCTTCTTCATGCCGCTCGTTCTCCTTCTGAGATCACTACCTGTGATGTCTGTGGGCGCATCCTATATACAGGATAAGAATGGCAGACTTCTTTCGGAATTTTGAAGCTTTTTCTTTCTGGATAGGCGTTGTTACTGGCTTCTTAATAATTTATTTACTAGGGAAATTACGCCACTACCTTAACCAAATTTCCGACAACTGGAAAAAACAGCTCGAAAAATCAAAACAAGAAAAACTCCACAATGACAGCGTTAAGATAGGAAATGATACGCTTATTCGATGTCAAGGAATGCATCTGGCTGCCTCACTTTTCTCTCTTGACGAGATCTTGATACCTCCGCGCCTTTTAGCGCCACCTACACTTCCAATGGCTTATCACCCCGAACCTTATGAGGATATCACAGACTGGGTCATTCCCTATACGCTTGATTCTCCAGAATTAGCCTCATTCTACAACTCCCCTTCGATAACCTGCGCTGAAGCGCTTCAAGGAGATGCCAATATCCTAATTGTTGCTGAACCAGGGCAAGGAAAAAGTACCTGTCTCGCTCATTTAGCTGCTCAATTCATTCGAGGAGATCAAGCGTTGGGTGAATTGGCAAATAAAATCCCGCTCCTTTTGCATATCGCAGATTTGAACTTACCCGCAGAAGATAGCATTACTCCTTTTGAAATTATCATCAATGCAATCACACCCTATATAAAGTCAATTCCCAACAAACGCCTTCCCAACGCATTACAAATTGCCCTATCACAAAATGATGCCATTCTCTTATTAGACGGGTTAGATGAAGCCTCTCCAGAAGAAATGGATATTGCAATTGATTTTTTAAATAAACTATCCTTTCAATATCCCAAACTCCGTATGGTTGCATCTGCTTCGCCTTATCATCTCGCAGGATTACTCAACTTAGGTTTTTATCCTCTGGCATTGAAATGCTGGACACCAATTGAGAGGCAGCAATTTATTGAAACTTGGGGCACTTTATGGCATAGACATATCGCTGAACCAACTCCTGATGAAGAATCAGATAAGATTTCCCTTTTAGTTGCTGGTTGGCTTTCAAACCAAATTTCCAATTTGACGCCTTTTGAATTGACTCTAAATTTATGGGCGGCTTTTGCTGGCGATACCAGCGGGAATGAAAGAATTGATTATATTGAAGCATACATCCAACGCGTTCTCTTCGATCAAGACTCTAACAACCGCCTTGGTTTACAAGAATTAGCGCTACAAATGGCTCTTAACCCACGCTCTTTTCTACCAAGGAATCGAACCGAGAAATTTCTGTCTGGATCTAATTTTCCCGAAATGCTTCAGAGTGGTATGATTACCCTCTATCCGAATGAAAATGTGAAATTTACACATATCATTTTGAATGCTTACCTTGCAAGTCAACAGATTAATTTATCTACAGAAATCTTAACTATCATATCTCAGTCAGATTGGGCATGTAAGCGAGAAACCCTTCATTATTTATCAGCCCAAGATCAAAGCGCCGACTGGTTAAGGGATAACCTAAAACCAATTGAAGTTGATCCCACCCTACATGAATTACGAGGTTGTGCAAGATGGTTACGCGATGCTCCAATAAAATCGACTTGGGCTCCTGAAATCATGAGGAGGTTGGCAAAAACAATTCAGAATAAAAATGTTCCGCTGAGTTTAAAAACAAGAGCTCTTACAGCATTTATCTTTACTGGAAAACGTGAAATAGCGATACTTATGCGACAATGGCTTCAATCAGACGACCCAATCTTGCAACAAATCGCTTGTTTGGGATGTGGAGTTATTCAAGATAAAAAATCTATCGAGACAATTGATGCATTCATCAATCATCAATTTCCTAGTCTAATGCGCTCTGCTATTCTCGCATTAATTGCTATCGGCACACCTAAAAGCATGGAACTAGTTGCCTATCACCTGTTAAATGGTTCAGAGAGTATCCAACGAGCAGCCGCGGAAGGGTTATCGAACAATATAGAAGAAGGATATCCAACACTCGAAGAAGGCAGCCAGATGGATGACCCCAATATCCGCAGAGCGGTTGTTTTTGGATTAGGGCGTATCCACGAAACCTGGTCGCTTGATATCTTAAAAAAATTACAGACCAATGATCCACAATGGATTGTACAAGATGCAGCTTTCCAGGCAATTCAATTGATGACCGAGAAACACCCACGTACACCTCACGCTCATCCAGATCTTACGATGACGGCATGGTTAATCGAATTTGCAGGAGAAAGAGGTATGGGTGTGACACCAGGAAAGGCATCAATTGATTTAGTTTATAATGCACTTTTTAATGGGAATGAAGACCAACGCTTAGCAGCCCTATATTATCTTTCTTTGCATAGTGATGAAAGCGCACTCCTACCAATATTAAAAACTTTTATGAATAGTTCTGGTGATCTTCGTGAGTCAGCTTTTGAAAACCTGGTGCGATTAAAAAACAAAGGCATCGATATTCCCCCTCCCAACTAGTACGGTTTAAATTGAACTATTAGAATGAAATTCCAAATTTCTTTTTGAATTAACAGATTACGCAAATGAAATCAATAAACGATAGATAATATCACCCAATACTTGTAACAAAATTATCAATACCAACGGGCTAAAGTCAAATCCACCTAAGGGTGGTAGGTACCTTCGAATAGG
>CAZJMV010000152.1:0-3602 GCA_964547225.1 uncultured Anaerolineaceae bacterium | reverse complement strand
TGGGCTTATCTTCCGTGGAGACCCAAGTCCAATGACGAGCAATCAGAGATGGAAATCCGGATATATGTTTGGATATTTACTAGATGGACGCTATGCTGTCTGGCGTTTCAATGCAGATGGCTCCGAAACTGCATTAAAGGACTGGACAGGCTCACCCTATATAACCACTGGATCAGCTTTGAATACATTCAGTGTACGCGCCCAGAATAACAACATGAGCTTTTATATCAATGGCAACCTCGTATTCACGGCTTCTGACTCGATGTTCTCCTCAGGATACGTGGGAATAGTAAAATACACACCTGATGGAATAAATAGCAAAATTTGGGTGGATTGGGCAACGCTTACCACCTTAACCTCTTCATCATTAAATGATTCAATCCCACAAAACCAATATGAATTGAATACTACCAATACTTTTGAAGGCGATGCAACCGGTGTATGGTTGAGTGAGACAAATACATCAGAATTAGAAAGCCAAGCCCCACCCAAACCATAATCAGCATTTTACAATCCTTTGGATAGATAGAAAAAGCGCACCTAAACCCTGGTGCGCTTTTTTGTACCATAGATCTATTAAATGAAACAAGGTTTTTTAGGAATATTTTTGGTTGATAAATAAAAGATACATGAATCAAACCTATGCGACCTGAGTCCTCATACGCTTGTCCTTTATGATGAAGGGTAAGTATAACAGCAGGAACATGAACAACCCAATCAATTCAACATAGGGAATGTACCCAGGCCAGGTTGGTAACATATCGAGTAAGCTGGCGGTATCGGGTTTTCGATTGATATACATATAGTTGCTGCCAATGGCTTGATTCAAGAAGAAGACCAACGCCATATAAATATTCGCAATGACAGTTACGCGCAGGATGGATTTCCACGTTGGACGAAAGCCCTCCACAGTCGTCATGTAGATAGCGGAAGTGACGATCAAACCATGCGAAATGAATGTCTGAAAAAAGCGATAGTGCGGGAAACCATATAAACCCAAATCCGGTGTCAATAAGGCTTGTAAGGCGCCTGCGATTCCCAGGAAGTAGGTGAGTTCGTAAATAATGTAATTCTTACTGACCAGCATATACCCACCTAACCACACCAAAACGCTACACACATGCAAGGGGATCATCGTCTGAACATTCCACTGCCCAACGGCATGATTCCAGACATGCCAACCAATTTCATTTGCCCACAAGATGATCGCCATGCTCCAGCGTACTTTGGTGCGCGTGGCTTCATCCTTAGACTTGAATCGCAACAAGTACAAATTCAAAAGGATAATCGCGAGTAAAACAGCAAGATGGGCAACCCCCATAAAGAAGAAGGGGGTGCCTGTGTAATCACGTGCAAAGAATTTATCCATGCTGGACTCCTAGGAAGCAGTAATACATATTAGATATAGCCAAAAAAAAGAATGGTTCTATATATATCATTCCTTGAGAATTTATATAGCGTGTGAATGACAAATCATTATTATTTCGAAGATAAATTATTCCTCAATATCCTGTTCTATTTCATCCAATTCATTTTCCTGTAGCAGATCGTCTGGATTTTTCCTAAACTGCCATACAACGATCCACACGCCCACAATGATCAGCACAACTGGGGTCACATATTGCACCGCTGATTCAGCAATCATAAAGGAAAACCCAATGATTGCCATGATTCCGCCTGGTATCAACGCCCACCTATTTTCTGAATTGCGTGCAAAGACAACAAAGAACGGGATCGCAATCGCGAACATGATATAAGCAGGAACCAGCATATCAGTCAAAACTCTCATACCAATCAGTACGACCATCAAACCAACTGCGAAAAGCACATATGCCGGAATTAATGCCCACCACTGCTCATGATCACGCAGGAAGACAACCAGGAAAGGGAAGCCAACCGCTGCTAGTACATAGAAAGCTACAAAATTTCCGACCAAAATATACGTTTCGGTTAAAAAAATCAATCCAGCAATTGCTAACAATACATAGCTTGGAATGAGCAACCATCCTTCTCTGCGGTTGGTTAAGAACAAAGCCATAATACTTAATCCCGCTAACATCAGTACTATCACCCAAGCCCAGCGGCTGATATTGATAAAAATCTCTAAGAATGATAAAACACCAAATAAGATTAAAAGACCACCCCAAACCAATGCATGTTTCCCAGAACTTGTTCTCATAATCAATCTCCTTTCCTTAATTAAAACGATCCCTAAAAGTACATCAATCGAATTATAGTTGATAAATACAATCCATACCAGATTGCTTAATCAATAACCACACGAGTTTTCATCCACCAGGCGGTCGAATGAAAATCAGAGACGGCATTCCCAGGATGAACGAGTCCATCAAAGATTTTATGATCCGCAATATCCAATTCCATCTCCAAGACAGAGAGCGCGCTTTCCAAATGCTGCACTGTGCGTGGACCAATCACAGGCGCTGTTACACCCGTTTGATCCTTAAGCCAAAGCAATGCCAATTGATCAGCAGTAATATACCTTTCGCGCGCTAGTTCAACCACATGCGCTCCCACTTGACGCGCTTTGGGCGTCACTCGTTCTTTCATAAAAGGACGTCCGCGTCCCAAGCGTGTTTCGGAAGGAGCGCTTCCATCGGGTGGATAAATTCCAGCTAAAACGCCCATCCCTAACGGCGACCAAGGTAAAATCGCCAGATCATATTTTTGCGCTAGAGGGATGATCTCATTTTCACAACGGCGATCCAGTAAATTATAGGGCGGCTGCTCACTAATATAGCGCGACCAACCATAGCGCTCGCTAATCGCTAAACCTTCCATGATCATCCAAGCTGGAAATGTGCTCGTACCGATATGAAGCACTTTTCCAGAAGAAACCAGATCTTCCAAAGCGCGCAAAGTCTCCTCTTGTGGCACAATCTCCGAAGGACGGTGAAGCTGATAAAGATCAATATGGTCAGTTTGCAACCTACGTAGAGAGTCTTCACAAGCTTTGACAAGATGATAACGTGAAAGATCGCGGTCATTCACTCCATCGCCCAACGGGTTATACACTTTTGTTGCTAGAACAATTTCATCACGTCGACCATTTTGTTTTAGTGCTTTACCGATAATCCGCTCACTTTCACCATTAGCATAGACATTGGCAGTATCTATAAAATTAATCCCTGCCTCCAAGGCTCGGTTGAGCATCCTGATCGATTCTTCCTCTGAAGTGGGATCCCCAAAATTCATCGTCCCCAAACACAGCGGTGAAACTAAAACACCACTCGCACCTAATCTTCTATATTTCATATCAAAATCTCCTTTCTTTGATCAATAGCAAAATACCATCAATAGCTAATCCACAGTGAAAAAACCAGCTACAGCAAAAGCGGAATTGGTTATTTGTCGTCCGTTCCCTATAGCAGCAATCAAATTCTGTGTTTCAAATCGGAATTTTACTTCATCAACAATTGCCCTATCTGATGAAAATTTCGAATTGTTTCCTTTCTTGAATTATTTTGACCATGATCAAAGATATTATAATTTCGAAATACAGATATACAACTCGAAAATTGCGGCTTTTAAGTTTGGGATAGATAGCTTATGAAATACAAAAACCACCATACAAGGTGGTTTTA
>CAZJMV010000151.1:0-12765 GCA_964547225.1 uncultured Anaerolineaceae bacterium | reverse complement strand
TGAAGCGGATCGTCCGGTATGCGAATGATTATAGAGGACTTCCAATCTGGTAAACGGGTCAAATAGCCATCATAAGCGGCAATAATGGGCGTTCTATCTTCCATTGGGCTCCCAAAAATATCGATCCCTTGATGCGTATGTCCAGGACGAAAAGAATCTCCCCACAAAAAACCAATATATCCATCGGTTGGAAAAATAAATGCTGCCCCCTCGCAACGTTCTCCAGCAACAATCTCCCAATCAGAATGGGCTTGGGGATCTCGGAACCAGGACATTAATCGAATCGAACGAGCAGTGGTGCGATCTTTTTCACGGACAATAAAATAAATGATCACGATCAGAAAAATGAGGAAAGTCGAGATCATAAAAAGGATGATGGGGTGTATTTTACTGTGCGTTCTGTTATACATTTCGTTTGATCTTCTTATACTTCCTGATATTCGTTAAATCATCTTCTTGATGTTTTGCAATAAAGAGCATCATCTTTCCTTGTGTCATGTTCTGTAAAAGTTTGCCAGCCTCTTGACCAACACTTGATGAAAGAGCACGTTCAACATTTTCTTTCGTATCAAAAAACAATTCATACATTTTCATATATGACTTATTCCCATAAAGTAAAGGATCAATTTGGCTAATCGCTTCTTTTTTTAAGCCCGGCATACTTTCCGCAAGATGTAAGAACTTTGGCCATTCTGCTTCAAATGATTGCCAATCTTCAATCGATTCAATTAAAATTACCAGCTTATGCATATTGGAGCCTCCAAAACAAATTATACACTTGGAAAATAATAAATAATCCATTCTTCCATATATTTTGAATCGTGGTATGATTCGGCGAGTGGAGTTTAGAATGGAAGAAAAAATCACAATTATCGAGGGTCCCCCTCCTACATTTGAAATAGCTGTCGATGGTTGGTCACTAAGCTTAGAAGAAAGCCCAACCCTTTACAATATCGCTTCAACCAAATTACGCACATTCAACGGTGGAGAACTTGTAGAGCGCTGTTATCGCGCCTGGAAAAATCAATCGAGCATCAATCTTGAATTTCGTGGCGCCGATGGTCTAAAGAACGAAGTACCAATTCTCGCAGCGCGTACATTCGAGGTCGAAGAAGGGCAAATGCTTGTTCTTTGGGTTCGATTTGATGTGGAAAATACGATCTTTGAATCTGAAAATGATGATGATTTTGATGATGATTATGATGATATAAATAATCTTGATATATAATCATTTGATCGTGAGTAAATCGAAAAATAAACCCGGACAATACCGGGTTCTTTTTTTTTCATCAGACTTATTAGCGCAATTAATCCAATTAATGTGGAATAAGCATTACTCCACGAAGAATTACGCTCAAAACCCTATGTTGGTATGTCGGAAAGAAAAAGATTAAACCAACTCTGCTGAGGTATAATTAAAGGCTGTATGGTTATTACATACAGCCTTTTGTATTATTAATGGTTTAACCAAAATTTAGAAAAAGCAGGAATAATCAATGGAAATCGGCTCTGTTCAAAATGTAGATATCAATGATCAGATGCGCACAGCATACTTAGATTATGCGATGAGTGTCATTGTCTCACGAGCTTTACCAGATGCGCGTGATGGTTTGAAACCAGTTCATCGTCGCATACTCTATGCTATGCATGATATGGGAATACGAGCGAACACAGCCCACAAAAAATCAGCTCGTATTGTTGGCGAAGTGCTCGGTAAATATCATCCTCATGGTGACTCTGCTGTCTACGACTCGATGGTACGTATGGCACAGGATTTCTCCATGCGCTATCAATTGGTTGATGGTCAGGGGAATTTTGGTTCGGTAGATGGTGATAGCCCAGCCGCGATGCGTTATACCGAAGCACGCATGACCAAGCTTGCTGAAGAATTATTAACTGATATCGAAAAAAACACTGTCGATTTTATTGACAACTTTGACGGATCGTTGCAAGAACCTCTTGTTTTACCTGCCAGATTCCCAAATCTTTTATTAAATGGTTCATCGGGGATCGCGGTGGGAATGGCAACCAATATCCCACCTCACAATTTAAAAGAATTAGCCTGCGCCGTTAGTTATATCATCGATAATATCGATAATATTGATGATATACCCATCGAAGAGTTGATCAAGCGAGTTCCTGGTCCAGATTTTCCCACTGGGGGAACCATTATTGGCGATGAAGGTATTTTGCAAGCCTACAGCACCGGAAAAGGCAGAATCGTTATGCGCGCAGTTGCCCATATAGAAGAAATGGGCAAAAATCGCCACCGTATCGTAGTAACCGAGATTCCCTATCAGGTAAATAAAGCGGCATTAATTCAACGTATCGCTGATCTCGTTCGAAGTGGAAAACTGGATGAGATTTCAGATTTGCGCGACGAATCCGACCAACGCGGTATGAGCATCGTGATTGAATTAAAACGCGGTACACAACCAAAGAAATTACTAAATCAGTTATTTAAGCACACACAATTACAGGCTTCCTTTGGGGTACAGATGCTTGCTCTCATTGATGGAGAGCCACGTTTATTTTCCCTTAAGAGATCATTACAGGTCTTCATTCAACATCGTCAGGATGTGATTGTCAGGCGGTCAACTTTTGAACTCGAGAAAGCCAAGACACGCGCTCATATTCTTGAGGGATTATTGATTGCCCTAAAATATTTGGATGAAGTTATTGATACAATCCGAAAATCTCCAGATGCCGAAGTTGCAAAATTGCGATTAATTGATCGCTTCAAATTGAGTGAAAAACAAGCTCAAGCGATCTTAGATATGCAGTTAAGACGATTAGCTGCCCTAGAACGCCAGAAGATCGAGGATGAGCATAAGCAGATTTTGGAGACAATAGCCTATCTCGAAGATTTGTTGGCTCACCCCAAGAAGATCCTGCAATTGATCAAAGAAGAAATCGAAGAACTATCCGGGGAATATGGCGATGAGCGACGCACTCGCATCCTTCGTGATGTTAGTGAAGGGTTTAGCGAAGATGAATTGGTGCAGGACGAACCAATATTGATCAGTATCACCGAACGCGGCTATGTAAAACGTCTAGCTTCGAAAACATTTCGATCACAAAGCCGTGGAGGGCGTGGTGTAACCGGGCACACTACAAAAGAAGAAGATGAAGTGATGATGTTAATGCCTGCGCGCACATTAGATACTATCCTATTTTTCTCTGATCGCGGGAAAGTCTATTCAGAACGCGCATACCAGATCCCGGATGCAGACCGGACTGCTCGAGGGGTGCCAATTGTTAATGTACTATCGATTGATCCTAGAGAGACGGTAACGGCTGCTGTTGCAGTGCCATCTTTTGAAGATGATCGGTATTGTACGATGGTAACTCGACAGGGAAAGATCAAACGTATCCCCTTACGAGGTCTATCATCCGTAAGACCTTCGGGCATAATCGCTATCAATTTAGGTGAAGATGATGAGTTGGGTTGGGCAAAACTTACGAATGGCGATGACGAAATTGTTCTTGTAACTGAAATGGGGATGGCATTACGTTTCCCTGAAAAAGATGTTCGTCCCACAGGAAGAATGACAGTCGGTGTAAATGCTATCCGATTAAAGAAAGGTGACAAATTAGCCAGCATGGCGATCGTCGAACCAGGTGGCGATTTGTTAGTAGTCACGTATAAGGGTTATGGGAAAAGAACAAGCTTAGATGAATATTCACCACGTAGCAGAGCTAGCATAGGTGTCCTGACAATTGGAAAAAAGGCAATCGATAAAGTTGGAAAAATAGCCGTTGCAAGTATTGTCCAAGAAAATGATGAATTGACAATCATATCTTCTGGTGGTGTTGCACTGCGAACCAAAGTAAAGAATATTTCTCAAACCAGTCGCGCTACAAAAGGAGTATTGCTGATTAACTTACAGGAAGGTGACAGCGTCGCTTCAATTGCACGAATTGCTGATGCAGATCTCCGTCAAGCGGGCGCTATATCAGAATAATCTATTGTTCTTTCAATAAACGGATAAGTCCATCATAATGATTGTGATGGACTTATTTTTTTTTACAAGAAAGGTGGGATGACTTTCTGTGTGATCAACAAACAAAAAGCGCTCAACACACATGTAATCACAAAAAGCATGATTGCAATAATCAAACGTTGAATGGGAGACATCCCCAGCAAGTGTCCCTTAGGTTTTGTGGGTTCCTCGAAATTATAATCTTCGGATTCGTTTACTTCATCGATAAAGTTAGTATCATTGATTGCATCATCACGGAATTCTTCAAACATTTAAGATTCTCCAATAATTCTCTCCCATTTTATCAGAGTTTAATCATCAACTTCACATCTTACGAAGACTAATTTCTCCATTCTTCAATATTTTCTCTTCTCCTGATTTTGTGACAATTTTAAGATATCCTTGTGGGGTAACCCCTTCGATCTTAGCAAATAAGACATCATTCTCTTGGGTTGTCTTATGGTGAATGATCTCTACGTATTCTCCTTTGAAAGCGAGATTTTCATTCCAAGCTTCCACAAAACTCGCTGAAAAGAGCTTACGCTCGTACTTGACAAATTGTTCGAGGATAATTTTCAATAAATCAACCCGAGAAATGTTCTTTCCTAATTCATTAGCGACACAAGTTGCTGGAAAAGCAAGCATTTCTGATGGAGGTACGGATGAAGGATAAACATTGACACCTATGCCAATAATAGCAGTTGAAAATTCATCACCATTCCATTGAACTTCAGCCAAAACCCCAGCAATTTTCCTCCCTCCGATCAATACATCGTTTGGCCATTTAATTTTTGGATTTAATTGATAATATTCGCTTAGCGTATTACTGACAGCCAATGTGCCTAGAGCAGTCAATCTGAGAAGCGATAAACGTTCTCCTGTGTTCTCCACCTCTCTATCTAGGCTCAAGCTACGATCTCTATGATCAAGAATGTCTTTTAAGATGATACTACATGCAATAGCAGATGAAGCTGGTGTGAACCAGGTTCGCCCAAGACGTCCTCTTCCCTGAGTCTGTTCGTTTGCAATCACCAATGAAAGATTTTTGGCGCCATGATTTGCCCATTCAAGAGCGATATCATTCGTTGAATCAATCTTTTGATAATAACGAATCTCTCCTAAAGGCAAATGTCTTATTGTTTCTTCGAGAGAAATCAAATCCATTTTGGGATTGTACCGTATATACCGTAAAAGACGAATGAAAAAACTTGACAGAATCCTAGACGAATCTTTCAACTCTATGATATACTTCGCAAGCTCCCGTCAAATGGCGAGAGAGGTTGTGCTTAGCATGCCTATCTCTTTTTTTAGAGATCGAATTATTACACACGCTTGCTGACTGCTTTAGACGTGCCGTGAATACGGTTCTAAACCAGGAAGAAGCAAGCGGAGGAAAAACGAAAAGGAGAATAACAAATGGCTTTAATAAGTATGAAAGCGCTTCTCGAAAGCGGTGTTCATTTCGGTCATCGAACGCATAAATGGCACCCTGCGATGAAGCCGTTTATTTTTACAGAGAGAAATAGTATTCATATTATCGATCTCCAGAAAACGGTCAAAGCGCTCGACGAAGCGTACGCGCTAGTAGTTAGCACAGTTTCTGAAGGTGGAACAGTATTATTTGTAGGCACAAAGCGACAAGCCCAGGAAACTATTCAAGATGAAGCAATAAGATGCGGAATGCCATATGTCACGGCTCGTTGGTTGGGAGGCATGCTTACCAACTGGCGTACAATTCGACAGCGGGTTAATGAACTGGAACGCTTAGAACGTATGCGTGAACGTGGAGACTTTGAGCGGATCACAAAAAAAGAGGCTTTGATCCTCTCCCGAAAAATTGACCGCCTAGAAGGGTTACTGGGTGGTATTCGATATATGGCTGGGTTACCAGACCTACTTTTTGTGATTGATGTCCGTCGAGAAGCAACCGCAATCCATGAAGCAAATCTTCTCAAGATCCCCGTCATTGCACTTGTCGACACCAACTGTGACCCAAGGAATATTGACTATGTAATTCCATCCAATGATGATGCGATCCGCGCAATCAAGTTATTGGTAAGTAAAATCGCAGACGGTGTTGAAGAAGGGAAAGCGCTTCGAAAGGATATCGAAGAGGAAGAACCCACTAGCAAAATACCTGAAAAGGATTTGCATGATCGACCAGACGAAGAATTGCTTGGAAAATCAACCCTTGAAAAACTTGCTTCTGCGAAACCTGCTTTGAGCAGCGAAGAAAGTGAAGATCTCCTCGATTCGGAAATCTCTGAAGAGACCGAAAAACAAGAAGCAGACAATGCAGGAATCTTCGAAGAAGATGTTATTGAAGATTAAGCAAATTAAGTATCGAATTGATAAGAAGGAAAAATCATGGCTGTAACAACTGAACAGATTAAAGAATTAAGAAGTGCAACCGGAGTTGGTATCCTGGATTGTAGAAAAGCATTAGAAAAATCTGACGGTGATTTTAACAAAGCGGTTGATTTTTTGCGTGAAAAAGGTCTCGCCACTGCAGCAAAACGCGCCGACCGTGAAGCATCCGAAGGAATTGTAGAATTATATTCCCATGGCGATGGTCGCGTCGGTGTAATGGTGGAAGTTAATTGTGAGACAGATTTTGTCGCCCGTTCAGAGGCATTTCGTAACTTCGCACATGAAATCGCCCTTCAAATTGCCGCTGGTGCACCGTTATATTTGACAGCAAACGATGTTCCCGAATCAGTTCTTGAACACGAAAAGGAAATTGCTCAAAAACGTGCGCTAGAGGAAGGAAAACCTGAAAAAGTAATTGACCGAATTATCGAAGGACGGCTTGAAAAGTTCCGAGATGAGGCTTGTCTTTTGCGCCAAGCTTATATCCGCGACGAAGAAATCAACATTGAACAATTACTTCTTCAGAATATCGCTTCAATCGGAGAAAACATCATCATTCGTAGGTTTACCCGTTGGGAATTGGGTGAAATGCTAGACGAATAATATCAAGAGAGCCAACCAAATCGGTTGGCTCTTTTTATAAGGAGGCTTAATCTCGTGGAAGATGAACTGAAATACAGTCGAATTCTATTAAAACTGAGTGGGGAAGCATTAGCTGGAAAGGAAGGATTTGGCATTGATCCCATAAAAGCGGAAGATATTGCTTTACGTGTCCATGATGTGCATCAACTTGGTGTTGACGTTGCTATTGTGATTGGAGCTGGCAACCTCTGGCGAGGAAGACTTGGATTAGACCGAGGAATGGATCGCGCTACAGCGGATTATATGGGTATGTTAGCAACAATGATGAATGCATTAGCCTTAATGGATGCCATGGAACGAATGGGATTATTCACTCGCGTTCAATCAGCTGTTGAAATGCATGCAGTCGCTGAGCCATATATTCGTCGGAGAGCAATTCGCCATATGGAAAAAGGGCGTATTGTAATACTAGGGGGTGGGACTGGAAATCCCTATTTTTCCACAGATACAGCTGCTGCTCTGCGCGCAATGGAAATTGGAGCTGATGTCCTGATAAAAGCAACCAAAGTCGATGGTATCTATGACTCTGACCCTATGGAAAACCCAAATGCAAATCGCTATGATAAGGTAACCTATATGGAAGCAATCAATAAACGACTAAAAGTCATGGATAGTACAGCAATCTCTTTATGCATGGACAATCATCTCCCAATACTTGTCATAAATTTGTGGGATTCGGAATCACTAGCAAAAGCTCTATACGGATATCCTGTAGGTACGCTAGTTTCTGATAGAATTTGACCCTTTTCTACCGATAAAAATTCGGGTATCCTATAGTTAGGTTCTATTATACTTACTCTTTCGATCAATGGAGGCTGTAATGCTGAAAGATGTATACAAAGAAACTGAAACGCGAATGAAGAGAGCCATCCTTGCTCTTGAAGAAGATCTAGCTGGAATCCGCACGGGGCGAGCCCACCCTGCCTTAGTCGAAAAGCTACAAGTCGAATACTATAATATGATGACTCCACTGGTTCAACTTGCTAGTATTAGTGTTCCCGAACCTCGCTCTCTGTTGATTCGACCTTTTGATGTAACCACTTTAAAAGCGATTGAACGCAGTATCTTGGCATCTGATTTGGGCTTAACACCAAACAATGATGGAAAGGCTATTCGATTAAACCTTCCCGCGCTTACAGAAGAACGTAGAAAGGATCTGGTTAAGCTGGTCAATAACCGTCTCGAAGAAGCTCGAATATCGATCAGAAACATACGCAGAGAGATGATCAAAGACCTAAAAGAATTAGAACAAGAAAAAATGATCTCCGAAGATGAAGAAAAGATCGGCGAAGAAGAATTACAGAAATTTACCGACAATTATATTGACGAAATCAATATAATTGGTGAGCGAAAGGAGAAAGAGATACTCGAAGTCTAGTAAAGGTTCTCTATCCTAAACCATGCACTGAGGCACGAATTATAGGAGCCCATGAATTCTATGAATAACAACTCACTTCCAGAAATAATTCCCACCCACGTAGCTATCATAATGGATGGTAATGGACGTTGGGCGCTTTCACGCGGATTACCCCGATTAGCAGGTCACCGAGCTGGAACAGAAAATCTACGTCGTGTTATTGAGGCATCCATAGAATTCGGAATTCAGTATCTTACTATTTATGCTTTTTCAACTGAGAATTGGGAAAGACCGCGTCAAGAAGTTCGTGGGCTTATGAAAATCTTCGAGGATGTTATCGAGCGAGAATTACAGGAGCTACATGACCAAGGTGTGCAACTGAGACATATCGGTCATTTAGATCGACTATCTCCCACATTCCAAGACAAAGTCAAACACGCACTCAATTACACACGTAATAATTCGCGTCTTGTTCTGAATATTGCTTTTAATTATGGTGGAAGAGATGAGATCGTAAATGCGATCAAGGGTATTCTCAAAGATGATGTCTCACCAGAAGATGTGAACGAGGATCTAGTAAATCAATTTTTATTCACTACTGGTATACCTGATCCGGATTTAATTATTCGTACATCTGGTGAGTTTCGTGTAAGCAATTTCTTAATCTGGCAAGGCGCATACTCAGAATGGATATTCTCTCCGGTTTTTTGGCCTGATTTTGACAAAGAGCAATTAAGATTAGCACTTGAAGAATATAGTCATAGAGAAAGGCGATATGGAAAACTATCACAAGAGCAAGTTCAATAAGCAAAAATGTTCCGTCAAAGAGTCCTGGTAATATTATTTTTATTGCCGCTTGTTATTGGGATAACCTTTTTAGGTGGTGTAGTTTATATCGCTGTTGTAGTTTTAATATGTAGTATTGCTTCCTTAGAATATGTAAAATTATTCCGTACGGGTGGGTTTAAGCCATCTGTCTATCTAGTCGTTGGTGGAACCATAACTTTAATTATTTTTCGTGCTATAGATAATTTCCAAAGCACACCTTGGTTATTGAGCTTGATCATCTTCACTAGCATAATCTATCACCTTGCATCATATGAAAAGGGACGCGATCAAGCTGCGACAGACTTCGGACTGACTCTATCTGGTATTTTATATATTGGCTGGTTGGGAGCCTTTCTCGTTTCTATCAGATCATTACCAGAAGGACAATATTGGTTGTTATTAGTCCTCCCATCGGTGTGGTTCTCTGACTCAGGAGCCTATATCATCGGTAGCCTGAGTGGTAAACATCCCATTTCCAAACGTCTCAGCCCTCATAAAACCTGGGAAGGGTATTTTGGTGGGATTCTGATGAGTGTTCCATTAACAACTCTCCTAGCAATGTTGTGGCAGACACTATCAGAGCCATTTACTGCCATCATACCCTCTCGCGCAGCCATTTTGGCTTTAATATTAGCGAGTATCACCATTCTTGGTGATTTGGGCGCCAGTATGATCAAACGACAGGTCGGTGTAAAGGATTCAGGTAAATTATTACCAGGACATGGGGGCGCATTAGACCGGATTGATACCTGGCTCTGGGCAGGGGCAATTGGATATTTTATCATAACTACCTTTTTCTTATGATTTGTTAAGTTGACATAGCATTTTCAACATGGTATTATCGTTTCTAACAATTTATATAATCCTAAATGGTACTCTTATCCAGAGAGGTGGAGGGACCGGCCCTTTGAAACCTCGGCAACCCCAATTGGGTTAATCCCAACGGTAGGTGCCAATTCCGGCAGAAAGAAAATCTGGAAGATGAGAGGGTTGCCAATTAACTCTGTTTGACAAAGCCCTTTCTCGTTTACCAGGAAGGGTTTTTCTTATGGAGGTATAGAATGAGTAGTAGTTTTACAAATGCATCAAGTCTTATGTTTACCTCAGAATCTGTCACTGAGGGACATCCGGATAAAATCTGTGATCAGATTAGCGATGCTGTACTGGATGCCTGCCTGGAACAAGACCCACGTTCTCGTGTAGCTTGTGAAGTGGCAACCAAAACCGGTTTTGTGATGCTGATGGGGGAGATCACAACAAAGGCGCAAGTTAATTATGATGAGTTAGTGCGTCGAGTGATCAATGATATCGGCTATGACGATAGCACTAAGGGATTGGATGGTAATACATGTGGCGTATTAGTTGCCATAGCCAAACAGTCCGGAGATATTGCAATGGGGGTTGATCAAGCTTTGGAATCCAAAGAAGGAGAAATAACGGATGAAGAAGTTGAATCGATAGGCGCTGGCGACCAAGGAATGATGTTTGGGTACGCATGCAATGAAACCCCAGAACTCATGCCAATGCCAATTTATCTGGCTCATAAAATGGCTCGTCGGTTAACAGAAATTCGCAAAAATGGTGAATTACCATGGTTACGACCTGATGGAAAGACTCAGGTCACTGTCGAATACCGCTATGGTAAACCAGTCCGCTTGGACACGATATTAGTATCTACACAACATTCCCCAGAGATCTCTCAAAAACAGATCCGCGAAGCAATGATTAACGAAGTCATCCTACCGGTCATCCCAAAGCAAATGTTTGATGAGAATACAAAAATATTTGTTAATCCCACAGGACGATTTGTGATCGGTGGTCCACAAGGTGATTCTGGTGTAACCGGTAGAAAGATCATTGTTGACACCTATGGTGGTATGGGACGTCATGGGGGTGGTTGCTTTAGCGGTAAGGATCCGACGAAAGTAGATCGCTCAGCCGCCTACGCAGCACGTTGGGTTGCCAAGAATATTGTCGCGGCGGGTTTAGCAGATCGCTGTGAAATCCAGGTTGCCTACGCGATTGGAGTCGCGCGCCCCTTAAGTATCAATGTAGAGACTTTTGGAACCGGTCGGATTTCTGATGATGAAATTGCATACCTCATCCAAACTCAATTTGATCTGCGACCAGGAGCGATTATACGTGACCTTAAATTACGTCGCCCCATCTATCAGCAAATAGCGGCTTACGGACATTTTGGTCGCGACGATTTAGATTTACCGTGGGAACAAACGGATAAAGCAGAAGCTTTAATACAAGCTACTAAATTGGAAGAGAAAATATCAGAGCCTACGGACTAATCAAAAAAACCCGAAGCTAAGCGCTTCGGGTTTCCTCTTGTTCTCTTTGACATTTCGAACATATTCCAAATAATGAAATATGGCGAAGGTCTGCATCAAATCCATATTCTTGTTTAAGTCTATATCCAAGATCTGTTAATAACGCATAATCTGCTTCAATAACTTGTCCACATAGGCGACAGACTAGGTGAATATGCGGTCCATGTCGAGTGATGGCATAAACAACACACCCCCCTCCTAAGTCGTTTCTACAAGCCAAGCCTTCTTCAACAAGCATTTCAAGAGTGCGATATATTGTGGCGATATTCAATGATTTTGTTCTTGATTGAAGTGAATCATGAATTTCCTCAGCCGCCATATGTGCATTTGTTTTCGCAAGCTCTTCGATGATCATCTCTCGCTGCGGGGTTATTCTATAGCCTCGCTCACGAAGCATTTCTACATACTTGTCAGACATAATTACACCTTGTTAATTCGCTCTTTACAAAACGATTTTATCACTATCATATCATTATCGTATGAAAACCTTTTCACCTCTATAGCAGGGGTTTCATATTTATTATTATTAATTTCTTCAAGTATATCAATTAACTGAGATGGTGGTTGAATTTCTTCATAAGTCTATCTTTAGGTTGATAACCAGTCACCCTTTCAACCGGTTGACCATTTTTAAATAACATCAGTGTTGGCACACCCATTACTTGATATTGCATTGCCAGATTGGGATTATTATCAACATCAAGTTTGGCAATCCTGATAATGCCATCCAACTCTTTTCCCAACTCTTCAACCACTGGATCCAGCATCTTACACGGACCACACCAAACTGCAGTAAAATCAACAATCACTGGTTGTTTCGATTCCAACACCTCCTTTTGAAAGTTTTCCTCATTTACTGAAAACATTTCAGCCATTAATCTTCCTCCGTATCATTTGGATTTTCTAAGGATTTTTTATCCTACTCGATTATAAAATTTTGCGAATTGATTCTGTTACAAAATTAAATATTTGATATTGTCTCTTTTTGTACAGTGTTTTCTTATTCTCAATTTGGTTTTGGTTAAAAAACCAGGGCATATTATAAGCGAAACTACTTAACCAATAATTAATAGATACATCCATATGCCTATTCAAACCAAAGGGTTTTTTTTCTACAGAAATAGCGTTGACGAGTACACATGAAAGTGATAGAATGCAGGTCGCATATGGGCGCGTAGCTCAATGGTAGAGCAGTGGCCTTTTAAGCCATTGGTTGCAGGTTCGATCCCTGCCGCGCTCACTGCCT
>CAZJMV010000150.1:0-11755 GCA_964547225.1 uncultured Anaerolineaceae bacterium | reverse complement strand
GCATCCAGCAAAGATGACTTGCCGGCTCCATTTGGACCAGCGATGCACGATAGTTCAAAATCACGAAAATTAATATCGACCGGATCGCGATAGGAAAGGAAGCCAGAAAGATGTAAATGAACAGGGATCATAAGGTTGGTTTAAAAATCCTATTAATTGATGAGATTTAATCATCTGTGATTATAACAAAACAGAGCGAAGGAATTCGCTCTGTTCAAGAAACTCATCTTTGATAGGATGTTCTAAACCTCAAACTCACCGCTGATTACTAACTCATTGGTATCATCACCGTGATCTTCATAGATGTAATATTTTAATTCGATTGGGAATACTTGATCAAACATTGCTTGTGCCGGGCAATAGCGTGTGGCGGATAATTCAATCGACCTTCTCACAGAGGCTTCGCTGACATTGTGCCCAAGGAAGGTATATTCAATAATCGCTTTGGTGAAAACTTTGGGGTGTTCTTTCGCTCGATCTGTATGCACTTTGACATCGAACCCGGTGACATCTTCGCGCTTCTTTTTTAAGATCGACATGACATCCATGGCTGTACAACCAGCTAATCCCATTGCAATGAATTCCATCGGACGGGTACCACTGTTATCCCCACCGACCTCTTCCTCGGCGTCTAATCGTACCTCAAATCCGCTGTCAGCAGATCCAATAAACGCTAAATTTCCTTGCCAGACTAGTTTTGCATCCATCTTCACTCCTCAAACAAAGGGGTAATAAATTGCTCTAAAGATTTATCATCCTCTTACCTGTCTGAATGCTAATATTTAAAAATATGTTTATGGCAAAATTTTCTTTAACTCAGCAATCAGATTTTGCTCAGGTACAGCGCCAACCACATTGGCAGCCCCATCATTGATCGTGGTTTGAGGAACACCACTGACATTATGACGGTTGGATAGTTCAGGGAATTCCATCGCCTCGATCATTTCTGCTTCTATCCACGGACTTTCCAGAGCCATTTGATGTGCTAAGATCACAGAACGAGGACAATATGGGCAAGTTGGTGTGACAAATACCTGCATTAGAACAGGTTGATTGATCGTACTCAAGTATTCGCGGGTTTCTTTGTTTAAATTGGAATCTCGACCTGATACTAGAATGATCTCATTGACCAGTGAGCTGAACTCATGCCCTGATGGAATACCAGCATATCGAATACCATAATCTAATATTTGGTCTCCATCCAATCCTGCGATCACGATGCCTGGCGTTTTATCGACGTTGTATTGTTGCGCGATAGCTGAATCATCATCTATATCATAAACACTTAGACTGAGTTTATTTGAAACGTTAACAACTTCTTCAATGAGCTGTAAGGTATCATCGCAATAGTCGCAATCGATTTTCTTTCCAAAAAACATAATAATAACGGGCTCTTTGACCTGCTCGAAAGCTGATTCTAATTGCTCAACAATCTCTTTATTCAGTAATTTTTCTACCATCAGTACCTACTCCTTTACGTCCCACGGGACGCGATATTTTATTATCAAGTAAAACATCCACCATTGACGGTACCGCATTTAGGACAGACTAGGTTAAGTAAACCATCGTATTCCAGTTTTGCTGATTGGCATATTGGACAAAGATCACCAGCATGGTATTTTGGTTTTTCTAAAGAGCAATAGGCGCCTTCACCTATGTCTTGTCCCAATGTAATCTCAAACTCTAACGGCGATTCCAATGGGTCTTCTTGATTTTTTTGCATACGAGTTTTAGATGCTAATTCGTAGAAAAGGTTACAGTTATCATATCTCGTGAAAATTAACTTTCACTCTTTGGCTTGTCTAGCAGATCTTCTATTTGTAATCTTCGGAAAAGACGTTCTTTTACGTCCGCTGGTACAGACGGATGTTCTGAAGCGGTATGATAAAGGGAGATTGTCTTACGTAAGGAATCAACAACGATTCGACAGTCTTCACACTCAACGAGATGCTTTTCTATCTCAGCACAAACCTGCTCACCTAAATTCCCATCAACATAATCCGAAAGCGAGTCAAGCAGAAATTGACATTTTTGTTGATCCATCAGGCTTCATTTCCTTTTAATTCGTGCCTTGTAGCTATCTTACTCCCGAAATATTCTGATAATAATTCCCTTAAGCGCATTCGAGCTCTGGAAAGGCGTGTTTTCACGGCAGACTCACTTAAGTTCAGCACTTCACTAGTTTCCTTAGTTGAGAGTCCATCTATATCGCGTAATAAGAAGACCACGCGTAAACTATACGGTAAGTTTTCTACAGCTTCATCCAAATAGTCAAGCGCTTCAGATGACATTAATTCAGTCTCCGGTAAACAACACCAATCAATAATCTGCAAAGGTTCCTGATCATCTTCGGAGGCGCCTATTGGTTCATCAATCGATACAGAAATATACTTTCTCTTTCGTAGCATCATCAAAGCTTCGTTGGTGGCAATGCGATATAACCAGGTTGATATACTTGAACGACCATCGAAATTTTTCAAATGTTTGTAGGCTTTGATGAATGTCTCTTGTAAAACATCTTCTGCGTCTTGAGGGTTCTCGAGCATTTTTACAGCCAATCGATAGATAACAGCAGAATAGTCATCAACGAGTTTTGCAAATTCGTTTCGATCGCCTGCTTTTAGCGCTTCTAAAGAATAATCCTCTTTTTTGTTCTTTTCGTTCATTTTTTCAGATGCACTTTCGGTAAAAAAGGTTACACTTCCAGATTATAATATACCCCATCTGTGAAAATATTTCCATTTGTTTATTCTATCACAATGCTTTCCTTGACTTATAAGATTCAGCATGCTATATTCTTTTTTATATATTAAGAGGGAGTGTTTCACGATTATCTGACTGGAAATGAAGATGATAGTCGATAGTTAGATTTGCTTGATTGAATATTTGGAGGTTTATCTTGAAGATAATCACTTTAATCACAGATTTTGGTTTACGTGATGGGAATGTTGGTGTGATGAAAGGTGTGATCTGGGGGATTTCACCAGAGGTGCAAATTGTAGATCTAAGTCATAATATTTCACCACAGAATGTTGTCGAAGGCGCCTATATCCTCGGTCGGTCAGCGCCATATTTCCCCAACGGAACCGTTCATATCGGTGTCGTTGATCCTGGTGTTGGCACGCAGCGTCGACCAATCGCGGCTCGTCTGGGTTCACAATATTTTGTCGGACCTGATAATGGACTCTTTACAGTTTTAATGGATTGGGCGATTAATGAGAATCAACCCATTGAAGTTTATCATACGAATGATCCCCAATATTGGCTCCCAACCATCAGCCATGTATTCCATGGTCGTGATATCTTCTCACCTGTGGGCGCTCATTTATCGACCGGTATAGCCCTAGAAAGGTTGGGAATAAAAATAACAGATCCGATACATCTAAATCTTCCTAAACCTCAAACAACCGAATTAGGTTGGCGCGGACAAGTGATTCATGTTGACCATTTTGGGAATGTCGCCACCAATATCCGTGTGGAACATATGGCAAATAGCGGTTCGGTCGTTGTTCGACTTTGCGGGCAGGAAATCCCCGGTATTGTGCGTACCTTCGGTGAACGTCCTACCGGTGAATTGATAGCCTTATTCGGAAGTACGGGCAATCTGATCATCTCGGTGGTTAATGGTGATGCGGCTAGCCGCATTCAAGCAAAACCTGGCGACTTGGTTGAAGTGATCAAAAATAGCTAGAATGCGATTCCTCGATGTGTAAAATCTTCTTGAAGTATTTTAATAAAAGGTGTATAACAGTCACAACTTGTTAAGATTAATAAATTGTCAAGAATAACAATTCTTTTGTATAATTAGTTGTGGGAAGTTCGATCGGTATAATATTATTCATCAATTTTCTGTGGAGGTTAATGGTTGAATTCCTCTGATGCAATTCCTCTGTCCATACGCAATCTCACGTTTACATACCGTATTCGGCAAGAGCCGGCTATTCAGAATATCAATTTGGATCTTCATGAGGGTGAATTAATGCTTCTCGCAGGTTCTAGCGGCTGTGGGAAAACAACGCTGATGCGCTGTGTTAATGGATTGATCCCGCGTATATATACCGGAAAGCTAGAAGGTGAAATATCTCTCTATGGTAAATCAGCCAACGAGATGAGAATGAGTGATCTTGCACAAATCGTCGGAACACTCTTACAAGATCCAGAAAGACAGATCGTTGGCAGTTACGTTTTAAATGATGTCGCTTTTGGATTGGAGAACCTCGCTTTGCCTCGTGAAGAGATACGCGAGAGAGTGGATGAAGCCTTAGACTATTTAGGGATCCTCAATTTGCGCGATCGGGAAACATTTGGTTTATCAGGTGGAGAGCGACAAAAAGTTGCCCTGGCGGGTGTCTTAGCTATGCGACCAAAAATATTATTGCTTGATGAACCCTTGGCGAGTTTAGACCCTGCTTCGGCTGAAGAGGCATTGATCCTTTTTCGAAGGTTAGCCAACGAAGGCATCTCGATCATGTTGGTAGAACATCGTGTTGAGGATGTGCTAGCCATCAATCCAGATACTTATTTCTTACTCGAAGATGGAATTTCAACTTACATAGGTGAAAAAAAAGGTTTGATGGAGGTAGTTGATTATAAACGCTTCAAATTACCTGCCAAGATCACAATGGAGAGAGCCAAAAAAGACTCCCCACCTGATTTTGCACCAGCCATAAACGATAAAGAAAAAAAGCCTTTGGTTGAATTCAAAGACGTTTGCTTTCGGTATGCAGCAGATACCCCTGAAGTTTTGCATCACATAGACTTCAATATTAATTCTGGTGATATTATTGCGATATTGGGACATAATGGCGCTGGAAAAAGCACACTTGTAAAACATGCACTGGGTCTATTGAAACCAACTGAAGGTCAGGTAATCATTGATGGACGCGATTCTCACGAGATTTCTGTTGCCCGTGCTGCTAAAACTGTGGGATATGTCTTCCAAAGCCCGTCACAAATGCTCTTCGCTCCCACCGTTAAGGAGGAGTTAGAATTTGGACCTAAAAACCTGCGTATGCCAAAGGATGAAATTCAAACCAATGTCGAGCAAGCTCTACAAACAGTTCATATGAAGCGAGAGGTGCAATCACCTCCCCTGGCGCTTTCTTTCGGACAACAAAAAAGAGTTAGTATCGCGGCTGTCCTGGCGATGCGCTCTCAAGTATTGATGATGGATGAACCAACGGCTGGGCAAGATTATTGGAATTATATGAGTTTCATGGATACAATCTTGCAGATGCCCGGTTTTGGTTCGATCATCTTTATTACTCATGATTTAGATTTGTCTGTTATCTTTGCTAACAGAATCCTTTTATTATATAATGGCAGCATTGTCGCTGATGGCTCTCCTTTTGATGTATTAAAAGACGAAGAACTCCTACGACATTGTCGCGTATTACCAACCTCTTTGCTTGAATTAAACCTGGAGTTGTACCCGAAAACGCATCAATTTATGCGTGCAGAGGCTTTGGCGCATGTATAGACACGCTATAAAGGTAAAGAATCGTTACCATTTTTTAGATTTTGTGTTAATGAGGATGCGATATGGCTATATAGTAAATGAGCAGTTATGGAACATTAAACTATAAAAAAGATGGAAAGGAGGAGTTCTGGAAATTAAATTAGAGAAAATATTTATACACGCGCATAGTGACTCTTTTTGAAATTTTTTTATTTGATATTAGGAGAATGTTATGGAGAAAAAATCTTTATGGCAATTTGGAACCCGAGAAGTGGTTTACTCGGCTATTGGCGCAGCTTTGTATGGCGTTTTCGCTTGGGCAACCAATTTCCTGGCTTTACCCGCGGCTGGTAATATTTCCCTTCGACCTGCTGTCGCGATACCGATGTTCTTCGGTGTTGCTTTTGGACCCTGGGTTGGTTTCCTTGCTGGTTTTGTGGGTAATGTGTTGGGTGATTTCCTGTCCGGTTATGGTTTTTGGTGGGCATGGGATTTGGGGAATGGTCTCATGGGGCTTATCCCTGGTTTGATTGCTGGTAGTATTGTCAGCTTTAAGGATGGCAAGTCGATTTTACTTGCTGAGCTTTTTGTCATCATTGGAGCTCTGGTAGGTATGTTGGTGCCATCATTGCTGGAGATACCATTGTCGGGAATTGATATCAATACGGCATTGATAGGTTATTTCCTACCAGCTGGAATCTCCAACACGATCAATGGACTAATTTTGGTGCCAATATTAATGGTTGCTTACGATGCTGTAGCGGCTAGATCAGGACGATAATATGATCCTGAGGGTGAGATTCAAACTCACCCTCAGGAAAGTTTTCTTTTAGAGGTGCTCAATGCTGGTTACATGGCGATATCGCGAACGAGGAAGTTTTATAGAAACCTTTGATCCCCGCGCCCGTTGGTTTTTTTCTTTTTTGGTTTTATTTTCGATTGTCTTCTTTTGGGATATCCGTATCTTGCTGTGTTTCTTCGCATTAGTCGTTATCCAATATATCTTATCCAAGTTGACTTGGAAAGAGACTCGTCGCGCTTGGATTTTCATGCTATTCTTTATTGTGATCATTGTAGGACTGAATGCTCTTATCAGTGGGCGGGCGGGACCATTGAGCGTGCTTCACGGGACACACACCTATTGGGAAGGAAGTTTGAAGGTTCCAATAATAAATTGGACTATACGCATCAATCTGACCATGGAAAAGGTCTTTTTTGCGATGACCCAAATCATTCGTATGCTCTCTATGGCGATGTTGTTTATGATCATCCCGTTTACGATTAATCCCCGCACTTATGGAATCACCTTTAGCGGTATGGGATTACCTGATCGTATCGCTTTTACGATGGATCTGGCATTTCGCTTTGTACCCACCTTAGCGCGTGATTTTGTTACTACCCTCGATGCCCAAAAAGCGCGTGGTTATGAAGTAGAGAGGATCGAAGGAGGATTAATTTCGCAACTCAAAAAACTTGCGCCTCTAGTTGTACCCGTTACAATGGGAGCGATTGTTAATGGCGAAGATATTACCAATGCCATGGATTTGCGCTGCTTTGGGATTCGAAAACGCACCTGGATAGACTCTCTACAATACAATACTCGCGATTATATTATGATTGGCGCTGGTGTGCTCATCTTTGTTACAAGCTTCTTTGTGAAGGTGATTTTAAGGTTTGGAGCCTTCTGGATGCCAGATTGGTTCCTAAATTTAGTTCCTGTATAAAAAATCTTCTCTTGTTATGTGTTGAATCGGACAACTACTGGATCGCCGACCCGAATCTTCAGCTTATCTGCTGCACTCCCATTAACGATCGAAATACATAGGTGATTATAACTATCAATTAGAGCGATTAAATCACCGGGTGGGCGATCTCCAAAAGTGTTTACCAACCCTTGAATTCGCACGTCTCCAACTTGGATATGAATGTCTTGGGGATCATTTAGATCTTGTGGCATTAAATTTACTTGAAGGTTTCCAAAATGATCGATGTCAATTACTTTTGCTTGCCAACCGCCTGGAATTGGTACAGCTTGAAGCCCTATAAGTTGAATTGCGTCTAGGATGGGTGTTCCTAAATCCAGAAGAGATATTCCTTTGCTGATATATGCGCCAACTGGGGAGAAAATATCTCTTCCATGGAAGACCTTTGTCACATCAGATAACCAATATTCAGGTTTGTCGAGATGAACAATAGTGATAGGTCCACCAGCTTTTTTAGCATTCTCCAACATAAAATGAAATACGCCATTATCAGGGCCAACAAAATATTGGTTACCAAGTTCTGCTGCGATGGCTCGTCGTTGGGTGCCCACGCCCGGATCAACTACAACAACATGAACTGTTCCAGGGGGAAAATAAGGAGTCGTTCTTCCAAGCATCAATGCTGCCTGATGGATATCCTGTGGCGCAATATCATGGCTCAGATCTATGATTCGCGTTTCAGGGGCGATCTTCCAGATCACTCCTTGCATTTGCCCAATCCCAAAGTCACCTATACCAAAATCAGTGGTTAATGTAAGTATCTTCATTTGGTCTCATCCTCTAAGATCTCTATCACGTCTCCAATCTTGGCATTTGTCCTTTCTTCAGCGTTTCCATTCACTACAGAGATCCATAAATCTTGAGCATCTCCGATCAGTGCAATTAGTTCGCCTTCTTTGCGTTTTCCAAACGTATCTTCAATTCCTTGAATCTCAATACCACAAATTTTAATCTTTGGATGATCAAAACGGTTCAAATCTTTTGCTTCGATATTGGAGATCAGGTTACCGAAGTTGTCAATCAGAATGATTTCACCCATAATTTGCTTGGGATAGGATGCAATACTTGGGATATCTAATAGAATGAAGTCATCAATCTTACTTCCTAGTTTGTCAAGTGAAATGCCATTGGCGAGATGTGCGCCAACCGGAGCGAAAATATCTCTTCCATGAAATACGTTGCTAATTTCGTTTAGCCAATATCTGGGATTATCTAGATGAACAAATTCAATCGATAAACCCTTTGATCTTGCATCTTTAAGAACATAGGTCAATACGCCATTGTCTGGCGCTACGAAAAATTGACTACCCAAGCGAGCCGCAATTGGACGTCGCGCTGTACCAACGCCAGGGTCAATTACGATGATATGAACCGTTCCTTCTGAATAATATTTTACCGATCGCTGAAGGGCGATACTCGCTTCACGGATATTTTGTGGCTTAATACTATGGCTGATATCAGCTATTTGGGTATCTGGAGCAATCCCCAAGATCACACCGCGCATCGTTCCTACAAATCCATCTTGGAGCCCAAAATCTGTTAATAAAGTGATGATTTTCAAATCTACCTCTACTCTCAATATGGTTGAATCAATCTATGCACTTTTTGGTTTTCGGATTGCGAATTCTATAGAATTCGTGTAAAGTATACCAAACTCGAATTGATGTTGTGTTTCTTGAAGGGAGTATGATTATCTATGTCATTCATATTGGAAAGTAAAAACCTGAGTTTTGACATTGACCTCAGCCAATCTCATTGGAGCCTTTACCCGAAAAAAGGGAAGGATGTATTCATAGAAAATGCTAAGATGAATATCGCGTATCGTTTTCAAGGTTCTCGGAAACAAGTTTTTGATGATTGGATCGCGCCACAGTTATCAGAAGTTTATATTTTGCCATCCCAACATGGTGATCTACAGGTTCTCCAATTAGTATCGGGTCAAGATGTTCATGGGGTTTCAATTTCGATCGAGTTTGCCCTAAGCGAGCAGTATCCCATTTTTCTCTGGCGCTTGACATTAATTAATCAAGCCACTCAGTCAATCTACCCTCAACGATTGACTTTATTATCAACAAGCTTCAAACTTGATCAATTTTACAATCCTGCATTTTTTTCAAATGGCTGGGGATCCTGGAATCATACCGGTTCCTTTGGCGTGCAGGATTTCTTTAAGCGCTCACAATTAGGTCCATTTTATAACCCAATGCGTGTCAATGCGGGTACGCCACAGCCACGCGGTCGAGGTCATTTTGCCAGTGATTTCTTTGGCATTCTTGGAGATCGCCAAAAACGGGTTGCTCTATTAGCAGGGTTTCTCTCTCAGAAAAACCATTTTGGGTCTCTTGAGGCATCGCTCAATCAATTAGAACCATCTTTAAGCTTGTGGGCAAATGGCGATAGCGCTCAATTAGATCCGGGCGAGAGCATTCGAACTGATTGGGCTTGTTTGGTTTTTTTGAATATTGATGATCCATATCCCCTCTCGCCATATATCGAAGCAGTCAGTCGAGAACACGAGATTTCAAACAGTCAACAGTTCGATGAATCTTCTCCAACTGGTTGGTGTTCCTGGTATCAATTCTTTCAGCAGGTAAGTGCGGTAGACCTTCGTGGAAATTTAAAGAACTGGAATGAGATTCGTGATGATTTACCTATCCAGATTTTTCAAATCGACGATGGATTTGAGACTCACGTCGGTGACTGGTTCGATTTCCGTCCTACGTTTACGGATGGTTTATCCACGCTTGCTCAAGAAATCAATGCATATGGTTTTACACCCGGTTTGTGGTTAGCGCCTTTTATATTAGAGCGTAAATCCAATCTAGCACGAAGGCACCCGGATTGGCTTTTGCGAGGTATGTATAACCAACCAGTCAATGCTGGTTTTATTTGGAATCAGTTTACAACGGCGCTAGATCTAACTCATCCTGATGCGTTGACATACACTGAAGAGGTGATCTATACAGCCGTTCATGATTGGGGTTATCCTTATCTAAAGCTCGATTTCTTATATGCTGCAGCGTTACCTGGGAATTACCAAGATAAAACACAGACGCGTGCGCAAGTATTGAGAAAAGGTTTAGAGCATCTTCGCGCTGCGGCTGGAGAAGATGCCTTCATGCTGGGATGTGGATGCCCGCTTGGTTCAGCAATTGGTATCGTCAATGCGATGCGTATAGGAGCCGATGTCAGTGAGCGCTGGCGACCTCATTACTATGGGACGGAAATATTCCTGCATGCCGAGCCGGATATGCCTTCGGTGAGAAATGCGATTCAAAACGCTTTGACGAGGTCACCATTCCACCGAAAGTGGTGGTACAACGATCCGGATTGTCTACTGCTAAGACCTACAACTGCGCTTACGCTCGCCGAGATTCGCTCGTCGGCGGCTGTGATTGCGCTGACAGATGGGATGTTAATCCTCTCCGATGATATGAAGCTTGTACCCGAGGATAGATTAAAAATAGCAAAATCAATAATACCTCCGATCGGGAAAGCGGCGCGTATCTGGGATTGGTTCGATCGTTCTAAGCCTACAAGGCTTTCCCTTAAATTGGTTAATCAAACAGACGAATGGAATCTCTTATCCATTTTCAACTGGAATGATGAAGCTCGGGATATTACTTTGCATTTGAAGGATTTTGGTTTGGATAATAATGGATCTGGAATCATAGCGCGTGAATTTTGGAGTGGGCAAATTTATGAAATAATCGATGGACATATTGCCTGTAAAGATATCCCGCCGCATGGCAATTTGATTTTCGCGCTTCGTGAACCTCATTTACATGAGCCACAATACCTTGGCAGTGATTTGCACATCTCACAAGGAAAAGAAGTTACTGATTGGCGATGGGATCATGAGCGGGAAAATCTATCTTTTTCAATTGCGCGTCCAGGAATTACATCTGGAGAGATTGACCTTTATTTGCCTAGAGAACCTATCTCTTGCGAAATTAATAAGAGTGCTGTTCCTTTAAATTCTATACGAGATAATATTTATCGATTGAAGGTAAATGTCCAAGAGCAGGCGCAAATACAAATTCGCTTTTGACATAAGTGTTAGAATGAATTCGTGAAAGGATGAGTACCTTGGAAAGCGTAATCATTTAATTGGACAGGAAACAACGGGCATTGGAAGCTTAGGTGGCGCCTTTGGTCTTTCAAGTCGCTCAACAGGGTGATCCTGTGGCAGCGAAATTATTGGCATGGGCAGGTAATGAATTGGGGGAGTTAGCAAAAGCGGTTAGGGATTCAAACCGCTGGCGTATCCTTAGAGGCAACACGCCAGCGGTTAAGAGATTATTGAGGTTGTATAGTGAACAAGCTCCCTGTACTATGACCTTGTACTTCTGGGAAGTATAATTGCCAAGCTCTGGCTGGAATGACTTGATATTCACCGGCTTGTAGAGTAGTGATTGTATACGTCAATTGATAAGAGCCAGCCGGCAGGAAATTGGCTGTCCATGTTATATGATCATCGTATATTTGTTCTGGATTGAATAACCACCAACCCCAGCCTTTCATAAATGGTTTA
>CAZJMV010000149.1:0-6989 GCA_964547225.1 uncultured Anaerolineaceae bacterium | reverse complement strand
TTCCAAGGATAGCTTGATCGATGAGCGTCTCGGTCAGTGGGAGAGCGTCAATCAGATGGTAAGACAAGAATCGGGCGGTGTCCTGAACGCTTACAGCCTGTATAGTTTAATGGAAGACCCAGCGACGGCGTGCGGTGATTTTGAGTGCATCACTGCCATGCTGCCGTTGACGAATGGTGTCATGGTTGTTGAACATGGTTATTCTGGCTTGACGCCAAGTGGGATGGATTGGGATATGTTGTATGAAATGGTTGGCGCTGGTATGCCCGTGCCTGGTTTCTTAGGACATAGCAAACGCGCCTTACACCGCGATAAATATATCGCTGCAGAAGGTGGTTTTCGCCGGATTGTTTGGATGAATCATAGCCTCAGAGAAGAGTTGCGCCCGATCCTTGAAGCCTTGGCGGAAAAGGAAGGACTATCTGGCTATGTGGACATGATCCCCACTGAAGAAAATGGGACCACCGAGGATGAAATCCTTGCGTATATATCAACTGTAAATCACCCAGCTTTACAGTTAGCCCCCATCATTTAATGTATAGGAGTATCCAATGACAGATCACGAAGTTTTATTCCAACCACTGCAATTAGGTGAACTCAATCTTCCTAATCGAATTGTGATGACGACTCTCAAATTGGGTTATGGCAATATGGCGGGTGAAGTCACCGAACGCCATCTCGCCTTTTATCATCGGCGCGCTGAAGCGGGTATCGGGTTGATGACTACCGAACCGATGTATATACAGTTGAATGGACGTGAGCTCCCTACACAGTTAGGCATCCATAACAATCATAATCTCGATGGGTTGAAAGCGCTTACCAAGGTTGTGCATGATGCTGGCGGCAGGATCATGGCGCATATCAACCATGCTGGCAGTGTTGCCAACCCAATGCTTGTCCCTCCGGAAGAGTTGATTTCCGCTTCAGATGTATCTTGCCCAGCTACGGGAAAAGCGCCCCATTCAATGAGTCTGGTAGAAATTGAAGAAGCCGTTCAAGCATTTCGTGATGCCGCTCATCGAGTGCGTTTGGCAGGTTTTGATGCTGTTGAAATTCCTTTCAGTCATGGTTATCTCATTCACCAATTTATTTCCCCTCACACCAATCGTCGCGATGATGAGTATGGTGGATCCTTTGAAAATCGATTTCGCTTTGGCAGCCAAGTGGTCAAAGTAGTTCGTGAGCAGGTTGGCGAGGAATTACCGATTGTTGTGCGCATGAATGCCATGGATTATGTTGAGGGTGGTCTAGGCATTGAAGATGCGCTCCAAATTGCGCAAGCATTACAAGAGTTGGGAGCAGATGCACTCAGTGTTACCTCCGGTACGATGTGTGAGACGGCTGCTTTTTGTCTCTATCCAACGGGTACGCCCAAAGCGAATCTTTTACCAATGGCTGCCCGTATCCGAGAAGCAGTCTCGCTACCGGTGATCGTCGCTGGACGCATACGTACCCCACAGATCGCTAGCGAAGCGCTACAAGCTGGGCAGGCTGATCTGATTGGTCTGGGACGTCCATTCCTGGCGGATCCCGATTGGGTCAAGAAAACACAAATTGGCGATGATGAATCGATTTTACTATGTGCGGCTTGTCACCAAGGCTGTCTGGCAGAGCTGCGCGTCGGTCATGGCACTGGTTGTGTGTTCAATCCGCTTACCGGACGCGAATCGGAAGTACAGATCAACCCGCTTGAAAAAGCGCGCCAGATCATGGTTGTTGGCGGAGGTCCGGCTGGCTTGCAGGCTGCCATCACGGCTGCACAGCGCGGTCATAAGGTTACACTGTTTGAGCAGGAGAAACGTCTCGGTGGGCAGTTCGTCTTAGCTGCCAAAGCGCCTCACAAAGAAGAGTTCAACGATTTGATCAATTACCTCGAATTGACCGCTCAACGTGCTGGTGTGGATATTCGCCTTGAATCGCCGATCACCACTGGCATGATCCTTGAGGCGAAATATGACGCTTATGTGCTGGCGACCGGTGGTATCCCTCTGGTGATCCCCTTCCCGGGGCTTGAGGATACAAATTGGCTCCTTGCTTCCGATCTGCTGGATGGGATTGTAAGCGTCGGTACGCCAACTGCATTGGTGATTGGCGGGGGTTTGGTGGGCTTGGAATCAGCCGACTACCTGGCAGCGCAGGGGATACAGGTGACCCTGGTTGAGATGCTTGACGAGGTCGGTGGCGATATGGATATTATGGCGAAACAGATGCTCTTCAAGCGTTTGCAGAAAGCTGGCGTCGCGATCATGCCCAAAACTAAGGTCTCTCGCTTTACGCCTGATACGATGTACGCTCAGCAGGGAGAGGACGAGATCAGTCTGCCGATTGGAACCGTGGTCGTAGCGGTCGGGGTGCGTTCCAACCGCGAACTTCCCGATGCGTTGGAAAATTGCGACCTGGACATCCATGTTATAGGAGACGCGGTTAAACCACGCAAAGCGCTCGAAGCGATTTGGGAAGGCTTCTCGGTCGGGAATACGTTATAAATCGATCGATAGATAGAGAGGATGCAGTTCGAGTTTGAGGCATTCAACACCGTTTATCGAGACCATTGGTGCGCTGCTTAGCATGGTTAGAATCGGATTTTGGCTTGAAAGATTTTTAGATCGTCTCAAGCGATTTAAACTTGTACGATGCGCTTTTTTTGTCGGGATGATCCTGCTGGTTGATGGGTTTTTTTAATTTACGTCTTGATGCTTCTTGAAAATAGGTAATTTCAATGTGAAAACCGTGCCTTCTCCAACTTCACTTTCAAACTCAATGTTTCCTTGGTTAGCTTCAACCAAATTTTTACAGACCGTCAATCCAAAACCAATTCCTGTGCTCTTTGTGGTAAAAAGTGGTGTGAAGATTTTGTCTCTGTTTTCCGGGGGGATGCCTGTTCCCGTATCGCTTACCGATAGCTCGATAAATGCATCTAATTTCCTGGCAGCTATGATCAGCTTGCCTCCATTTAGTATCTCGCTTGATTTAGATGGAGACATAGATTGATAAGCGTTTGTGATCAGATTGGTGAGAACTTGCTTGACTTGGTGGGGGTCTACATACAAGTCTGGTAAATTTGGAGGGATATCAAGCTCAATTTGAATATTTTCAGGCGTGGGAAGCTGCGACAGGATTTGTTCAACTAATTCATGCACTTGCACGGAAGATGGATCAGATTTTCTTACTCTCGCAAAACCAAGCAAGTCGTTGACTATCCTTGTAGCGTCGTTTATGCTGGTCTGAATTAGCTGAAAACATTCTCGTATGACTTCGTTTGAATCAAACCCGACCGTATTTATATAATAGATAGCGTTAGAAATTACCCCGAGGGAATTACGTAATTCATGACCTACTTGTCCAGCCAATTGACCCATGGTCGCTAGTCGTTCTTGGCGAATCATTCTTTCTTGGGCGGCTTCTAATGCCGTTGTTCTTTCCTTGACTTTTTCTTCTAATTGATCCTGATATAATTTAAGTTCTTGCTGTGCCTGATATTGCACAGTTATATCGCGCAGCATCCAACGCAGCTCACTGATTTCTTGGTTGTCTTTTAATATTGCAGCTACGGTAGCAGAAACTGGTAACGCGTTCCGATCGCGTGGCTTAAGGTAAAAGTCCCAATTGCTCACCCGTCCGCTCTTTGATAGATGACTGAGTTGTCGACGGAACTCATTTTTCTCATCATCATGAACGAATGTAATCAATGGTTTGCCAATCAACCAATGAACCGGTGTGTTCAGCAGGATGACAGCAGCTTGGTTAGACTCTTGGATCACTCCTTGAGTATTAGTGACAAGGTATCCATCCGGGGCAAATTCGAATAATTCCAGATAACGTGCTCGTTCAGCTTCGATCGTGAGACGGGTGTTCGCTAGTTCATCGTTCTGCACGCGCAGTTCTTCTTCGGCTACACTCAGTTCTTCCAGGGTTTGCAGCATGGTTTCAATCGCTTCAGGATTAATGCTATCCTGGTACTCACCATTCAACTCAATTTGGCGCAGAAAATGATTAGCTCTCTCTTGAACATGGGTGATCTTATTCTTGAGTATATCTTGCTTTTCCATCTTGTTCTCCAAGTTGCTGATCAATAACCTAGCTGGATTGTACTTATCGCTAACTATTGACTTTCAACTAACAGGATTGCGCCGAAATTTTCATTGTTAGCGGAAATCAGTGGGAAGCAGCGCGCCTGACAGGTGATCTTTTGCCCGCGACGATTGATTGCATCCAGATTTAGGTCATTGTGTTGACCGAATTTCAAGCAATCTTTCAGCGGGGTGCTCAACTTCCCTACCGGCAAGCCGATGTCCAGTCCCAGAAATGGTTTATTGACTACTTCATCCTTTTGCAATCCCCAATATTCTTCAGACTGATTATTCCAATTAATCACATTCAAGTCTTTATCTACTACAATTACCCCGACATCCAGACTTGCCAGGATTGATTCCAGGAATGCATTGGAAGTGTTCAAATCTGTGGTGAGATTACGTAGTTCCACATTGAGCGTCTCCAATTCCTCATTACTTGATTGTAGTTCCTCGTTCATCGTTTCTAACTCTTCATTGGTAGATTGCAGCTCCTCATTGGTTGTCTCCAGTTCCTCGTTTGTGGATTGCAGTTCCTCGATAGTCGTCTCCAATTCCTCATTGCTGGATTGCAGTTCCTCATTGGATGTCTCTAAATCCTGGTTGGTGTGCTGTAGTTGTTCATGCATCTGATGAAAACGAGTCCTGTCGCTAAAGGTGACTTCAACGCCCAGGAATTCAGATTCTCCGATCGGAAATGGAATAACCTTGACATCCAGGAATTGCTGCTGACCGGCAGCGGTGTGCCGTTCAATGTTTTTCGTCAGCACAGGCTGACGTGTCTTATAGGCTTGCTCGATCAAAGAGCGCAATTCCAAAGGGCGGTAGGAGATTTCTAAATCTTGTAAGGGGCGACCATGGTCGCGTTGATCGATAGAGAACATTGCCTGCATGCTCTGATTTGCCATCACTAATTTGCCTTCCCGGTCGACGATGATTGCAGCGATATCGATAGCATTCAAGGCGCCTTCCCAAAGGTTGACCATATGAGTAATATTTAAGTTTGGCTGAAGAGAGTTCTCTTGTTCTGGTGAATCGAATCCATTTCTTTTACTTCGGGAGATCTTCTTAAAAACGCGATGCTTTAGTTCTTCCGGTAAAAACAGATTGGTGCGGGTGAGCATCATTTCCGCCTTTCCCAAAAAGAGAAATCCCGTCTCTCGCAAAGCAAAATTGAAACGGGAGAGAATACGAGTTTGGGTTTCGGCGTTCATATACATTAAGGTATTCCGGCATGAGAGCAGGTCAAGTTGTGAGATAGGAGCATCCTGCACCAGATCGTGGCGCCCAAAGATCACCTGCCTGCGCAAGTCGCTTCGGAATATGTACTCATCTCCTGATTCAACGAAATATTTTTCACGCACTTCATTAGAGATTGATGTCATTTTTCTTGCTGAATACCGCGCATGTCGAGCCTCGACTAGGGCTTCCTCATCCACATCAGTGGCGAAAATCTTTACCCGATTACGGTAGGCTTCTTCCCCTAAAGCTTCTGTTAATAGGATCGCTAGGCTGTATGCCTCCTCGCCTGAAGCGCAGCCCGCACACCAAAGCCGGATTGGTTCATGGCTTTGTTTTTTTATTTAGAATGCAGGGGATAATCTGTGCAGCTAAAAAATCCCAAGCCGATTGATCTCTAAAGAAGCTTGTTACATTGATCAGGATCGTATTGAATAATTCGACAAATTCATCCGGGTGAACTTCAAGATAATCTAGATACTCGTCATAATCCTTAATCGCAATCAAATCCATGCGTTTTTGAATACGTCGTTGCAAACTGGATCGTTTATAACCGGTGAAATCGAAACATCGGTTGACCCGCAGATATTCAAGCAGCGATTCGAATTGTTGATCAATTTTTTCTGACATTTCACTTTTCCGTTACGATACCCATGGTTTTCAGTTAATTATGGAGACTATCCCTGTTGTGGATGGGTGTTTATGATGGTCAAGAGGGCAATTGATTCCTAAATCTCTGCACCCATTACTAGAGTAATTAATGCGGATGGAATTTCGTCTAAGGGTAGGATGAAATCGACACATTTGGTGGCGATAGCAGCTTGAGGCATACTGGAGAATTCGGCGCTCGTTTCATCCTGAGCGATGACGGTACCACCCATCTTGTGGATAGCCTGTACGCCCATCGAGCCGTCACTGCCGCTGCCGGTTAATACCACCGCGATGGCGCTATCCTTAAAGCTGCCTGCTACCGATTCGAATAACAGATCTGCTGAGGGGCGCACAAAGTGCACCAGCTCGGTCTGAGTCAGGGTTAAGGTGGCGTTATTTTCAACCAGTAGATGGTGGTTTGGCGGGGCAACATAAACCCAACCACTTTGGAGTTGATCGCCTTGTTCAGCTTGTTTGACCTTCATTTGGGTTCGCTTGCTGAGAATTTCCGCCATTAAGCTGCGGTGGCGTGGGTCTAAGTGTTGTACGACTAAAATCGAAGCTGGAAAATCCTCAGGAAGTCCAGCCAACACGACACTGAGCGCATTCAGCCCCCCGGCTGAAGAAGCTAGGGCGACAATATTGTAGTCGTTAGGATTGGATTTACCTGCAACAAGATTTTGTTTTTCTTCCACCATTTGCTCCGTTATACGTTAATAATGGATATTAAATTGTCAAAGATATCGGTTTGAGTCTGAGAGAGATGGGGGAGGATATCTTGGGTGTATTATATCATATATATAAAATGGTATAATTTGATAGTCTCTTTTGTATTAATATTCAGCAGTGTTTTCTCTGATGTGAAGGAAGGTTATCTAGGTCAAGACCAATAATGGATGATGTACAAGTCAAGAATATTTTCAAAGAAGCGATCATGGAAGTAATGCAAGAACACAGAAGTTACTTTTTCGATTTATTTGTAGAAGCAATTGAAGATATTGCCATGATAAAGGCAATCGAAGAAGGAGA
>CAZJMV010000148.1:0-56995 GCA_964547225.1 uncultured Anaerolineaceae bacterium | reverse complement strand
ATTTAATAGATTATTGTTATAATTCACATATAATGAACTATGATTATAAAAAAGTCAAGAAGGGTGTGGATTTGTGAATTACAGAAGCGTGATATGTTTCTGCGTAAGCAAACGTCATGGAATTATGTTAGATCGACTTCTTAGAAAGTAGATTAGCAATTATTGGAGAAGAGTTGATGAATGCAAGAGAAAATTCCCAGGCATATCATATTGACCGAAATATGAATTCGATTAGTATCCCACTTGTAGGAATATTCTATGCAATGGTGTCACCATCACACCAGGAGAAGTAAGTGTCCCCTTTCTTGATACAGACTATATCAATTCTTGAAAAATGAGTAACCCGGAGTAAACAAATGATTACTTGCCCTTATTGCCAAGCTGAAAATCGCAGCGGCGCAAAATTTTGTAAGAATTGCGCTTCAGCCCTTCCTGAGACGGTGACAGCAACAAAATCCATTAATCCAGAGAATTCTCCCACAACCATTCGTTTGGAAAAGGTGACCAAAAAAATATCCAATGAACTTGATGCAGACACAGAACAAATTTCAATACCTATACCTTTTTCTCAGAGACCACCTGGATCGATCTTTAATAATAATTATATCTATCAGGAATTAATCTTTAGCAATGACCAACAAAATCAATATACTGTGACTTCGACAAATGATCCCGAATTTGATCGTATCCTGGTTTGCCCAAATCAAAGTTGTGGCGCCTTATTTCCGCCAACGGAAAATGAAACTGAAACGTATTGCACAGATTGCGGGACTATGCTTGAACCCTATACTGGTACCCTCACTATCACAGAAACACTAAGACCTGTCCCCGCCCAAATTGTGCTAATTGTGGATAAATATTTATCTCATGGAAGTGTGCGAGCTCCTTTGGAAATTTTCGCTGAAAATGTCTCTGGTAGTCTGAGATATTGTTTAGTTTCTGTGCCTGTTGAGCCATTAGATTGTACACCTACAGTTTCACAAGCTTTACGTTGGGGAGTTGAATTATCGCTAGGGTTAGATTACTTGCATGATAACGGAATTACTTTTCGTGGGAATATTGACAGTACTTGTTTCGGATTAGTGGGGGAGCGAATGGTTTGGTTTAACTTCCTTAATGCTAACGTAGAACCAGAAGGATATATTTCCGACCGTGGGTTAGATACCCAAGCCTTAGCTGAATTTATTTATTTGTGTTTGACGGGAAAAACTCAATATGAAGCAGACTCGGATCTACCTTCAATTATTAATCAAGCTTTTTTTGAAGCATTATCATCTTCTAGACCTAAAGATGGTCAGGAATTATCAGAGTTATTTGAAACTGCACTTTCGAAAAGTATCGTCAATGAAGTGGTAGATTATCAAGTGGGTAGAAGGACGCATGTAGGGATGGTGCGCAGTTTAAATGAAGATAGCTTGTTGACCTTAGAGCTATCTCGGATTCAGCAATCTGTTAACTACCCAATTGGTATTTTTGTTGTTGCAGATGGGATGGGCGGACATTCAGGGGGCGAATTAGCAAGCGGTACAATTGTTTCTAATATTTCAAAAAATGCGATCCAAGAACTTTTTCAAGAAAACGTATTGTTAGATAAAAACCATGATCGCATGAAATGGTTGCAGGAAAGCGTTGAAAAAGTAAATCGTGATGTTTATGAGTTGCGTGAATCATCTGGAACCGATATGGGTTCAACAATGGTGGCAGCATTATTGGAAAATGCAAAAGCATATATCGCTCATGTAGGAGATAGCCGAGCCTATCTCATTAACAAGAATGGGATTAGTCAATTAACGACGGATCATTCTCTTGTGGAGCGTCTGATTGCCTCCAATCAGATTACACGTGAAGAAGCTCGAACACATCCTCAACGAAATGTGATTTACCGTACGATTGGGGATAAGCTAAAGGTTGATGTTAACGTACAAGAGATTGATCTTAAAGTCGATGATATATTGCTCTTGTGTTCAGATGGATTGAGCGGTATGGTTACGGACCAAGCCATGTTTGATATTGTCCAGAACGCATCGTGTCCACAAAATGCTTGTGAGCAGTTGATCCAGGCAGCAAATGCCAACGGAGGAGATGATAATATTACCGTTGTGATCATAAAAATTATTAGGATTGGTGATAGTCATTGAGTGTGAGTTATTACCATTTTGATATGAGTAAAAATTATTTTGTTATCAGATCAGTCTTCGTTATAATCAGGGTAATAATTGTACCTGGGTGAGGTAAAGATGACCGGAGAAATGAAAATAAACGCTCTATTTCATCGATCAGCCTTTCAAGCCATGCCAACACCACAACAAGGCTATCTTCTTTTGGAGATAATGCCGGTATCCGAGAAACCGGTTGACCATTACCGAAACGTGAATTTTTGCCTGGCGCTTGATCGAAGTGGTTCAATGGCAGGTAGTAAACTGCATTTTATGAAAGCTGCTGCGAAGAAGATAGTAGATCATTTAGGTCCCAAGGATCAGTTGTCGATTGTAATATTCGATGATGCAAGTCCTGCTGAATTGATTCATTCAACCAGCCCAGTTACAGATCGTGAAGTGATAAAAAAGAAAATCGACTTTATCCAGGAACGTGGTGGAACCCATATGTCCACCGGTATGCGGCTTGGTCTTTCAGAACTTCAACAAGGTCAAAACGCCAGTCTTGTCAGTAGTATGCTTTTGCTTACCGATGGTCAAACTTGGGAAGATAAAGGGGATTGTCTGGATATAGCGGATCAATGTAGGCAGGCGGGCATATCAATTCATGTCTTAGGTTTGGGTTTAGGGGTTGAAAGCAATTGGGATCCATGTTTGTTGGAAGATATCGCCCAACGTTCTGGAGGTGAATGGGTTGCAGTTGAATCTGCGGAAGAAATTGGAGATGTCTTCGAAAATGTACTTGTTTGTGTCCAAAGGACTGCTGTAACGAATACTCAACTGACACTTCGATTGGTGGAGGGTATGACCCCACGTAATATCTGGCGTGTAATTCCCATGATTAGTCGTTTAGGAAACCAAGCTGTTTCTTCTCACGATATTCAGGTTTTCTTGGGAGATATTCAGCATGGCGCTGGACAGTCTCTTTTAGTTGATCTTCTCTTACCGACTCGCCAACCTGGCAAATTTCGCATGATTTTTGCTGATATTGTTTATGATGTCCCAGACACGGGTCTAGTCAGACAAAAGGAATCACTGAATATCTTTGTAAATTATTCGAATGATCAGCTCCAATACAACCAACTTAATCAAAAGCTGATGAATATGATTGAACGGGTTGTTGCGCATAAATTACAAACCCAAGCATTAGATGAAGCTGCTATGGGGGAAGCGGATAAAGCTACGAAACGTTTACGCGCTTCTGCGACAAGGTTATTGGAATTGGGTGAACATGAGCTTGCTCAACAAGCAAATCAACAAGCGCAGCAACTAGAAGAAGGAGGTCGAATCGATTTAGCCTCAGCTCAGAAAATGCGTTATGCAACAAAACGTTTGACCGAAAATTCTTCGCTGAAAGAATGAAGAAATATAATAACCAAGGAGGTTTCTATGTCTATTATTTGCCCTAGTTGTGGTACTCCCGCTCCCCCTGGAGCAGTTTTTTGTGATAATTGTGGCTATGACTTGAGAGCTGTATCACAAGATAAGCAGCAACCTATGCCGCCAACTTATCATGTACCCGAGTCTGATGTCGACACAAGTGATGAGGCGCAGAGCAGTGGATTAAATTGCCCATCCTGTGGTTATGTGAATGTCGTTGGTTCGGTCTTTTGTGAGAATTGTGGCGCCAAATTGGCTCAGGAGACTCCAGTCAGCCCTCAACCATATCAACCGCCTGTCGAACCAACACGTACACCAGCACAAGAACAACCGGTTTCTCCTCCACCAATCGACGAAAGCGGAAAACAGCCAACGCCTCCAATTCCATCCCAGGCATCCATTAAAGGTAAATTTGTAGTTCAGTCATCTAATCAGGAAATTGTGGTTCCACAAGGAAAACAGACTATCCTCATTGGTCGTGAAGATCCAGTGAGTGGTGTCTTTCCAGATATTGATCTTGAACCATATGGCGCACATGAATCTGGTGTCGGAAGACAACATGCCCAGCTAATTCTGATCAATGGACAAATCCACTTGGAAGATTTGGATAGCGTTAATGGTACTTTTGTAAACAAGAAGAGAATTTCCCCTCATCAACCCCAACTAATTCAAGATGGTGATCAAATTCGTTTGGGGAAATTAGTACTAATTTTTCAAACAAGTTAACATATATGCGCCATTGCCCGAATTGTCAAGTGCTTGTCAAGGATGGGGATAAGTTTTGTGATAAATGTGGAACGCGATTAACTTCGTCGGATGATCATCACTCGCCGTTCTTTAATGAACAGGTAAAAAGTTCCTCAAAGCCTGATCAATTATGGGCTACTGGGGTCTGTGCTTCATGTGGAAAGAAATATATTCTTGGGGAAATGTTTTGTGAACATTGTGGTGTACAAATTCCACCGTCGATCAGCATTTCCAAACCAATTCATTTTGAGCGTGAACATATTAAATCAGCATCTCCTCTGGATAAAGAACCCGAGTATGTCGGAGGGCAAAATATTTGTACTTATTGTGGGAAGCGAAACGATCCAGAGTCGAAGTTTTGTCAACTTTGCGGCACAATTTTATATTCAGGGCAATCAAAAGAAGAGATCAGGAAAAGCCAACTAGAAGATGATATCTTTTTTAAACCAAAAGAGACCATTCGATTAGATGAGCAATCTTTCCCATCATCAGAAAAATTTGCTAAACTAATTTTGTATGGCACCGATAATGAGATAATCCTTGAATCCAATACTTCCCGCTTTTTAATCGGCAGGACGGATACAACCCGCGATGTCTTCCCGGATATTGATCTTGTTCCTTATGGTGGTAAAAAGTTGGGTGTTTCACGTCGACACGCTGAAATTATATTCCAAGAGGAAGAATGGTTTTTACAGGATCTTAACAGCACAAACTATACATTTTTGAATAACCAAAAATTATTACCTGGTAAAGCTTATCAGCTCTCATCGGGAGATTTGATTCGTTTTGGTATGATGGTTTTAACATTTCAGCGAACCTAGACCTTTTGATAGAAAGGATTCTCATGACTTTACTACAAAGTTCGACTTGTACACATCCAGGACTTAAACGCGATCTAAATGAAGACCGTGTATGGTCACAGATCTATTCTGATTCAGAAGATGAACCATTGGGATTGTTTGTTGTTTGTGATGGAATGGGTGGACATTTAGGAGGCGATTCGGCTAGCAAATTAGCTGTTGAGACAGTCAAACACGAATTTCAGAGTCTTTTTTCACCCACCGATCCCAGAGCTACGATTTTATTATCAGATCTGAATGTCGACCAGAAAACTGACGAAGGGGAAATTACACAGCAATCAAAAATCAAAAGAATTGAAAGCGCCATCAACAAGGCAATTCAAAGAGCGAATCGGGTTATTTATGAATTCGCCAAAAAGAAACCTCAGGAAGCTCATAACGCTGGAACGACGATTACTATGGCAATTGTAAGTGGTAAATGGGCGGTGATTGCAAATATTGGTGATAGCCGCACTTATTTATTACGTGATCATAAGCTTCAGCAAATCACAAAAGACCATTCTTTAGTTGCCAGTCTCGTGGAGCGAGGTCAAATTCAACCCGATGAGATCTTTACTCATCCTCAACGCAATTTGATTTATCGGTCGCTAGGGAATAAATCTAATCTTGAAGTAGATACTTTCTGGCAGGCTCTTAAATCAGGCGATTATTTGATCCTATGCTCAGATGGATTATGGGAAATGGTCCAAGATGAGAATGTAATTTCTAAGATAGTTATGGATGCAAAATCCTTGGAGGATGCTTGTAGCCAATTGATCACCGCAGCGAACAATGCTGGTGGGGAGGATAATATCGGTATTGTGCTTGTAAAAATTATTTGAACTAGTTTATTGTAATATTTATGGCGAATATCATCCTGCAGTCTGGAGAAGTACTCAACAACCGCTATCAAATCATTAAGCTCGTTGGACAAGGGGGGTTTGGAAATTTGTATCTTGCAAGAGATAAAGTCCTTGATAGAGATTGTGTCTTAAAAGGCAATCTAGATCCGGCTCCTGAAGCAGAAAGACAATTTATCCGTGAAGCAAAAATCCTAGCGAACCTTCATCATCCGAATTTACCGCGTGTAACAGATTTTTTTACCTCCGTTAATGGAGGTCAATATTTGGTCATGGATTATATTGATGGTCAAGACTTACAGGAAAAATTAGATGATCATTCAGGTCCTCTTGAAGAACATCAGGTTTTACCTTGGATTGAACAAATTTGCGATGCTTTAAATTATTTGCATGAACAAGAACCTCCTGTTATCCATCGAGATATTAAACCGGGTAATATTAAAATTACACCGGATGGGCGAGCAGTATTGATCGACTTTGGGATTGCCAAAGAATTCTCCCCTTTGTCAAAAACGACCGTGGGCGCTCAAGCGGTCACACCTGGTTTTTCGCCTGTTGAACAATACGGGAAAGGCAAAACAGACGCGCGTAGTGATATGTATGCATTGGGAGCAACGCTTTATACTTTGCTTACCTATCAGGAACCTCCGGAAAGTGTGCAACGAATCCACCATGATCCATTGGTTTCACCTCGGAAAATAAATGCAGAACTTAGTAAAAACATGGAGAATGTGATCATTAAAGCTTTGAATATTGATCCTGACCAGCGCTATCAGAATGCGCAACTATTCAAACAAGCTTTAGCAAGACTAAGAGACAAGACTTTATCATCCCAGAAACCGTCGCAAATTCAAATCTCTCAAAATACTTCTCATCGATACACCGATATTGAAATATCGAAGATACTGCTAGTAGCAATTGTTGGGATTTTATTGATTTCATTACCTTTTCTATTGATCTCATTAAGACATAGAATTGATCAAAGAATAATTAATCCAACCATTCCTGCAACGTCTTTTGAATCTTCCATTGTGACATATACTCCATCGGATCTTGTTGAACCAACAGAAAAGACAATAACAGACAAACAGAATCCCACCCCAGTTAATACTCCCATAGTTTACAAGGTGTTACAGGGAGATATATGTGGACAACTAGCCGAAGGATTTGGGGTTAGCTTGCAGGATTTGATCTCAATCAATAACTTAACTTCCGATTGTAAAATTTCAGCCGGTCAATATTTACTGATCCAAAATCCTAGTGAATTTCAACAAGATGCCATCACTGAGACAGTGCAAATAACTTCAACATCTGTGATCACGCGTTCATCTTCTCAAGATTCAATGACGTTGGTCTATATCCCCGCAGGTCCGTTCTTAATGGGTTCTCATTCTTCAGATATCAATGCGAACCACGATGAAATACCGCAACATTGGGTTTATTTGGATGCTTTTTGGATGGATCTTACAGAGGTGACCAATGAGATGTATGCGAAATGTGTTCAAGCCAATAGTTGTGAACCACCTGTTGAACTTGGGTCAAGAAAACATTATTCCTATTTTGATGAGCCAATCTTTAAAGATTATCCCGTTATTAATGTGTCCTGGAGTGATGCAAACACCTATTGTTTATGGGCTGGTCGTCGATTACCCACTGAAGCGGAATGGGAAAAAGCAGCTCGTGGTTACGATGGACGAATCTACCCATGGGGAGATCATCAACCAAATGGAAATATCTTGAATTTTGACAATCAGATTGGCGATACAGTTAGAGTAGGGATTTATGCTTTGGGGAAAAGCCCTTATGGAATCTATGATATGGCTGGAAATGTGAGTGAGTGGGTAGCTGATTGGTATTCTGAAGATTATTATGAACGTTCTTCGTCCACAAATCCATTGGGTGCAGTAAAAGGGGATTTTCGGGTTATTCGTGGTGGTTCTTGGTTGAGTAAAGCGAATGCTGTGCGTACAACTTTTAGGTTGTGGAATTCACCCGATTTGCAAACGGAAGTGCTTGGTTTCCGATGCGCCGTCTACGCGGACAATCCATGAGTTTTTTTAAATATTTTTATTTCTGGAAGCTAGTGCGATTAATTTCCGCAATATTTCATTTACACTCTCAGAAGTTGGGAATATTTTCCACGTATACCTTTTTTACCTGAGAAATCATATTCTGGTAACATTTCTTTTTCTGATTATAGGTTACTATATTTGCTTATCATTTTCAATAGTAAATCAAGATTATTATGGATTAAAAAAAAATAAATTATTGATATAGTTTGGTTAGGAAACAAATCCTCTAAGTAAGAGTATTCAAGAAATCTTTTATAAAATGACTGCATTCAATGGGCTGATAGTATAAAAATACCATAAATTAAGATATAATTAATTATCCATACAATTAAAGATCAGGAGGAGGTTCATGAGCAAAAATATTTGCCAGCATTGCGGTACACCTAATGTAGCGCAAGCGCGTTTTTGCGCAAAATGCGGTAAACCTTTACAAATTGGTGCACAAGAATCGACGATTTTGTGTCCAAAATGTGGTGCAAAATTGAGGAAGACAGCTCGCTTTTGTCCATCGTGTGGTCATCAAATCGAAAGCCAGCCTGTGCAGAAACCCATAAGTTCGCAACCTCCGCAGCCAAAACAGTCACCACGCCAATCTCCTTCCCCAGCAACTCAAATGATGGGAGCTTCGGGTGATATTTCACAAATCATGGTGAGGTGGATGGGTGGAATTACAGAAGATCACATTCTCAGTAAACCTGTTGAGACTGTCGGTAGAGCTCCTTCCAATGATATCGTTATCAATCATCCAGCAGTTTCTAGTCGGCACTTAAGTCTCCAAACCTCAAAAGATGGATTTACAGTTACTGATTTGAATAGTACTAATGGCACTCAGTTGAATGGAAAACGAATTCCCGCTAATCAAGCTCAACCCATTCAAAAAGGGGATGTGATCAGGATTGGTGATCTAACCGGTAACTGGGTTAGTATCACTATTGGAGGCGAGGACGCTGTTGCAACCCGAGCCCTTTCACTGGGGAAATTGGACCTTTCTGACACCGATAAAGCGATCATTGGTCGTGACCCAAACTCATATCTTCCTTTGAACCACCCAACAGTGTCTTTTAGACATGCCATGATCTTTAAACAAGGAGATTCTTTATATATCAGAGATTTGGGGAGTACGAATGGGACCTTTGTCGATGGATCCCGCATTAGTCAAGTACCATTGAAAAGCGGTGATGAGATCCAAATTGGTCCATTCAAACTTACTTATGATGCGCAGCAACAAAGTCTGGCACAATCCATGCGTTTGGGGCATCGTCTGGATGCGATTCTTTTGGGTAGAGAAGTCGCCAATCGAAAGATGATTCTAGATAATATTTCACTAAGCGTATATCCAGGTGAATTTGTTGCCTTCGTAGGGGGTAGTGGCGCTGGGAAGAGCACTTTAATGAAGGCGATGAATGGTTATGAACCAGCGAACCATGGACAGATGTTGTTAGATGGAGAACTTTTCTACCCTAAGATGGATCAATATCGCAATCAGATGGGATATGTACCACAAGATGATATTATTCATCGAGTATTACCAGTTCATATAGCGCTTTGGTATGCGGCAAAGTTAAGACTTCCTGACGCCAGACCAGCCGAGATTACTTCGCGAATCCGTGAGGCTTTGATATCGGTAGATATGGAGGAACATGCTCAAAAACCGGTTAGGGTTTTGAGTGGTGGTCAAAGAAAACGCGTCAGCATAGCTGTAGAATTATTAGCTCATCCGACACTTTTCTTCTTAGATGAACCTACATCTGGCTTGGACCCTGGGCTGGAAAAGAAAATGATGTATGACCTTAATAGATTAGCTGACGAAGGACGTACAGTTGTTTTGGTAACACATGCAACCGCAAACATCGAGCAATGTGATCATGTCGCATTTTTGAGCTATGGACGATTAGCTTATTATGGACCACCAGATGAAGCATTAAAGTTCTATGATGTACGTGATTTCTCAGATATTTATCTTAAATTGTCACAGGAAATCAATCCTGCCCATGGGAAACAAGTCCCTAAAGAGCTGACACCTTATTATCAACAAAGAAAATCCTCTGGAGATATGGTCGCCGGGATATTATGGGCAGACCACTACCAGCAATCTCCAGAATTTAAGAAGTATGTCGGCGAACGTCAAAAGAATCTTCGTTCGATTGGGAGATCCGCTGGGATAGTCGCACCTCCTCCAAATCGCACACGAGATTCCTTTATCCGTCAAATGGTCATTCTCGCGAGACGTCAGTTTGATTTGATCCGCTATGATTGGCGTACCCTCTTTATTCTCCTTCTAATGATGCCTTTGATTGGTTTCCTATTTATGACCGTAAGTTACGAGGATGACCTCGTAGGTCGTCCAGGTACGATAGAGCAAATTGAGGCAGATTTAAAAGAAGAGCTTGAAGGGAAAGAAATCGGGGATAGTATTGATTATATTCCCACGACAACCGCAGAAACGCTCTTAGTCATGATCTCTTTAGCTTTAACCCAGGGAGGTACTTTCACTGCTGCTTATGAAATTGTTAAAGAAAAAGCAATTTTCCGGCGTGAAAGAGCTGTCAATCTAAGCGTTGTTGCTTATGTTCTTTCGAAGATCTTAATTTTAGGAGGTTTTGCATTACTGCAAGTCGTTTCTGTGATACTCATTTTAGCGATTAAGTTGGATATGGGTTTCGAAGGTGTATTCTTGGATATTGGTATCGTGGAAATGATTATTACCTTTTATTTAGCCGTATTGGCGAGCATAACCTTTGGTTTATTTATCAGTGCTATCGTACCAACACCAGATGTTGTTTTATATGCAATATTGATTCAGCTTTTCGTTCAAATCATTCTTTCAGGCACATTGTTCCCTCTCGAAAGTAATCCTGTCTCTTTAGGAGTTGTTGGTTATTGGGCAATGGACTCGATTGGTTCCATCGTTGATCTACCTAAGCTTAATGAAGAGGGTAGGATATGTACGATTGTTGAAATCCCATCGATGACCGGAGGAGAAGCGACCAAGGAGGTGCGATGTGATTCAGCAGAACGTGATTTGGCATTGGATTATGAACATACAAAAGATCACGTTTTTGGAACCTGGATCGGTTTATTAATGCATGCCTTTGTTTGGGCTATCCTGACGATTATCGTACAAGCTCGTAAGAAAGGTGAGTGAAAATTGAATGCCAGAAAATGCCTTCTGCCATCTTTGTGGTCGTAGAATAGAGGGCGTTTGTCAACCTTTTATTCATAAAGATTGGCTTTCTGATCAGACTTTATGTGTTTGCTCGGATTGTCTGGAAAATAAACCACGCTGTTTAATTTGTTCTTTACCAATGGCGTTGCCTTCTCCGAATGGTCTTTGTGTAACATGCAACGCTACAAAGAAATATTGCTTGGCTTGTGGTGGGGTGGTTGGTAAACAGACTTATATGTTTGACCAACGTAAACCGTATTGTCATAAGTGCGTGCAAACGAAAAAGCCATGCGATAGTTGTAACGCGCCTCTGACAAAACAGGTTTGGCATTTGACTGACGGTCGTACGATTTGCGAATATTGTCATTCAAAAGCGATCTATTCTCCCATGGATGCAGATGAGGCTTATGCGGAGATAAAAATGATAGCCAATAAAGAACTCGGAATCCAACTAAATATCCCGACTGGATTGGTTTTGCTTGAGCATCATCAGTTTATTGATTTTATTAAAGATCAGATCGATAGGATTTATATAAATCACTCACACAAACATCAACTAGATGCCTCAAAAACACTGGGTTTGTACGCCAGACGTGGTATCCGTCGTGCCATCTATATTCAGGAGGGACTCCCTCATTCTGTTTTTTCTCAGGTTGCTGCGCATGAACTTGGACATGCATGGCAGAAAGAGAATTGTCCGATCGTCACCGACGAAATGGTCATAGAGGGATTTGCTGAATGGGTTTCCTATCGTGTCTTGGGCTTTTTAGGTTATCGTTCCGCTCAAAAACAGATGCGATCCCGTCAAGATATTTATGGATTGGGCTTAGGCTGGGCTCTCGATAATGAAGGCAAATCTGGGATTCGTGGAGTCCTTGAAGCTTGTCGGAAGGCTAACTAATGGAGAAGGATGAAAAGAACTATGCGCTCTAAATTAGATTTATTATGCTCTCTTTCATCGGATAAGTTTTTTGTCAAAGAATTGCCTAATTCGGTTTATCTCTTATTAGAAATAGAACCTATCCTAACAAATCAGACCGAAAAGATTCCAGCGGGTTTAAGTTTCCTCATCGACACAAGCGATTCCATGCATATTCGTCTTCTGACCAATGACCAGTTTGCCCGCTTGGTAAGACAGGGTAAAGTATCTGAAATTATGACCGATGGTGTTCCCGCCTATCAAGTTCAAACAAACTCCTTGGAATTACTTGATGATACTTATAAGAAAATTGACTATGTATCCAATGCACTAAGCAAAATAAGCGCCTATCTTCGCCCAAATGATAGCTTTTCGGTGATCGCTTTCGCCTCACATGCTCATTGTTTGGTTTCCATGACATCAGGCAATGATAAGCAGCGATTATTTCAGGCTGCCCAAGACCTTGAATGTATTAAATTGGGCGATATGACGCAAATGGCGGAAGGGATGGCTTTAGCTTATACACAACTTGAGCAGTTGGAGGCTGAAAAATATTCTCGTCGTATGATTTTATTAACCGATGGACATACGAATAATGTAAAAGCTTGTTATCAAATGGCAGAGAAAATTCAACGTGAAGGAATCAAGCTTTCAACCATGGGTATTGGGTCTGAATTTAATGAACAATTACTAATTCCTCTTGCCGATCTAACTGGAGGAAATGCTTATTATATCCAATCTCCAGATCAGATACTACAAGCTTTTCTGAATGAAATTGGTTCAGCTTTGAATATAAGTTGTCGCAATCTTGAGATAAAGATCAATTTCCCGAATGGTTCAAAAATACTAAAATCGTATAAAGTGAAACCGCAGGTTAGTCCAATAGAGCCATTTGTTGAGGTACGAAATATCCGCCAAAGCGATACATATACTTATTCTCTCTTTTTGGGAGACTATGATCCTAGTGAACAGACGGCATTATTATTAGAAGTTGACTTCCCTTTCGTTACGATTGGAACTCATCCATTTGTGCAACTACTTTTGACTTGGGAAGAGCTAGGAGCAAAATTACTTCGCCAAAATCAACGAGTCCAATTACAATTAAAGCTGGTTGATGATGGTCCTACCCTATCTAATCAACGTGTCATGGATTTGGTCAAGATGGTGCAACTCTATGAATTTGGAAATGAAGCTTTATCCACGGCACAAAAGGCGATTCGGATCGATAATGCTTTAGAAAAACAAAATGCCACGATCAAGCTCCAGCAGGCAGCCACCAGTCTTTTAGATATGGGTGTGCATGATCTAGGAAATGCGCTCTCGAGACAAGCAGAATTGTTGATCAACAAGGGGTATGTTGACCCTGACGCAGTCAAGAATTTGCGCTATGAGACACGTCGGATAACGAAAAACGTATGAACAAAGATTGGTTTATTAATAAGGAGAAGATTTTATTATGGCTCAAAAGCTTCGGTTGACAAGCATAAGTAATCGTAACGCTGTGCCAGTGCTCGATCAACCGCAGTTGGTTTATATTCTTGCTGAGATAACTGCTGAAGATTCGGATGCGGATGTCCGTTTTCCACTCAATTTTGCATTGGTCCTAGATCATAGTGGATCGATGGCAGGGGATAAATTACGCACTATGAAGCAAGCGGTAAATAATATTATCGATCAACTGCGTGGGGATGATATCATCTCGGTTATCCCCTTTGAAACGCGAACTCGTGTTCTTATCCCTGCAAAACCAGCGCTAGATAAAAATGCGATCAAGCAACAAATAGATCAGATTCGCGACGCTGGAGGCACGAATATTGCTCCGGCTTTGCGTGAAGCGATTAATTTGGTAAGTAAAAAACTTGGTGGCAATCGTGTCAGTCGAATCATTCTGTTAACCGATGGTGAAGCGACAGATAATGAAGATGATTCTAGAAGAATTGCTGATGAAGCAGGTAAAATAGGTGTTCCGATTATCAGTCTTGGATTTGGTAAAGATTGGAATGAAGAATTCTTATTTGATCTTGCTGATCGCAGCATCCTAGCTGTTCCTGGTTCGCATAGTGGCATGGCGGATTATATCCCTGAACCAAAAGATGCCAATAAGATATTCCAGGAAGTCTATCAATCTATGCAGGTTGTGGCTGAGGATGTTGAGCTTACCATTCGGATGGTGCAAGGTTTAGAGGCTCGCCGTGTATGGAATGTTGTTCCTCTGATCAAAGATCTAGGTCGCAATATGATCCAGGGTCGCGCTATTTTGATACCAGTTGGACAATTAGAGAAAGGAGGCGTTGCTTATCTCGCGGAAATTATGTTGCCTCCACGCCCAGCAGGGATCGTACGTATTGCTCAAGTTGACCTGAGCTATACCATTCCAAATCAAGGAAGATTCAAGGAAATGTTAGATGTTGTTATCGATTTCTCACAAGACCCAACCGCTACAGCGAACCTCAATGGTCGTGTGATGAATATCGTTGAAAAAGTTCAAGCATTTAAACTTCAAACTCAGGCATTAAGTGAAGCTGAAAGTGGTGACATAGGTAATGCAACTCGCAAGTTGCGGCAGGCAGTTACGATTTTATTATCCCAAGGTGAACAAGAACTTGCCAGTCAAATGCGTGATGAAGCTGATCATCTAGAAAAGTCTGGTGTGATATCGAATGAGGGCAAGAAAACGATTATATTGACCAGCCGAAAAACTGTTAGATTATCAGAAAGGGAAGACCTAAACGAATGACTAAAGTTTGGCAAGTTTATTATGACTCAATCCTCGGCGCTATTGGTGCGATTTTTGCCTGGTTATTATTAGGGTTAATAGACACAACCACTTGGAATATTCATCTCGCGAATTTATTAACTGGTGCGGGTGTTGGGCTTTTCATTGGCTCTGCATTGGGTATGGTGGATGGTTTACTTGTCAAGCGTTCTTTCAAAAAAACGATCATAGGCTTATTGGGGGGCGCTACTGCTGGGGTAATTAGTGGAATGATTGGCTTATTTTTAGGAGGCGTAATTTTCAATCTCATCGAAGGGGGATTCATCGCTCGTATTTTGGGTTGGATGGTATTCGGAGCTTTTTTGGGATTAGGTCAAGGTCTCATTAATTGGAATAAAAAACTTGCCCTGTATGGTTTTCTGGGAGGCTTCTTGGCAGGTTTAATTGGTGGTGCATTATACGAGATTTTCACACAGTTATTCTTACAACAAAGTGCGGATGCTCAGATCTTCCTGAGTGCATTTGGTTTAATGCTCATTGGAATTAGCGTAGGGATCATTATTCCTCTCACGGTGACTATTATTGGTGGAGTAATGTCGCAACGTGGATTGATCGTTTATCTGAATGGACCTCGCAAAGGTACAGAGATAGAAATCATAGGAGGTGCCATTTTAGGTTCTTCGGATGCTTGTGATATCTATATCCCAGATAATAATATTGAGAAGCAACAAGCGCAGATTAGTCTGGGGTCAGAAGGATTTATGCTATCCAATTTTGGATCGTCTCAATCCTTTTATCTTGGGCAGTCCTTGATCAGACCTGGTAATTCAGACCCAATCAGCAGTGGTTCAACCATTCAAATGGGTAATATTCAGTTATTATTTAAGTCGTGGTGAATTGGATGTTTGGGAGAAATCGGGCAATGAAGGTAACTAAAAAAAATGGAGTAAAAAGAAAGCCGAATATTGATTTTAATTTTCGTGGTATTTCGTTTTTTATTTTGACGATGGTTTTCTTTTTATTAAATTATCCAATTCTTGAAGTAGCTTTTGCACAGGATGAACTCCCAGAAGATTTGAATGTATCCATCGCTCAATTCGATGCCGAGGATTATCCTGAAATCACGCTGTATGTTAATATCACTGATTCTGCTGGGAATTATATTACTGGTTTAACAAGTGATGATTTCGAAATACTGGAAGATGAAGAAAAAGTTGAGCTGAGTGACTTTGCAGGTATTGGCGATCAACGTGCGGTAGATGTTGTTTTTGTATTTGATACGACAGGAAGCATGGGAGAAGAGATCTCTGGTCTTATTCAGACTTGCATTTCTTTTGCCGAAGAGCTAGAAAGCAAAGGGCGTGATTACCGGTTAGGTTTGGTGACATTTTCAGATGAAATCCGCTCTGTTTTCTATGAGGATAGTAGTCTCACGGAAGATGTGGAAACCTTTCGGGGATGGGTTTCGGGTTTGAAAGCTGAAGGTGGAGATCAGGAACCGGAAAATAGTTATGCAGCTTTGCACCGAGCAAGCCAAATGAACTTTCGTGGTGATGCTCAGAGTGTTCTTATCTTGATTACAGATGCTACTCCTCATCGCTATGGTGATCCCACGGATGATGAGCAAACTTTTGACGATCCAAAAATAGAGTATCAGGCTGTCCTGAATCAAATCACGGAGAATAATATTTCAATATACGCAATTACTCCCTATATCGATGATTATCGCTATTTAGCTACAGAAACAGGAGGTAACTACTATAATATTGCTGAGAATCCTGACTTTACTGGAGTGATTGAAGATATTGGAGCAGTGATCGCCAACCAATATCGAATAACCTATCATAGCCCTCGCCCGACTTATGATGGAACCCGTCGCGATGTTATAGTCCGTATAGGAAGTGCGGAAGAGAGTACTGGTTATCATGAACAACATCTTTTAAATATTCAATCGAATTGTCTAGTAGGTTTACTTTGTCTTTTTCCATTATTCCTTGCTTTTTTGTTACCCTTGACTGTACAGATGATCGCAAAGCGTAGTCGCTCTGAAATCCTAGACGACTCAATTGCTGCTCCTCAACCAGTGCAGGATGAGAAAGAAATACCCTATCAGCAAGATTATGAAGCAACGCTTATTGCAGATACGTTCGAAGAAAAGCCTCGAACTACCCCCAAAGCTCCTTCTGAGTTATCTGCTGATACGTTTCTTTGTAAAAATTGTGGGAACCCATTAAGAGCGAACGCGAAATTCTGTCCAAAGTGCGGGACACCCGTTTTGGATGAAATTGAAGCGACAGAAATGATTTCACCTAAAGTTGATTCTGATTTAGCTTATTGTCCTAATTGTGGTCAAAAGTTGCGACCAGGAGCTAAGTTTTGTAATAATTGTGGAATGGATTTATCTTCATCATGAACTTGGAACTGATATAAAGGATACGAAATAGGAGAGCAGATATGACAGCGACATGTCCAAATTGCGGTAAGCCACTTAGAAAGGGAGCGAAATTTTGTGGTAGTTGTGGTTTTGAGATCTCCTCGAAACAATCGGTTGGAGCAGAAGGTGAAATATCTGCTTCCACTGAAATGAAGGATGTTTGTCCATTTTGCGGGAAAAGCGTTCGACCAGGCGCAAAATTCTGTAATTCATGTGGAAGAGAAATCGAACACGATTCCAAAGAAAAAGCGCCTGACGTAATATCTCAAACTGAAGAATCTGAGAAGTTAGTTCATGAACAGGTTCCTGTCAAAAGTGAAGTCAAAGCGCCTCCACCAACACCGTCTACTGCAAAGGCTGAGCAAAAACCAAAACGCAAGAAATCACTGTTTTTGTTGTTAATATTATTTTTGGTATTGATTTGTCTTGTCATTGTTGCTGGCGCCTATCTCTATATAAAAGATCCTCTAGGTTTGTTTAATCGTGTTACTCCGACAACAATGCCAGCATCCATATCAACTGATACACCGCTCCCCATTGAAACCGAAGAAATGCAGGTTACGCCGACATTACTACCTTCATCAACAATAACGCCAACCATAACACTTCAACCGACGGAAATAATCACACTAACCGAGACTGAATTACCAGAGATATCCGCAACAAGGATCCTTTTCGAAGATGATTTTGATGGTTCAATATCTGCTTATTGGAAATCTTGGGGAAAACCTCGCCCTAAGATCAGTAAAGGTCCAGGAGATAATTGGATGGATTTAGCAGCATCAGAAGACTATGGATCTGGAGGTGTGACTTCTCGCGAACAAATCTTTATTTCTCCTGGAGCAGAAATAATTTTTCGAGGTCAGCTAAATGACACTTTTCCTCAGTTCAAGTTATTATTTGATTGGGATCCATTACAATTTATGCGTGGTCCCGAAAATCAAGATCCAACTGTGATCCATTTTGAAATACTTAGAAATCGGATCATCCTGCATACACCATTGACGAACAATCGCTGTGAGAAAGATCTAGTAGGAACTCAGACACATACTTACCGATTTGTTTTCCTTGGGGGGGATGCTCTTGATTTGTTTATTGATGAGGATGAATTCCCTCTTTGCCAGATTTCTGATATTGGGGACGTACCGGTTCCAGGCACAATTACGTTTACTGGTGTTGGTTGGGTAACCTACGTTCAAATCATCCAACCTGTGGATGTGGAGTGAATATTATCTAGTATTATGATAGAGTGATCCAATTGGAATTCTTGGAGTTTTTTGAATGACAATGCAAACTGGACAGGTGATCGCAGAAAGATACCGAATTGTAAAACAATTAGGGCAGGGTGGTTTTGGCGCGGTATATAGAGCTTGGGATTTGAATTTAAAACGCCCATGCGCTGTAAAAGAAAACCTTGATACTTCGCCAGAAGCTCAACGCCAATTTGAACGTGAAGCGACGATCCTTGCCAATCTCTCACATCCCAATCTTCCACGAGTAACTGATCACTTCATTATCGAAGATAAAGGACAATATTTGGTGATGGATTTTGTGGATGGGGAAGACCTGGGGAGTCGAATTCAAAGATTAGGTCATTTACCGCTCAATCAATCCATAGAATGGATATCGCAGGTCGCTGATGCATTATCCTATTTGCATACCAGACAACCACCTGTTGTGCATCGAGATATCAAACCAGCTAATATTCGTATCACGCCAGAAGAGAAAGTGATATTAGTTGATTTTGGGTTGGTTAAAATTTTCGACCCAAAATTACAGACGACAATGGGAGCGCGGGCTGTTACGCCTGGTTACGCTCCCCCAGAACAATACGGTAAAGGTCAAACTGATACTCGTACAGATATATATGCCTTAGGAGCAACCTTATATAAGATACTTACCGGGCAGGATCCTTTAGAAAGTGTTCAACGAATTGCTGGTAGTCGTATGCTTCCAGCCCATCAAATAAATCCAAACATTCCATACCATATTAGTTCCGTTATTGAACGAGCTATGAGTCTTGACCCTGAACAGCGCTATCAAGATTCACAACAATTTAAGACTGACTTGAATGCTATCGAATCAACTATTTTGGTAAATCCGGTTCATGATCTTTCTTTTCATCCCGCAGTTAGTCCGTCACGAGAAAAACAAGAAATTTTTCCCAAATACTCCACATTAGATCGGAACAGTAAAACCAAACAAAAGAGTGTTTGGTTTTGGCTGGCAATTATCGGAGTAATCGTTATCTGTCTTTGTGTCGGGGCGAGTTATAGTTTACTACTTATGAGCGAACAAAGCACGAATGCAGAATTCACCGAGCAAGCTAAGACGTATACTGCGGAATATCTTGCTGTTGGTGAGACATCAACTGTTCAAGCTCAGAATATTCTAAACCACCAAGCTACCCTTAACGCAACACGTGTATTGGTTTTCGGGCCTACAAATGGTAGCCTCTATCATGAGCCGGATGATGGTATGATAGAAGCAGATAGTGCATCAGTGGAATTAAGAGATTTTATTGTTGAAGCAATTTTTTATAATCCTTATGATCCAATTTCTGGTCTTTGGGATTATGGATTTGTATTACGTCATGTGGAAGAAAATGTACAGTTCCGATTTGCAGTAAAATCGGATCAAACTTGGAAATTAATAAACAATTCTGGTGATCCAAATGGAGTAGTGATTAACAGTGGGTCTATCCCACAGCTAAAGATCAATCAAGATGATGCAAATAAAATCCGTTTAGAGTTTATTGATCAAGTTGGTTATTTTTATCTTAATGATGAGTATATTTCACAATTGGATATCTCATCACGTACAAATACTGGAGATATTTTTATTGTTACCGGTCTTTTTGAAGATGAAGAGTTAGTTGGTGAAGTAACGAACTATAAAGATTTTACAATCTGGTCGTTACCCATGGAGAGTATTAAATGAATAATCTTAGATTTGAGGTAGAAAAGAGTTATGACGGTCAATAAGTGTCCACACTGTAATACTATTAATCGGGACAGTGCCAGGTTTTGTTCGAATTGTGGTGAAGCATTGATGGGAGGACTCTCTGAAGGATCTAAATCGTCCATGGAACAACCTTCACTCGATCCACAAGAATTATTACATAATCGTTACCGAATTGAACATGAATTGGGACGAGGAGGTTTTGGTGCAGTCTATCGCGCATGGGATACCAGCCTAAATCGTCCATGCGCAGTCAAGGAAAACTTGGATACCTCCCCAGAAGCAAAACGCCAATTCGCGCGCGAAGCCACAATATTAGCTAACCTGAACCATCCCAATCTCCCCAGGGTTATTGATCATTTCATTATTGAGGATCAAGGGCAGTATTTGGTGATGGACTTTGTTGATGGTGAGGATTTGGCTAGCTTGACTGAGCGAGAAGGGGTGGTTTCAGTCAACAAATCCTTAGAATGGATCTCGCAAGTTGCGGACGCCTTATCTTATTTGCATTCCAGGAAACCATCGGTTTTCCATCGTGATATTAAACCAGCTAACATCCGCATTACCCCAGAAGGGAAGGCGATGTTAGTAGATTTTGGATTGGTTAAAGTATCTGATCCGAATTTGAAAACGACGATGGGTGCACGCGCAGTCACACCTGGTTACGCGCCTCCCGAGCAATATGGTCAGGGAAATACGGATGCACGTACAGATATTTATGCGCTTGGCGCCACGCTATACAAGTTAATCACTGGGGATGAGCCTTTGGAAAGTGTCCAGCGCATGGCGGGAAAGAAAATGATACCAGTCCATCAAATAAAACAAAGCGTTAACCCTCAAGTTAGCCAAGCAATTGAAAAGGCGATGAAATTGGAACCGGAAGAGCGTTTTCAAAATGCAATGCAATTCAAAGTAGCGCTAACAGAAACTGGTTCTACAGTAGTCGTTAGTCCTGAAAGAGATCAACCACAAGCTACGGTAAGGGCAGTCGCAGAAGCACCGCCGATCGCTCAACCTTTTCCAGAGGTGGTAAAACCCGAGCGTAAAAAGAAACCTCGCCGATTGCTTTGGGTTGGGATTATCGCTGCGGTTTTACTTTGTTTAGGATCTTCCGCTATTTTTGGTTTATATTTGATCGGTGAACAGCAGGATATTGCTAATAGAACCGATACAGCCGATGCCATCCAAATGCAGTTGACTCTCCAAGAGAGAGTAAAGCGCACTTCCACAAGCAGCGCCGAAATATATTTAGAAGCTGGCGAATTGGCTACGCAAGCGCAAGCGGATCGAAATTCTACAGCCACAGCCGCTGCTTTGAATACAGCTATAGAAGCTAATCTAGCTACTTCAACTGCTCAAGTAATTTCCACAATCGAATCTCGTGAAAGTCTTATCGCTTCTCTTCAGGCATCCGGTCAGAAGGTATTTGGACCACAGGATGGTAATCTCGAACATGATCGGGAAGACGGATTGGTTGCAGAATTTGCACCTGAAGTTAGTATAAAGAATTTTATTGTTGAAGCTACCTTCTTTAACCCTCATTCATCATCATTAGCGCCCTGGAATTACGGTTTTATGTTCCGCGATGATGAGAAAAATGATCAATACCGGTTTATTCTAGAAGATGATAGCGAATGGGTTCTCCAAAATAATACAGGGGATACTGAAGGTGAAATTGTTCATCAGGGTTCAGCGACAAATATGAATTTGGATGAAGGCGGATCGAACACAATCAAAATTATCGCTAATGAAGATAAAGGATATTTTTATTTGAATAATGTCTTTATCGCTGAATTAGATTTATCTGCTCGCATGAATGCCGGAGATATCACCATTGCGACAGGTTTTTATCAAGATGATGAAGTCGATGGTGAATACACTGGATATGTTGGCTTTACGATCTGGTCTCTACCATAAGGAAGTTGTTAAAAATGTCTGAAGATTTTTCGAATTCATATAAGGCTGCTCCTAATAAACCTGTGAACTGGTTGCTCTGGTTGTTGATCGCGATGCTGGGTTTTTGTTTACTGGCAACAGTTGTGGCTGCGATTGGAGTCTATTTTTACTTGTCTCCGGTAAGATCAACACCCACAGAAATCCGCTTGGATTTATTTCTTACACAAACAGCACTCGCTCAGCAGTTATCCAGTCCGCAGTCACCTACTACTGAGCCAATTTCTCCCACTGCAACGGTGATCACTGAACCAACCATACCTCCCACATCAATTCCCACCTTGGCGCCTCCCACCGAACCTGTTTTGAGTCCAACCCAAATACAAGTCGAATCACCTACGTCCACAAGCACCGAAGACCCTAGCGGTAAGTGGGAAGCTTGCCCTGGGATTTATCTATCAAGGCTGCATGTTGGGGAAACTGCCTTCGTGAGCACCGATCCACCACTGCCAAATCGTGTCCGCACTCAACCCAGCTCCAATGCTCTTGTGATTGGTTTTATCCAACCTGGAGAATTAGTTGATATTATCGAAGGACCATCTTGTTCCAATAAATGGATCTGGTGGCGTATTCATTCGCAAAAGACTGGCATGACTGGCTGGACAGCGGAAGGGGATAGCGAAAATTATTGGCTAGTACCTGTTAATTTGGAGGAGTAGTATGCCCGGCAAATCCACACCTGATACAAAACCGCTTGGTGTCACTAAATTGGAGCGTAAGTTTTCCTCGACGCGGTTGCTTATTTTGTTAGCCATCATTTCCCTGCTCTTTCTTGTCATTGCTGCTGTTGGCGCTTGGTTCTATCTCAAAGCCCATCCAGATGGCTCTGAACAACCGTTCCAGCTTTCACCCCCACTTTCACTCTCAGAATTGGTTGAAGACTATCCGGAATTAAGCACAATTCTCCAAGATACAAAACTCGACTCGGTCTATAAAGAATTTTTGATTGCCTACGAAGAAGGTGGCGAAATGGCTGCTTTTGACCTAGCTCGTAAACGGGGATTATTATCCGATGACGATGAATTGAGATTAACGCTTGAACTTAACACAACCGACACAGATGATCTTCAAGCTGAATTTGAATCCATTGGAGTCAAAGTAACCGCCGTGAGTCGGAATATGATGGATATTGCGATACCTTTGGGTTTACTGAAGGAATCGCTTCAGTCTGAACGTCCAGGGTCTTTATTTCTAAGCATAAGTGGATTAGAGAATATTATTCGTATTCGTATGCCCATGATGAGTATTAAAGATGTGGGATCGGTATATTTAGAATCTTTAGCCATGATCGGCGCTGAAAGTTGGCAATCTGAGGGGTACACAGGCGCGGGTGTCAAGGTGGCAATCCTTGATGGTGGTTTTGATGGTTACCAATATTTGTTAGGAGATGATCTTCCAGCAGATTTGATTGTTAAATCATTCATTGCAGGTACTGCTGCTGATGCAACAGGGAGTGTACATGGGACTGCTTGCGCCGAAATTGTCCATGACATAGCCCCTTCGGCGAAGTTGTATTTAGTCGCTTCAGATACCGAGACAGAAACCAATCAGGCGGTTAGTTGGTTGATTGAACAAGGTGTCGACATTATTACTCATTCTGCAAGCTGGCTATATGGACCCAAGGATGGTACCGGACCTGGCACCTATGCCGTTCGACAAGCGGTATCTAATGGCATTTTTTGGGTTAATTCAGCCGGTAATTATGCGGAAACACATTATCGCGCGATTTTTACCGATTATGATGGAGATGGTTTCCATGAGTTTAGTGATGGTGATGAGATGTTAGCTTTCGAACCGGGGGGTGTGGTAAAATTTGTGCTTAATTGGGATGACTGGGATATTGGAGATCAAAATTTAGATTTATTTGTTGTTGATTCATATAAAAATGAAATTGCGAGTTCACAAAATTTTCAGTCTGGTCCAGGGGATGCAATGGAATACATTTCCTATCAATTTTCTGACTCAGGACCGTATAGTATCGCATTTTACGGAGCGAATGTCACTAGACAGGTTTTGCTTGATTTTTTTATCTACAATGGTGAAATTGAGTATTATACAAAAGAATACTCGCTAGGATCTCCTGCTGATGCTGCAGAGGCTTTTACGATTGGAGCAACCTATTGGGAAAACGATTCTTTAGAACCATTTAGTTCTCAAGGTCCAACCAATGATGGTCGTTTCAAACCCGATCTTAGCGCCCCTGATGGGACAAATAGCGCTGCCTATGGGGAAGCGTTCTATGGAACTTCTGCATCAACACCGCATGTTGCTGGAGTCGCTGCTCTTATCTTAGAGGCATATCCGGATTATTCCCCCCAGGATGTTGGCAATTTTTTAAAATCAAACGCTATTGATCTGGGTAATCCGGGCCCGGATTACCTTTTTGGTTATGGTCGCTTAAATATCGGGTTGCCTCCAGATATTGGAGTTTTGCCTACACCTCCAGTAATTGCAACTACCGTCGATCCTTCCCCCACAACACCGCCTACGCAAGTTGTACCTCCGAGTGAAGTTCCTACTCAAGCAGCTACTATAACTAGCGAAGCATCTCCTACTGCAACTCCTGAACCGGAAGATAAAGAAGGTTCGAATAGCCTTTTATTTAGCTTTATTGCTTGTGTTCTACTCCCGGGGATAATCGGTCTCAGCGGTATCGGTATCTTAGGGGTGGTATTGCTATCACGTCGTTCTCGAAAATCGAGACAGTATTCACAGAGCACACCAAGGTATGCTCCGGTTTCTTATCCATCAATTTCCCCTCCACCCGATTATTCATCTAAAAGCGAAAATATTTGTCCACGCTGCGGAGCATCGCTTCGTGAAGGCGCTCGGTTTTGTTCTTATTGTGGTTATACTTTGGAGCTTGGGACTCCTGATGTCCAATTTAAGGCACATTGTATTTATTGTGGACAACCTTTACGACCAAATAGTAAATTTTGTAATCATTGTGGTAAGCGGGTGTAAAGCATAATTGGAGATGAATTAGGATGTTTCTTTTTTTTGGTTTACGGATAAAAATTTAAAACAATACTGAATTGTATTTAAAATCAAAAGGAGTTGTGATGTCTCGCGAAACACTGGGCTTTGTTGAATTAGAATGGACTTGTCCTAAATGTGGAAATCGGAATCCAGGTCCTGAGAAAACGTGTTTAAGTTGTGGCGCTCCTCAACCCGAAGATATTCAGTTTGAACAAGTACAAGGGAAGGAACTTGTTATCGATGAGGAAGTGAAGAAACAGGTTGAGAAGGGGGCTGATATTCATTGCGCATTTTGTGGCGCTCGTAACCCAGCCGATGCTAAGGTTTGCTCACAATGTGGCGCTGACCTCTCTGAAGGCAAAAGTCGCCTCAAAGGACGGGTGGTTGGGGCATATAAAACCACCCCTGCACAAAAGATAATTTGTCCAAATTGCGGTGCAGAAAATAGCGAGACCAACTTAAAATGTTATCAATGTGGAGCGCCTCTTACTATACAGAAAGAAGAGCCACAAATAAAAACCTCTTTACCGGAAAAACCGATCCAAGCGTCTCCCCCGAGTAAGAAATCAAGTCTTCTTTTCGTTGGATTAGGTCTATTGGTTATTATTTTGTGTGTGATTGCCTTGATTGCATTTATCTTTCTCTCATCGGCTAGAGAAAGCCTGCAGGGTATTGTGCAAGAAGTACAATGGGAAACAAGTATTGAACTAGAAGAATTAGGTCCAGTTACCTATCGTGCTTGGCAAAATGAAGTCCCTTTGGCTGCAAGGTTAGGTCAATGTGAAGATCAATTGCATCATACACAGCAGAATGAGCCTTCCGATGGGAATTATGAAAAAATTTGTGGTACGCCATACACCATCGATACTGGAACTGGACAAGGGCAGGTAGTACAAGATTGTGAGTTTGAAGTTTATTTACCCTTCTGTGAATATGAAATCGATGAATGGCAGGTGATCGATACGGTAAAGCAAAGTGGCAGTGGGTACGCCATCACTTTCCCTAATCCATCTTTAAGAACAAACCAACGCTTGGGAGAAGAAAGCGAAAGCTATGTCGTGATTTTCGATTCGTCTGAAGGGATATATTCATACTCTGTCAGTCACTATGATGATTTTCAACGTTTTCAAATTGGGAGTGAGTGGATCCTAAATATAAATGCCTTTGATCAGGTTGTTTCGGTGGAACCGATCCAATAGCTAGAATTAAGGTATATAAAAAAAGACAACCTTCAGAGTTGTCTTTTTTTTTCAGGTCAAAGTCTAGGATTTCATTCCAAACTGCCTACCGCGTCCTCAACGCTTTCCAATATTTCACATGATTTAACGAGCGCCTTCATGGTATTGTGATCAGGGTAAAGTGGTCTGTCTTCATCAAGATGATCGACGTACTTTCGGATCACATCATGCGCGACTTGGACGCCTTTACCTGGCTGGAAATCTCGGAAATCAAGCGCTTGTGCGGCTGCCATGAACTCAATTCCCAAGACGCCATAAGCATTATCAAGGATTTGGGCGTTTTTAATAGCAGTGTTCATCCCCATTGAGACGAAATCTTCCTGATCTGCAGCAGCAGGGATAGAGCCGATGCTCGCTGGTGCGGAAAGGATACGTTGTTCTACGATCAACATATCAGCTGCATACTGACTGAGCATCAAACCCGAAAACATCCCGGCTCCTTTGGTTAAGAATGCAGGTAATCCAACACTTAGTGCAGGATTCGTTAAACGATTAAGTCGCCGCTCAGATATAACTGAGACCATTGTGATCGCGGCGCCTGCCATATCCATGGGAAGTGCAACCGGCGAACCCTGAAAATTCGCGCCAGTCAGTGTCGCGTTGTCTTCTGGAATGAAGATAGGATTGTCTCCCACGCCATTTAGTTCGGTTTCGACTTGACTGCGCGCAAAGGCAATTGCGTCATGCGCAGTTCCAATGACCTGGGGAGAGGAGCGCATCGAATAGGCGTCTTGGACTTTGATCTTGAGCTTGCCAGACAAGAGATCACTTCCCTCAATGCACTTCCTGATCGACTTTGCGGATCGTACTGCTCCGGGAAATCCACGCAATTCGTGTAGGCGGGTGTCATATGGCTTCATATTCGCGTAGAGCGCCTCAAGAGTCATTGAGCAGGCAATTTCAGCTTGTTTCAACCAGCGATTCATATCATAGAGGTGTAAGGCGCTCATCGCGGTCAATAAATTGGAACCATTAATGATCGCTAAGCCATCTCTCGCTTGTAGATTCGGGATTGGGATACCAGCTTTCTCCAGCGCCACTTTTCCGGGTAGACGTTCACCTTGGAAATACGCCTCTCCTTCTCCCATCATCAATAATGCAATTTGTGACATTGGCGCTAGGTCGCCGCTTGCTCCTACTGAACCCTTTTGACATACGACCGGAGTGACCTCTTTATTTAACATTTCAACTAAAGTGAGCGTAATTTCAGGACGACAGCCAGAATTACCATGTGCATGTACATTAATGCGACCAGCCATGGCAGCCCTTACATATTCGATTGGCGCTGGATCTCCAATTCCAGCCGCATGGTTGTAAATCAAATAGCGTTGAAATTGTTTCACTTGGTCATCTGTTAAAACAACCTCGGAAAATTCGCCAATGCCAGTATTTACTCCGTACATGATTTCGTGGGCATCGATCTTCTTCTCAAGCATTGCCCGGCAGGTTTTGATCCGTTCTAAAGCATCTGGATGAAGTGAGACTTTTTCTCCATTCCGAGCGATATTTACTAATTTCTCTATCGTTAGCCCGGAACCATCTAATACGATTGTCATTGTACTCTCCTTAATAATATATATAGTTGGTAATAAAACTAGTTTAATTATTTATCAAACAAAGCTATCCTTTATCATTCGTCTCAATCATTGCGTTTTATTTACATATGGATAGTAGAAACCGATTATCGACAGTTTTATTTTATTATTTTACACCTTTTTTTGATCAATTTATGTTTACTCTATCCAATTCTTGATGCTTGATGGTAATATACATCCTATATTTGGCATTTGCAGGAGACGAAATTGAACATCGAGACAATAAAAGAAAAATCTGTACCAGATTTTACTCGAGGTTACTTAATTTGTTTAGTTGGTACTATCGTATGGTCTACAACAGGTGTTTTTATTCGTTACCTGACTGAAATTTACCATCTTCCCCCCCTGGTTTTAGCCTTTTGGCGAGATTTCTTTGTCGCTCTTGCTCTTTTCCTGTTCATTGCATCCCGTTTCCCTGAACGTTTATCATTAGATCGAAAACATATTCCTTTTATCATTCTCTTCGGTATAGAACTTTCTTTATTTAACTCCTTGTGGACGGTCTCTGTAGCGCTTAATGGCGCTGCGGTTGCTACGGTTTTGGCTTACAGCTCAGCCGCTTTCACCGCGGTTTTAGGTTGGCGCCTCTTTTCCGAAGATTTGGGCGCCTTGAAAATCATTGCGATTACATTCAGCATGGTTGGATGTGTATTTGTATCGGGCGCTTATGATTACTTTGCATGGCAGCTCAATACACTTGGCATTGTCACTGGTCTTCTTTCCGGTTTAGCCTTTGCTGGATATAGTCTGATGGGTAAGGCTGCTTCAAAACGCTCGATTTATCCGTGGACGACCATGCTGTATTCTTTTACCTTTGCGGTACCTCTTTTATTTGTTTACAATCTCTTTTTCAAATATCTGCCTACTGGCGTAGCGTCCCCCGACTTGTTTTGGTTGGGTAGTATGTGGTCCGGATGGATCATCTTGATCGTATTAGCTGTTGGACCAACTATAGGAGGATATGGTCTTTACACGTTAAGTCTATCCTATTTACCCGCCAGCGTAGCAAACCTGATTGCCACCCTCGAGCCAGCCATTACCGCGGTGCTGGCTTACTTTATCTTGAATGAAATATTTACCATTCCACAATGGGTGGGGAGTATTCTGATTATCTTCGGCGTTATCATCTTACGTTTAAGTGAGGGCAATCATACAAACCGTAAGATTTCTTTTAAGGGACAACCATAGTGTTCGTGCTTGGTTGTAGAAAAACGAGATTCCGGTCTGATGGCGAAGACCTAAATCGCCTAGGCAAAGGCAACCTTAACTGATGTGCTGGGATTTCACCGATCTGTTCAGCGACTTGGGCCTCATCATAGCCGAATGGTTCCAAGACAGCATGAGCAGCGCGCAGCATTAACTTGCTGTAGCGCTCAATATCTATCATTTCTGTTTTTGGGCGCTCGGGTAAATCCCACGCGTAAACACCTGGCTCCCCAAGCGTGTAAAGGAAACGTACTCGTTGACCAGCGCGTAATACTCTACCGTTTTTTACTAACTGAGTAGCTGCCCGTGCTGGCGGTGAGGGCTGACGATAGTTCTCTAGTTCGCGACTCAGCCTTTGGCTGATGATCAAGTCCTCCAGCGGCATATGTCCAGTGCGCAGTTTTTTGAGTTTCTGGTGTACAAGCGCCAGCGCGCTTTGCAAGCTCTCTATTGAAGGTTTCTTTGATCCATCTTGGGAGAGAATTCTCAAGATTTGCATCTGTGTCTCTGCTACAAAAGCTGGCGCATCGCCTCGGCGCGCTTCAACCCCGCGTATCTTAAGTGTGCCGTTTTGGTAAGTTCCAAAGTAGCGATTGGGAACAGGCACGCGCTTGTTCTGGCGCGAGGGCAGAAAAGCCACCCAGCGGTAGATCCCTTCTAACGCGATGGGTAGGCGAGTGCGGTCGGTGATCTCATCCAGCAATGATTGCAGGTCTGCGACATTAGACACTCCCGGCTTTTTTACCCACATACCATCCACGTACATATGTAGGACCGTGAATCCCATGTCTTCCGCAGCCTCCTTGGCGCGTAGGAGCGCTTCTCGTCCATAAGCTGTGACCGCTTCGTGCGATTCGATCCGACCGAAACGCGCATTTTTATAGCCAAGGTACCCAAAACAAGTTACCAGTAGCCATTTATGCGCAGAAGCGCGTGCTTTGTATAGCGCATATTTCGGTGACCAGGTCGGTAGAGTCATCAGCGCTGTTTTAAGTGCTAATCGTTTCTCCAGTAAAGGCGCCAGGGTTTGTGGAACTAGTCCTGGGCTTGAGTCACCCGCTAGCGTCTCTATTGGAGCTAGCTCTGTTGCTTTATGTCGTTTTCCATGCACCGTTTCTGGCGAAATGTTAAAGTTCACCATAATACCCGGATACATAGAGACAAAGTCGATCTCAGCTACATCATGATGGATTCCAATTAAAGGTTGGTAAACCATACCCCCTTGATCCGCCATGAACATATCCAGGGCGGTTTTAGGCGTTTCGGATTGCTGTTTGTGCCAGGGAACCAAAATGCCCTGACGTAAAGCAGTCAAGATTTGCATCGCCGAGATGCCTGTGCCGGGCGAGACGCGCGCCGCTGTTTGTAGGGGTAAGCCAGTCACTCGCGCTGTCTCGAGTGCTCCTACCATTTCATAGCTATCCCAAAGCATGGCATTTCGACAATCAATATGACAACGACCATATAGATGTACCTGTTTCCCCCGATATATAACTTGCCCATAGGAGAAATAGGAGCGTTCCGGGCGAAAAGAGGCTTCCCGCTTATGATCTCGATTGAGAGGAACATCAATATTCAATGCATGTATGTGCTCCAGCAAATAAGGTAGCAGCCATGTATCTCCCCAATTGGTCAAGATCAGGTCTGGATCATGCCGCTTGAGGATGGCGCGCAGGTTGATCAACAAAGGTCGACTTGGCTCTAATGCCAATCGGTAGCTGTGCTGCTCGGCAGCCACAATTAAATAGTTGGGGGTTCTATGATTCGGGTCTTCGTCGGGAGACATGCGCAGAATACGCAACGGCGGCGCTTCTGGATCGATCGTCCACGGGGTATCAAGCAATTCGATTTCTTGCACTTCTTGTTCTTTGCTAGCCGTGATCTTGCAGCGCGCCAGGGGAAAGGTATGGAATGCCGCCGCATACCTCAACGCAATCGGAATATCTGCGTCAAAATAAGTCAGCTCTGGAAACATCTGCCTGATGTTTTCGAAAAGACGAGTTTGTTTATTGGTCTGTGGAACCTGGATTTGCAATACATCCACTGGTTCTTTGGTGAACAACTCGCGTCGTTGGGTACGCGCTAGTTCAACTTTTTCTGATTGTGACTGGAGATATTTCCAAAGTTCGCGTAAGCGCGCGGCTGTACCAGCAGCGTAGAATATGACCGGAAACGAATGATGAAAGCGGTGACGTTCTCCGCCTTCGCTTGCTAACCAAAGCACAACTCCCTCTTTCTTGTCGGGATACAGATCCAATAGCCAACCGGTATATTCGCTCATACTTCATTATTTTGATCCGCTGTAAGTTCCTCGACCAATCTTTCTAACTGCAGAACGCGTTTATGCTCTTCTAACAACATGGACAGTAGGAATGTCTCAAATGGTAGCGGATGGGCTGCATAAGCTGCGGCTGCTAAATGCTGGCGAGCTGAGGCGAGCAAGTCATCTAGTGCATATTGATCGCTACGCCGCAGAGCACGCCGAAAGCGCTGCAATGCATCTTGTTCTTGCAGATAGGCTTGGGTGATTGATGGTAGTGTACGTCCCATAGATCTCCTTTCTAAAAAAGTTTTAGAACCGGTGTTTCAGGGAGCATCTCTTGAAAGTAGAAACGATCGGCTGCCTCTTGGATGATCTCTTGTAAACCGGTAGGGTCGTTTTGGGAGGGCGGTGGTGGGCGTAGGCTGACTACAACTGGCGCCTGCCGGCTTAATCGTTGTAGGTGTTCTGCGCTGCGCCTCGCTAACCGGATGCGCTCGTCTAGCGCTGCGCTCTCGTCATAAAACGTGTCTAATAAGTCAATTACAAGTGTGGGGATTTTTTGTGAGACGGTGCTTTCCAGCATAGCCGTCATTTGATAGCAGGTGAAAGCGCGCGCCACCTCGATACGCGCTAGCGCTTGCATGAGGTCCTCCGCACCAAGCGAGCGCAATACGCTTGCTACGGTGTAAGCGTTAAAGCGGTTGCCTCCATCGAGCACCTTTATCGGACCTCGAAGAGCTAGATGCGCAGCAAACTCTAGCATTGTCTGACTAGCCGCAAATGGACCGGCAAGCGCCAGCAAACGCGCTGAATGACCGGCTTGGTTATCGATTTCGACTTCAGAAATAAATTCAGTCAATGAATTGGTTTGATAATTCAATGAATTAGTTTTGTAATTATATGAGTTCATGTTTTTAGAATAGCTTTTCTTCTATTCGAAAACAATCCCTTATCGTGTGATATGGACATGTATCTCGATGGTAACCCAAGAGATGACCCAAGTATTGGGCGCTTTTTTTACTTACCCCCCATATCTATAGCAGCGTCTCTATTTGGATTTCTGGATTAGCGTTCGCTCAGCGATAAGCAGGACAATTGAATGGGCTTGCGCTTTATAGTAGAGATCATCGTGAATAGGCGCTTCTGTGATTGGGTGGAAGTCATCGGGAGATTCCAGGGAGGTATCGATCACTTGTAGCCAAGCGCCATTAAAGTGACTTGGGATCTCTTCGAGTTTAAATAGCAGGGATTTATTTGAAGCGTTTAGAATAAAGTAGAAAATGGCGTCACCATTTAGGACGCTAAAGGCTAGACTATGGGATGATCTTCCCCAATCAGGTTGATTCAATTGTTCGCCGTGCCAGCGGATCTTAGCTAATTCAAGTAGTTGGGATAGGCTTAAATCTCGGTCAGCGCTCAAAAAGTCAAGGTTTTTCCGAAACTGGATCAGCATTTTTGTAAAACGGTAGATATCGGCGTGTTTTACTAAAAAACTCCAATCAAACCAACTAATTTCGTTATCTTGACAATAGGCGTTGTTATTCCCAAGTTGTGTTCGACGTGCTTCATCTCCCATTAGTAACATCGGTACACCTAGGGATAATAAGTTGATCATCAGAAAATTCTTGATTTGCTGCTTGCGTAGCGCTTCAATTTCAGGATTGTCGCTTGGTCCTTCTGCTCCGCAGTTCCAACTGATATTATAGTCCATCCCGTCGCGATTACCCTCGTTATTGGCTTCATTGTGTTTACGATTATATGAGACCAGATCGTTAAGGGTGAATCCATCGTGGCTTGTGATGAAATTGATACTCTGTTCTGGTTCGCGTTCCTCATGTAAAAATAAGTCTGGACTTGCTAAGATACGTTTGGGGAGCTTTGGGACGCTATCCTCATCGCCTCGGATGAAACTACGCACGTCATCCCGAAAGCGTCCGTTCCATTCTTTCCAGCGATCACCGATAAAGCTGCCTACCTGATATAGCCCTATATCCCAGGCTTCTGCAATCAGTTTTGTGCTTGCAAATATAGGGTCGGTTTCAATATCACAGAGGATAGGTGGATTAGCTAACGGTTCTCCGTGTTCGCCACGAGACAGGATAGACGCCAAGTCGAAGCGAAATCCGTCAACATGCATTTTCTCCACCCAATAATGTAAACTGTCAAGTATTAAACGGCGTACGATTGGATGATTGCTGTTGAGCGTATTTCCAGTGCCGCTGTAATTAGCATATTCAGCTTGATCTTTTTCAAGTATATAGTAGGTTCGGTTGCCAATCCCCCGAAAAGAAAATGTAGGCCCATGTTCATCGTTTTCTGAAGTGTGGTTGTAAACAACATCAAGGATGACTTCAATTCCTGCTCGATGGAGCGCTTTGACCATATCTCTAAATTCATTAATGACGCTCATGGGTTCATTCTGACTGCTATAACCGCTATGCGGCGCGAAGAATGATACAGGTGAATAACCCCAATAATTGGTAAGACCTTGCGGGGCATCCTGCACATCATATTGAAAGACAGGCATTAACTCGACTGCTGTTATGCCCAGGCTTTTTAAATAGGGGATTTTTTCGATTACACCAGCGTAGGTACCCTTTTTTTCAGCAGTCACTCCTGAACTTGAGTGACGTGTAAATCCACGCACATGCATTTCGTAGATCACTGTCTCTGTGAACGGGATATTGAGTGGTTCATCGTTTTCCCAATTATATTCGTCTAAATTTACAATGATGTTCTTCATTGCACTGGCTGTATTATCGCCAGGTTTAGAAGCAGCTCTACGGCTGTAATTCTTGGGGACGATCAAACTATGCCCATATGGATCTAGTAAAATTTTCTCGTTATCAAATCGGAGTCCCTTTTCCGGTTGATAGGGACCGGAGATTCGATAGGCATAAATTTGACCAGCTTTCACTCCAGGAACAAAAGTATGCCAATAGTGGAAGGTGCGATTAACTTTTGGATCCAAGGACATGGTTCTTGCTGGTTGAGAGTCTTCTGCTGAATCAAAGAAGAGTAAATCTATTCCAGATGCATTTTTGGAATGAATGCAAAAGTTTGCTCCTTCTTTAAATAAGGTTACGCCGAGCGGATAGCTTTTACCGTGAATAGCATGAGGCATGATGTTTTTTTAGTGTTAGGGGTGTTTTGATATTATTTTGCTAAGAATCTAAAAGGATGAATTTAGGTTCTTTTAGCTTATCGAAATCTAACACAACTCTGGGATCTATTTTATCCCAGAGTTGCGAAAGTGTGTTAATGAAATTACCCTAATCGGTTGATGTCATCTAGATCTTCAAAAGCTTGTTTTAATCTTGCTCGGAAACTGTCTTCTCCTTTTCTAAGCCATTTCCGTGGATCATAGTATTTCTTATTTGGCTTGTCTTCTCCTTCTGGGTTGCCTAATTGCGCTTGTAGATAATCCTTATTCTCATTATAGTAATTTCGCACACCATCCCAGAAAGCCCATTGTAAATCGGTATCGATATTCATCTTGATCACGCCATAAGAAATCGCTTCGCGTATCTCTTCAAGCGTAGATCCTGAACCTCCATGGAATACAAAGTCAACCGGTTTTTCACCTGTGCTAAATTTTTCTTGAATATATTTTTGGGAATTGAGCAGGATATCAGGACGTAGAATAACATTTCCGGGCTTATAGACACCATGAACGTTTCCAAAGGACGCGGCAATCGTGAAGCGATCGCTTACCTTCTTCAGTTCCTCATAGGCATAGGCTACGTCTTCAGGTTGAGTATAGAGCCGTGAGCTTTCCACATCTGAGTGATCGACTCCATCTTCTTCTCCACCAGTGATACCTAGCTCGATCTCTAGGGTCATATCCATTTTGCTCATCCGCTCCAGGTAACGTTTACTGATCTCAATATTCTCTTTGATTGGTTCAACAGAGAGATCAAGCATATGCGAGCTATATAAGGGGATGCCATGCACTTTATAGAATTCTTCGCCTGCATCAAGAAGTCCATCTACCCAAGGTAGATTCTTCTTAGGGCAGTGATCTGTATGCAGGATTACGCGTGTGTCATATAGCGCAGCCACTTTATGTACATGTTCTGCACCGGAAATCCCTCCGATAATCGCTGCTTGCTGATTGTCATTGCTTAATCCCTTGCCAGCGAAAAAGACGGCGCCTCCACTGGAAAACTGTAAAATTACGGGACTATTGACATCCCTGGCTGTTTCCAAAACCGCGTTTACGCTGTTGGTTCCAACAACATTCGCGGCTGGTAATGCATAATGATTAGCCTTGGCATCCGCAAATACTTCCTGGACAAGGTCTCCGGTTACAACACCGGCGGGTATTTTGTTTGCTAAGTTTGACATAACTTACTCCTTTTAATACTTATATTATTTTAGCTTGCTCTTTGACTAATTAGAGCGGCAAGATTTTTCTCTAACACCTCGAAAGAATAATGCTGTCTGGCGATCTTGTAATTGATCTCGCCAATTTCTTTTGCGTATCCTGGATTGAGGAGGATAGTGCGTGTTTTTTGTACGGTCTGTGTTGTCACATACTCATTGAATTCAATAATATGAAACCCTTTCGGTTTGATATCGATGCGATAAATCTCATAGGTGCTCATCACAATTGGGATCTGATAATATAATGATTCTAGAAAAGCATTTCCAAATCCTTCAATTGTGGATGGGTAAGTCACCAAATTGGCAGCTTGATAGGCATCTGAAAGCGCGTAAACTTTCCTGCCATCTTGATCAATGCTGCGTTCGATTTCAAAAATATCTTCCGCAAAACGGACATCTGCATCGAGTAATTCAATATATTCTTTCAAAAAAGCCTCATATTCGGAACCCTCATCTCCAGAAGCATGGGAGATGACGAGGGTATTTGGAAGGTCGAGGCGACGGACTAAGTCTATCGCGCGTTCAATTCTTTTTCGCGCTACGATCCTGGTTGGTTGCAGGATAATAAAATGCTCAAGCGGGATACCCAAGACTTGTCTCAAGTCATTCGCATAAGTGTCTTTTTTCGGTGGTGGAGATCCAAAATCCATCACATTGGGAATTATCGTGGAGCTGATTCCTTTTCTGAGCGCTAATTGTCTTTGGGCATAAGAATTGATCACTATATGTTTAATCGAATGTAATGTCGGAGGAAAGGCTGCGTGTAGATAGTCATCTGCTGCGCTGACAGAAAATCGAGGACGTTCCCAAGAAAAATCATGGTGATGGGCGATCGTTTCAATGCTTGTTTCTGCAATCAATTCTGTCAACGCTAAACCCAGAGGTACATTCATTGGAATCGCTAAAGCATTCTCTATGATTATCAGGTTGAGATCAAAGTATTCCACAAATTCGCGCAACTTACTCTTGAGGTGATTTTTTAATCCGTCAATTGTGCTTGAGGTCTCCGGTGAACGGATGTAATCGTCGAATAGATCCCTTTCAAGGTTTCGAATGGTTGGGTATATAAAATGAGCTTCAGGAACGACCATGGATCGCTCTTCACCCCATTCAGATGCGCCTGCAAAAAAGAAGCATTCATGTCCCATCTCCCTTAATACATAAACCCACTTCCTAACTTCTAGGGAAACGCCATCTGTTTCAGCAAGACGGGTGGAGATGAAACCGATTCTTTTTTTTGCTTCTTTGACGATTTGACCCATTTGTTAATCTCAATCGTAATATTACTACTTTAAACCTTTTGTCCTTGTGTGAATTATTGCTGTGTTCTACCCATGAAAATTACTTATTAAACCTTATTTCTTCTTGCAGCTCTGACCATAATGCCTCGTAAGCCGATGCTGCGGTGGATTTCGGTGCATAAGCCAAGACGGGTTGACGCTCGATACCCATCTTCTCAATGATCGAAAGATAGGGGATATTGGTTTTCATGATCCCGGAATACTTTTTTGAAACGGATTTGATCAATTCGTTGTGCATATTCTTGCGACGATCAACCATTGAAAAGAAAGCAAATATTTTATCTAAATTAAAGTCTTCCTTTTTAAGAAAATTCCTTAGTTGTGAATAGGTGCGTACTGATAAGGTAGTAGGGATAATCGGTACAAGTAAATATTCTGCGGTGTTGAAGATATTCTCTGCCAGGATATTGATTGTTGCTGAACAATCTATGATGATGAAGTCGTATTCTTTTTGGAGAGGTTTGATGACCCTTTCTAACCTGTGTTTGGAACGCCGCAATCGATTGTAGATAATATCTAAATTTCGATGTGTGAAATCAGCGGGGAGAAGATCTAGATATTCATAATCGGTTCCTTTGATGCTTCTGTCGATTCCTTGCCCCCATTTAAACAGCCCACGTGCAATCTTCTTGATCTTTGGTTTCACACGAAAATAGTAGGTCGCTGAACTTTGCGGGTCAAGATCAACAACCAGTGTCCGTAATCCCGATTGTGCGGCGAGATATGAGATATTTACCGCAGCAGCCGTTTTACCTACACCGCCTTTAATACTATAAACTGCGAGGGTTGTCATGAATTTTCCTCTATTCTGAACAGTGTTTTGAACAATGCCCGGTTTTCCTTTGAAATGAAATGTTTAAATATTTCTGCAAATTCATTTTTTACTCGTAGCTTTTCATCCTCAAATGAACCGATCAGACTCCCAATACTTAACAACGTGATTTGTTCCACTTTTCCAGAAGCCGTCAGTTGGTCAGAGATATGTAAAAGATATTCCTGTTGAATAACCAAATCGTGAAATTCACCCAGGTTGTCTTGGAGTATCTTTAATTGACCAATCAATTTATTAATCTCATTCTGAGGATAAAGGCTGCTGAAGAATTCTAATAAGTAGCGCAGTTTCTTGCAGTCAATCCGTAATTTATGCAGTAATTCCTCATCTTTAATTTGCAACGCTTTTTGTCCAGTCTTCGTGACGCGCCGATATCGATTATCGATCCTTTCACTTGCTAATGATTTAATCTCACGCTCAGCGTTTTCGGGGATGGGTTCAATTAGGTCAGGTTGATTTAGAAAAGCCTCCCAGTCTCTTAAGATGGTCGCATATTCGTTTGAAGAAAGTCCCTCTCGCACAGCATTTAAAGCGGCGGATCGCTTGCTGCGTAAATAGTCAAACATTGGTTCGATTGCAGTTTGCAGGAATTCAGGCAGCATTGCCTTGTAGCGTGCCTCGCTAAGCAAATACACATCCAGGTCGCGCAGTTCATTGGTCATATTTCCCAGCGTGGCAAAGTCGTTTTGAAAGCGGTCGCTTATCTCATGAGGCAAGACGCTCGGTATCTGACCTAAAGCAGAGCGTGTTCGTCGTATCGCCACCCGGAAATCATGCAAAAACTCAGTATCGATATCCTCTTTGATCCCCTCTTCATTCTGCTTGATCACTTCCAATAAAAAACGCAGGATGACTTTGGTGGCTTCATCGGCGGGCATCTGTGGATCTAACTTGAAATCTAATTTTGAGGAATATGCTCCTATTTTGATCCCCTGATTTTTTAATCGATGGATAAAGATGTCTTGATAGGAGCTCTCGATAAATCCTTTCTTGGTAAGGATATTGGTGATATCCCTAAAGAAACGAAAGTAACCGCGTATCGGAATCAAACTGATTTTTGTTGAAGTGTCTATTTGTTCGTCTGATATTGTTTTCTCAACCAGCATGCGAGCGACAGTTTTTTGATCATCGTTTAATATACGATAATTCTTCACACCTAATGTGAAATCAGCATGTTTGATCAATGCCCGCATTTCAATGATGGCTGCAACTTCATGGTTTAGCGCACCGTCTGGAATATCTTGTGCGAAAACTGGTTCGATATCGCAAGCGATCCGCTGAGTTTCTTCACCATCACTTACTCTTTTTAAGAATAAGTTTTTATCAGTTTGGCAAAGTGTAAAACCCTTTTGAAACAATCGCCAATCGAACGTATCGAAATAACTTATCTTGTATCGTTTCTCTTGATCAGAGACAATCCCGAATTGTTCTGCAATAAATTGAAGGGTTTCCTCAAAATCAATTTCTTCTGGTACTAGAAAATTTAAACCGCTCAAAGCCTTTTCCTTTTTCTTATCCTTTACACCTCGATCATAGCTGAAATGGTGTCGTGTATGAAAGATAATTTAATTATTCTGACATATTAATCGCCCAAGGTTGCCACCATGATTGCCTTAATCGTATGCATCCGATTTTCTGATTGGTCAAATACAATCGAGTGTTCGGATTCGAAGACATCATCAGTTACTTCCATACCATTCAGACCATATTTTTGATAGATCTCTTCGCCAATTTTTGTCTCTCTATTGTGAAAAGCTGGCAGGCAGTGCAGGAATTTCACCTGTGGATTACCGCTTTTTTCAATTACACTAGCGTTAATCTGATAGGGTTTTAATAATTTGATCCTCTCTTCCCAAACTGATTCGGGTTCACCCATCGAGACCCACACATCCGTGTATAAGAAATCTACCTTTTTAATGCCTTCGGAGACATCTTCGGTGAGGGTTAGTCTAGCGCCTGTTTTCTCGGCAATTTCCTGGCATTGTTGGATCAGCCCTAATTCGGGAAAGAGACTCTTTGGCGCAGCCAGGCGTACATCCATTCCCATCAGACAACCACCTACCATCAACGAATTACCCATATTATTACGTGCATCCCCAAGGTAGCAGAAAGAAATCTCGGAAAGTGGCTTGTCGCTATGTTCGATCATAGTTAATAGATCCGCTAGAACCTGTGTGGGGTGAAATTCATTCGTCAAACCATTATAGACTGGCACCCCTGAATATTCGGCAAGCTCTTCAACGGTGTTTTGTGCGAAACCGCGATATTCGATTGCATCATATACTCTCCCCAATACGCGCGCCGTATCTTTCATCGATTCTTTATTACCAATCTGCGTACCACTTGGACCAAGATAGGTGATATGCGCTCCTTGGTCATAGGCTGCGACCTCAAAAGCTGTGCGTGTGCGCGTGGAAGACTTCTCAAAGATCAAGGCGATATTTTTTCCTTTTAGTTTCGGTTGTTCATAGCTACCATATTTGGCAGATTTTAGATCAGCGGATAGTTTTAATAGGAAAAGGATCTCTTTTTGTGTGAAATCTAAGAGCTTAACAACACTGCGATTTCGAAGGTTGAATGCCATTGGTCAACTCCTTTTGTAAAAAAATATTATTCTTCCTAATTTTACCGCAGTCTTGGCGCGAATTTGTTAAACGATACTTATTTCAGTACCCAACTATCCATTTTTTGTGCCAGTAACCCTACGCTTTCGCATTTGATTGGCTTTGGATTGTAGATCACGAAAGAAATCGGTCTCCACAATCTCTTCGACCTGTTTACTGCGTTTGTTCTCATCGATTTCTATTTTTAGTTTTTCAACCTGTAAACGCAGTTTCAATTCTCGTTGATATACTTTTTCTGTCATGCTTGAAAAACTTTGTGCCAATATGCCAATCTCGTCAGGAAATCGTTGATTCCCTAAACTTCTGAAGTCCTGTTCATATTCTCCTTCCCCCACTCGTCTGGCAGCTTGGGTTAATTTCCGGATTGGGTCAGCTAATAAGCGTGAAAATACATAAACCAAAATAAAAAGTGTGATATAGACCAATCCAAAGGAAACAAACATATTTCGGCGGATTTCGTGCTGAACTTGGTGGACGTAATTCGCTTGGAAGTCGATTCCCACCGCGCCAACCACTTCTCCGGCTGAATTCTTGATCGGTCCATAGGCTGAGACATGCTCTCCCCAAGGGTCTTGATAAAAATTCATATTCACTGTCTCCCCTTTGAACCCTTCCAAGATCAGGCTGTCTGGTGTGCGTGTGTAGGATTCCAAAAAGGTTGTCGCTTCGTTAGGTAGGATATCCCGATAATTATCACCGACCCATAAAACCTCATCTGGTTCTTCACCTCGAATATAAGTATAGGTGTTGAAGGCATCTGGTTCTATGCCGTGAATATCAATTAACCACTCCTGATGTCTCTGATAGAGCGGATCTTGACTAGGAACACCGCTTTCATCAGCAATGCCTTCGTTTACCAATTGTTCAAATTCATCCCCGTCAATCGCCTTGATCGCACCGTGTAAGGTTTCGAGCAGGTCTTCACGGATTTTGCTCGTTGCTGTGTTAGTGCTGTAGTTATAGAACCAATAATACACTCCCATAAATACAAGACTGAATACAAAAGTAAAACCGATCAGGAGTTTATCTCGCAAACTGATTTTGAATGTTTTGGAAGGTATGATTTGCTTTTCCACTTGCATGCTCTCCGCTATCCTTTGGAATATCCGCAGCTTGTGTAGAGCTTGTTTCTTCCGAGTCTGCTTGATGATTTACAAGATAAGCGCTGATATATCCGGCATATTTTTCCTTTAGTGATTCATCTAACTCGCTAAAATATCCCAATCTACCTCGACAATCATCCGCGCCGCAGTGACAGGAAAGATCAATTTCCTCTGCGGGATTTGAGCGTGCATAATGCTGATATTCTGACATGGCGTAGTCAAAGCTCAGCTCTTCACCAGTTTGAATATCTCTCAGCGCGATGAACTCTGGCAGCATATCCGCTCCTGTATGAATGCCCATATTGGGGTCGCAGGAATGGTTGAGGTATTTGGCTGGTTCATCTGGGTCGAGGTGTTTATCCCAATCAATTTGAATGGAATAGCGCGTTTGATGATCGATGATCGTTCCGGTTGGTTTGAGTACGCTTTCTCCTTGCTTGAATGTCCGCGCTGCAAATACCCCATAGCCAATAGTTTTGTCTGTTTGTTTAATGAGTACATCCATATTGACCTCGTTTCAGTAAGGGATTTCTTAGCTAGGTTTAAAAATCAAGTTGATCGAGCACACTCCTTCCGCGCTGACGACGTTTCAATCGCCAATTTAGCATACTTGAATCGTAACTTTTCCGTAATTTCAAGATCGCATAGGTGGCTATACCTGCCATGATGATTGAAACCCCTAAATAGATTAGATAGATTGAGCTGATTTCCAGCTTGATACCTACGAGTACTACCGCACCTGTTATCAGACATCCCGTTAGCATGCCAACAAAGTAAAGATAGCTCTCATTAAAAATACTCACTCGTCCTCTACGTTCTTCCGGCACCAAGGATAGAAAAGTGTTGCGAGTTGGCAAGTCGAGCGCATATTGCGAAAATCTCAATAAAACTACTCCTCCGACTGCACCGATCAATCCACTTTGCAAGAACATCCATGAACTACCGATCATAGTACTGATTGGTTTGATCAAAAAACTGTTTTTGATCGTCAGGCGGGAGATGATACGGCTGGTCATTAGGGATTGCATCAAGATGGTCGCAATCGTTAAAGCCAAACTATAAGTTGAATAGAATGTTTGGTAACTGGCTGGATCTCGAAAGACTTCATTGGAAACTACTAAGAAGCGGAATTCAATCACCACATCACATATAAGTAAGGCGAAGATCGAAAGAGATAGATAGCGGAAGACTGGCACCTCACGCACAAAATTCCATCCCTCAGACAAGGTTTCTGCCAGAGATTCCTTCATTCGGGTAATGGCGCGTAACTTTATACTGCGCGTCCCTAGATAGAACAATCCTAGGATGATCAAGTAAAACCCAGCATTCATTAAGATCAACCCATCTGGTCGTAGGAAGGCAAATCTTTGCGATAAACTCGGTACGATCAATGCGATGATAATCCCCGTCAATTTACCAATGAAACTAAAACTGGTGATGAGTGGAAAAAGACGTTTGGCTTGGGCGACATTAAAGATATCATTCGCTAGGATCCAAAACACGACCGGAAAGAAGACCAGTTGTTGCATCGCTAATAAATAGAGCAGGGCATAGCGCAACCAATCTGGCGCTCCCGCAATATAAAGTAGACGCATCAATAAAAATGCTGTTAAGAAAGCCACAATGACCCACTTCACCAGGTTGATGCGGTTAAAGCGATCTATGATGATCGACTGCAAACCCATCGTAGCTAGGATGATGACGCTATCAACCATCCAAACTACGAGGATGAAATTCACACCCACCTCGCTTAGAAAGTTGCTGATCGCGGTGATCTCTGAGATTTGCTGTGCTAAGGCATTGATCAACAGCACAGTTCCCATGGTGAATACGATTCTAGCTTCGCCAGCTTGGATGCGTAAAAATTTTTGGCTGATTTTCATAATCTACCCCTTGCGGTGAACCTTCTATTGAATCTTCCGTTTTTCACTCCAATTTCTCCCAGATCGATTTGGATAATCCTTTTCCTTTCTTGTCTTGTTTGGATTTGGTTCTTAGTTCATATAGATTTTGAATAGACTGTCCTGTTTCTTGGATGATCCCTTTATCTTTCAATGACTGTAAAAGAATATTGGCTTGGTTGATATCTAACGTTATATATTGTGAAAATTCTTCCAAGGAAAACCGATTGACTCGCAACATCCATGAAAACAGGTTGCTCAAAACATCCGACATGTTGATCAGCATCGAAAGTTCGATGCCGTTCTCCACCTGCAGCGCTTCTACTTCATGTCGAACGCTGTGATATGTCTCAGGATCCATGCTTAGAAGATTCGGCAATCAATTCAGCTACCTGTTTGAGCTTTTTGTTGATGATATGCTCTGGATATGCCAGGCTGAAAATTCCTGCTGAGCCGAGCAGCATCATTTCATCGGCGTGTGGCAGGATCGCTGCCACTTCACAATGATAGATCTGCTGCGCCTTTTCGATTAATTCTTCAAAATCAAACGTTTCCGGCGCCTTATTAATGATTAGATACATCCTCGGAACGCCAAGTTTGCGCGCCACTTCTACTGTTACGCTTGTGCCCTGGAAATCCTGTTGATCTGGGCGCATGATCAAAAGCAGCATATCCGATATGGCGATCGATAAGAGCGTCTCCTCGTTGATACCTGGGTGTGTATCGATCAATAAAAAGTCTAATCCTTTTTCTTCGATCAATTCCTGGAAGCCATCATTTAATAAACCAACGTCATACCCTTCTCGCAGAATTCGTGCGATTTCTCCCGCTTTGATGCTCGCTGGGATCAGAAAAATCTTCCCCGGAATTTCAGCGCTCAGCTTTTCAGTCACATCATGTGCTGTATCTTTGATACTACACTTGCCCCATAGATAATCATTCAGTGAATGTTTGATTATATTCTCATCCATACCGAATAAGATATGGATGCCCGGGGAATTGATATCTGTATCTACCACACCAACCCGCTTTCCCTGCAAAGCTAGAAGCACTGCTAGGTTGGCGGTAGTATTTGATTTGCCAGTTCCCCCACGAAAAGAATGGATTGAAATGATCTGCGCCATGATTATCCTCTTTTATTTATTAAAAACCTTATTTCTTCTCTTGTATAAAATATGAAATACGAACTGCTCATCCTGCTACTTTTCATCATTATAGCAGTATATCGGTAGGTTTGGTTTTATTCGTTTGTGAAGTTCGGTTTGGTTTGATCTATAAGGTTCTTATGGTTGGTAAAGTAAAGCAAAAACTGCTTCCAAATTCATCCTCGCCATCTTCTACCCAAATTTTACCTTGATGGCGTTCGATTGCCAGTTTGCAGTATGCTAGTCCCAACCCAAATCCTCGTCGGATCACATTTTCTTCAGGTACTTGTGTAAAGCGTTCAAAAATACGTTCGCGATCTTTTTCGGGAATGCCCGCACCATTGTCGATCACACAGACCTGGACTTGATCTTTTTTCTTGATCGCTTTCAATTTGATCGAACCTTTGTCCGGTGTGTATTTGTAAGCGTTATCCAGCAGATTCGTGAGAGCTCTCTCAATCTTTTCGCGATCAGCGTAAACCGCTGGAAGGTCATCTGCATAGATAGTCTCCATTTGAATATCTTTGGTATTGATAACCAAGAACCTGCGCATAACTTCCTCTAAGATTGGTTTTAGGTCCAATTCCCCCATCTTGAAGATCGTTTCTCCTGCATCCATGCGTGAGACGTCCAATAAAGAATCCACCAAGCGTTGCAGGTGTTCGCAGCTCGCCTGTGCTATTTTGAGAATCTCTTGGTTCTTCTGCATCACATCTTCGGGCAAAAATGCAGATAGCATCTTTAGCGAAACGCCGATTGAATTCAGCGGATTGCGTAGGTCGTGGATCACCAAATCGGTCGTTTCCTGCCTCAAACGCTCTAATTTCTCCAGCTTTTCTTTTTCACCTTGCAGGTGAGAAACTTGTTGGATGAGTTTCTTTTCGCTCAATTCACCAGTACTGCGGGCTTCATCCGATTCGCGCAATCGAGAACTGAACATCTCCATGATTGTCAGGCTCATCAGTGGATAGTCTTGCAATAGGCGTTCAAAGCGCTGGCGGTTCATCCCCAATAAATGTACATGGTCAAGCGCAACCACCGTAGCCGAGCGAGGTTGGTTCTCCAAAACAGCCATCTCCCCCATAATCGCGCCTGCCGATCGATAGGCGAGGATGGTTGGCGTATCTGCGTTTCCCATAAAGATCGCCACTCTGCCTGACCAAATCAGATACATCGTGTCGCCCGGTTCATCCTCCGCGAAAATGATTTCTCCGGGAAGACAATCGTGTTCAATGAATGAGCGCGCCAAATCACCTCGATCTAAGGACATGATCATATTCAGGAAGGGTGAGTTATGCGCCGCTTCAGGCGAAATAGGGTAATCTGATTCAGCGGCGATTAGGTTTTTTAGTTGAGGCTGGGTCAGCAAACGTCTAGGCATCTACAGCGTGCCTCCTTCTAAGGTCAATAGGATTATAAACCAAAAAAAGCTAAATCAATCCTGTATTCCATGTATAATAGGGATTATTTCTACACCAATCACAAGGAGTTCCACTATGAGAATGAGTCGCCTCTTTAGTCAAACCCTGCGCGAAGTCCCTTCCGAAGCGGATATCGCCAGTCATCAAATCCTCTTACGGGCTGGTTTTATCCGACAGCTTGCCACCGGCATTTTCAGCTACCTCCCCTTAGCGCAACGCAGCCTGCAAAAGATCGAAAACATTATCCGCCAGGAGATCAACGCCATCGGTGGGCAGGAAGTCAGCATGCCCGTCGTGCACCCGGCTGAGATCTGGATCAAATCTGGACGCTGGACGCAGATCGATGCCGAGATGGGGCGTTTCAAGGACCGCTCCGGTCGTGATATGGCGTTGGCGATGACGCATGAAGAGGTCGTCGCAGACCTGGCGCACAAGGAGATCCGCTCCTACCGCCAGCTCCCGCAACTCATCTATCACTTCCAGACTAAATGGCGTGATGATCCTCGTCCGCGCGCTGGTCTCATCCGCGTGCGTGAATTCACCATGAAAGACAGCTACAGCTTGGATACCGATGAAGCCGGTCTGGACGTGCAGTATCGCGCCCATTACCAAGCCTATTTCAATATCTTCAATCGCTGTGATTTACCGGTCATTTCAGTTAGCTCGGACGTTGGCATGATGGGCGGGAAGCTGGCGCATGAATATATGTATCTTACCTCAGCCGGCGAGGACACGCTCATGATCTGTGAGTCGTGTGGCTTCGCCGCTAATCGTCAAATAGCGCATTTCAAAAAGCCGATTGTTGCGCCTGAAGAGCTGTTGCCAACTGAAAAAGTTGCCACCCCCGATTGTAAGACGATCGCGGAATTGGCAGATTTTCTGCAACTTCCAGCTTCCAAAACAGCCAAAGCGATCCTGCTCATGGCGACCATCGAACAGGATGGTGAAATCGAAGACAAATTCATCTTTGCAGTCGTGCGCGGTGATATGGAACTCAACGAGACCAAACTCGCCAATGCTGTTAAAGCGCGCGAATTACGACCCGCCACCGTGGAAGAGATCATCGCGGTTGGCGCCGAACCCGGTTATGCCTCACCGGTTAACCTCAAAGATGTGATCGTGATTGTCGACGATCTCATCCAGGATACCCCCAACCTGGTCTCGGGCGCCAACGAAGCTGGTTATCATCTCATGAACGTAAATTATGGGCGCGATTATCAGGCGCATATCGTCGCGGATATCGTTGCCGCACAGGATGGCGACGCTTGCCCGCAGTGCGGCAAACCGATGTTGGCGCGACGTGGCGTCGAGGTCGGCAATATCTTCAAACTCGGCACACGCTACAGCGAAGCCATGGACGCCAATTATCTGGATGCGGATGGCAAGTCTAAACCGATCGTGATGGGCTCGTACGGCATCGGCACCGGTAGACTGCTAGCTTGTATTGTTGAGGAACACCATGATGAACATGGACTCATCCTTCCGATTTCGATTGCGCCTTATCAAGTGCATTTGGTCTTGCTCAAAGGCAAAGGCGCTTCCGAGATTGATCAGCAAGCGGAAGAGATCTATGCTGCCTTGACGGAAGCTGGCGTTGAAGCGCTTTTCGATGACCGCGATGAGAGTCCGGGCGTCAAGTTCAATGATGCCGACCTGATTGGAATCCCCTTGCGCTTGACTGTCAGTAGCCGCGCCGCAAAATCAGGCGGTGTCGAATTCAAGCGCCGCGATCAGGAAGACCGTCAAGTGATCCTCTCAGATCAGGTGATCGATTTCATCCAAGCTCAATTGGCAGCCTTACAAGCTGAGATTGACCAAAAAGTAGTTGAGGTAGCGCTAGACGAGACGCTTTTATAATCCCCCAGGTAGATACGCCTCTAGTAATGTCGCAAGGAAATTAATACGCTTATCAGCGTGTTTTTCATCACAGCGCCAGAATAAAGACATCTGGCGTTGATTTTTTGTCAGGATCGTGATCTCGTTATAGCCCTCGCCGGTCTCTGGCAGAAAAAAATCTCCCTCGGGTGGCTTCTGCCACACTCGGTAAGCTGACTCCCAGATTGTATCAATATCCTCCTGTGAGATATGCGCTTTGTCTAGGCTGATTTCGGATGGCGTTTCGGCGTGGGCGAGACGGCTGATCAGTTCCCCATCCGCATTAATTTCCAAACTAACAAAACCACCCCCTATTGGGCGCTGGCTGTAGATCACCTGACTGATGATCACTGCATCCGTTTCAACTGAGGCTTCAGGGTTCGTTTGGGGTGTTTCTGTAGATAAGTCTATATAATTGCCCGGCATACAACTCGCTAGCAATACCAAGATGATCGTGCAAAGGATCACTTCTTTAATGAGAGGCATGGCACATTACTCCTTTCTTGGTCGCCAAGGCTAATCGATATTAATATAACGTTCTGGCGTCAAAAAAGTTCCCGCTTTTATCCTTCGTTCAGCGTAGTTTTCCAATTTGCGATAGATATTCGCGGATAAATGGGTTGTTGCGTGGGTCAAATCCTTCGAATGCTTCGCTATCGGGGTAACCCAATTCCAGCTTGACCACCCCCTGGGTGGTAAATGGCGTCTTGATCACTACACCCGAGAATCTCTTCGATGAGAGCATTGTCCAAAAGGCGCCGCTGTAAACCGGTGTGCGTCCTAGGCAGATCACAAAAGGCAACCCGCTCACCGGTACTTCCAGCTTGACTAAGCGTTCAAAGGCAACCTGATTTACGATTATCTTATGCGCATGCCAATCATAGCTCTCGATCTCCGCCGCTGCAATCATAGGTTGATTGGAGAGGCGCGCACAGTCAATCCCTGATTCGACTAGATCATCGTTCGATATATAGGCTTTCGTCAGGTAAAATGAAAGCGGTCCGCCGTTATGCTTACCCTCGGCAGATGTTTCCGATATGCTCAACGCATCTAGTGTTGAACCGCCCTCTGTGTTGTTACGACAGTTGCCCAAAGCAAACAGAGCTAATATTATCAGAACCCCTATAAGGACATATTTTATTCGAATAACCACGGATTTTTCTTCTCTTTATGATTGACCATTAATCGGAAACTGATTCAATTTTTCTATGTTGGATAGCGTGCTATTCTACGTCAATAAAGGAGTTATAAAAACTCCCTGATAAACACCGTATTCGATTATACCCCAAATTTTCGTTTAATTACGCCGATTCATGGCGTGATCAGTCATATCGACCACCGCCTTGATTTCAGGGATCTCTTCTTTCAGTACCACTTCCACAAATTCATGCATCGTCTGTCGCGAATAACCGCAGCCCTGACAGCCGCCGCCCATCACCAACTCCGCTGTGCCATCCACCACCCGCAACAGCGCCACAAAGCCGCCGTGACTCTGCAAACTGGGGTTGATACGCTCATCGATCAGATCCTGCACCTTCTGCTCCAGAGGGTCATCCCATTTCACGGGTGGGAAATCCACCTTAATACGCGGACCCTGCGGGGTTTGCACGGTATCGATCAATAACCCCTCTGCTTTGGGCAGGCTGTCTTCATCCAGAAAAACCTTCAGCTCGCCATATTCCATCATGGTATCCTCAGGCTTTTGCTCCTCAGCCGTTATCCCATGCATCTCCACTTGATACAGCGCAGGACTATCGCCATGCACCACTAAACGTAAACCGACAAGATCGCCTGCTTCCTGCAGAGCCATCGTCAAACCATCGCGTGCACTTTCACTTATATCGACCATTTCGTCTCCTTTTATTTGACATGATAGCTGAATGATAGAGGAGAATCCTTTGTATGTCAAGACGCGTCATTGCGTTCTGATATTAATCTAATAAAGTTAAAGGCTGAATACACTTGAGACGGGAGCCCTCAAAATTTAATAACTGATATTAACTAATTCTTATATAAATATAATAAAAATTGCCTTGACAAAGCTGATCTGTAATTTTAAAATCATGATATAGAAACGCTTCAAATAATACCAATTCGATTTTGAAGCTGATGACCAAGAAATTTCATATCTTCGATTTTCAGGAGGAAAATCATGGCTTTTGAATTACCCCAATTACCTTATGCCTTTGAGGCACTCGAACCCTATATTGATACCGACACCATGCAGATCCACCATGGCAAGCATCACGCTGCCTACGTCAGCAACCTCAACGCCGCTCTCGATAAACACCCCCAATTGGATGGCAAATCTCTCGAAGATCTACTGAGCGACCTCAGCAGTCTGCCGGAGGATATTCGCGCCGCTGTACGAAACAATGGCGGCGGGCATTTTAATCACAGCCTGTTCTGGCAGTTCATGTCCCCCAATGGCGGCGGGGAACCCAAGGGCGACCTAGGCAAAGCTATCGCAACTGCTTTTGGCAGTCTGGCAGCCTTCAAAGAGAGTTTTGAGAAAGCCGGCATGAGCCGCTTTGGCAGCGGCTGGGCATGGCTCGGTTTACAGAATGACAAGCTGGCGGTCATCTCCATGCCTAATCAGGATGTCCCCATGATGGAAGGTCTCCAACCTATTCTAGGTGTGGATGTATGGGAGCATGCCTATTACCTCAAATACCAGAACCGCCGCGCGGAGTATCTCTCCAACTGGTGGAACGTGGTCAACTGGGAAGAAGCCGCACGACGCTACGACGCGCTGCGCTAATTGTCATTTATCATCTAATTATTCAGGAAAAGACGGTGGCGCTTTTGCTCACCGTTTTTTGTTTCTTTGTTAACCCGCTGGTCGTCGTGCGCTGAAGTGGTTTTTGCTCTCCAGCAAGTCATGCCGCGCAGCTCCCAAGAATTCGCTGCCAGACGATCCCCGAACACCACCCATGCGCAGCCGCACATCCTCTCCCGCTTCGTGCAGCGCCCCCGCCAAACCTCGCCGCGCGCTTTCACAAAGTTCAACCATTCCGTCTCCTTTATTTGACATCATGTTGGTGTGATCGAAGAGAATCCCGTGAATGTCAAGGTTGGTGGAATTGTTATCACAAATTAAAAAATCTAAAGGGATTGCTTGCAAAAAGCTAGTATAATTATTTTATTAAGTACATCAACCCTTTATATTAGGAGGGTTATATTATAATTGCTAGATAAAAAATCTTTGGAGGGTATATATTTATGACACTCAATATGAACGGAATAATACCTTCCTTTGGAGGTCATGAAAAATTTGTTTTTAGACATAGTTGGTTAAAAAAAGGGGTTGATTTAGTTACGGAAAGCCCTTCCATCTTCGCTGAGTCTGATGCTTTAATTAAATTTGGTGTGGGTAAAAATATGGTTCGTTCTATTAGATATTGGTGTCAAATTACTGAATTGATCCAAGAAAGAGAACTAGTGGATCGTAAAAGGATGTTTGAACCAACTTCTCTTGCTATAAATTTATTAGATAATAATGGATGGGACCCTTATTTAGAAGATATTGGTACTTTGTGGCTTTTACATTGGAAGATTTCTACGAATATTAAAAGAGGTCTAATATGGTATCTAACTTTTTCAAGTTTCTTAGAATCGGAATTTTCTAAACAACAATTAGTCATATTCATTACTAAGAAATTAGAAACTCTTGGTATAAATATTTCTGTTAGTAGTATTGAGAGAGAAGTTGATTGTTTTTTTAGAACGTATATACCTGCAAGATCAAAGAAAGGCAAAATTCCAGAGGATAGTCTGGACTGTCCATTATCTGAGTTGGAATTATTACGATTTTACCCAGAATTTGATGTGTATCATTTCAATGTAGGTCCAAAACCATCCCTGCCTAACGAGATTTTTGCTTTTTCATTATTGGAATTCTTGCCAAATTTAACTAGTCATCGTCGAACGGTGGCAGTTGAAGAATGTATTTATAATAATGGTAGTCCTGGTCAGATATATAAACTTGATGAAAAGAGTGTCGAGGATTATCTTATTTGGTTAGAGGATAAGACTAATGGGAGAATACGTATCCAGGAAACAGCAGGACTTCAACAACTATATATTGATGGTGATTTATTAAATAAAATTAATAAAATATCATTTGATTATCTTTGTTTATATTATGAAAAATAAAATTCTAAATAAAGAGATAAAAGAATTATCTAATTTAATAAAAATAAAAAAAAATAGTCTTAGATCGATAAATATTGAAAGTGATATAACTAATTATTCAATCTTAGAAGGATATGTGCTTACTGCTCAAGCACGATCTAGTCTCAATCGAATTATTACTGGATTACAACCAAATGCTTATAGTAGAGCTTGGACATTAACTGGTCCATTTGGATCAGGAAAGTCATTTTTTAGTCTATATTTGATAAATTTGCTAAGTAAATTTCAATTCTCTCATGACTATTCTCGTAATCAATTGAGAAAAGTTGATCCAATTTTAGATGAATATATTGGAGAAATATGTCACTTAGATTCAACTAAAGGTTTTATACCGATTGCTATTTCTGGGCGAAAAGAATCACTACAAATTTGTATTAAACATGGTTTGTTAGAAACTTTTGGAGATTTTTCAAACCTTCATATTGATGATATTTTGGAAAGAATTTCTAGTTGGACAAATGAAACAAGTAGTCGATTTATTATCAAAGAGATTGATAATATTCAAAAGAAATTATCAGAAAAAAAATATACGGGGATAATTTTTGTAATTGATGAGTTGGGCAAGACACTTGAATACGTTGGTATGAATTCGAAATTCAATGATATTTCATTGTTACAAGAAGTAGCTGAATATTCAAACAGGAGTCGTGATCCTTTTTTTATTTTTATTGGAATTCTCCATCAGGCATTTGAGCGTTATGCAGCTTTTCTTGATAGCAAAACGCAAAATGAATGGTCAAAAATCCATGGAAGATTTGAGGATATTGCATTTCAGGAACCACCAAATCAGCAAATGTATCTAATAGCCTCTGCTGTAGAGCACGACACCAATCTTGATTTTTCAATCTACGATATTATTTCACAATTAATTGATGATGTTGTTTCAAGTGATTGGCGTCCTCCTATGATAAAACATGATGAATATAAAAAATTGTGTTTAAACTCATATCCACTTCATCCAACTACTTTGTCTGCTTTTCCCTATGTTTTTAGAAGGCTTGCACAGAATGAGCGATCAATATTTGCTTATTTAGCTTCTTTTGAACCTTACGGTTTTCAAGAATTACTCCATAGAAAGAAATTCCCTGAGTTTATTCGAATACCTGATTTATTTGATTACATCATTGCGAATTTCCAATCTAGATTATTTGCATCAGGAGGAGCAAGAACGTTATTGGAAACGTTAGATCGCTTGGGTAATTTGGTAGATATGGATCAGATATCAATTGATATCATAAAAACAATAGGCTTACTTAATTGGTTGGGTGAGGTGAGTCAATTAAAAGCAACTAATAATAATGTTCAAGTTGCAATTAAAACAAAAGATGTTTCAAAAGAAATGATAGATGAGAGCTTACAGAAGCTACAGGATTTATCGGTGATAACTTATCGCCGTTATAACAAAACATATGCGATCTGGCAGGGGAGTGATATTAATTTGGATGAGAAAATATTACTCGCAAATAAAAATCTTTCAAGTTCTTTTAGCATTGCAGAAGAAATTCAACGATATATAGAACCCAATCCAATTGTAGCTAGGCGACATAGTTATACGACAGGTACATTAAGGTACTTTGGCGTTCAATATATAGACAATTTCTCAAAGGATCAATTCCTTATCGATTCAGATTCGGAAACAAGTGGGTATGTTTTATTGTGTATAGCAACTAATCTTCAAGAATATTCCGAACTTTCTGAATGGGCACAGAGTAATTTTTTAACCGATCCTGAAATAATTATGGGTATTATCCATAATACTAGTAGGATAGCTGAATATATAAATGAGTTACGTTGCATTTATTGGGTTCAGGAAAATACGCCCGAATTGTTTGATGATCAAGTAGCTCGAAGAGAATTACAGACTAGATTGGGTACGATAGAATCTCTTATAATAGTTGAACTTGAAAAATCTTTCAGTTTACATAATCTTTCTAAATCTAGTAATTGTGTTTGGTATTATCGTGGTGGTGAAATTCGGTTAGAAGGTAAGAGTAGTATTTCTCATCTCTTATCTAATATATGTGATAATATTTTTCCATATAGTCCTAGGATTTGGAATGAATTAATCAATCGAAATAATTTGTCTTCTCAAGGGTCAGCAGCTAGAAGGAACTTAATTGAAGCAATGTTATTAAATTCTTCAATCCCTATGTTAGGTATAACGGGTTATCCACCGGAGAGAAGTATGTATGAAAGTATTTTATTACAAGGAGGCTTACATATTCAATCTTCAAATGATGTTTGGAAAATATCAAATCCATCTAAAGAAGACCCTTTAAACCTTTTACCAACTTGGGAATTCTTATCGGATTTTGTATTTTCTGATTCGCCTAAGGAAAGTAAGTTAAATGAATTGTTCGATTTATTAAAAAGTACTCCATATGGATTGTCAGAAGGTATTTTACCAGTTATTTTATGCGTTTTTTATCTAGTAAATAAGAGAGAAATTACACTATATTATCAGGGATCCTTGATTCCTGATCCTCAAGTTTCTGACTGGGAAATCCTAATAAAGCGACCAGAATTATTTAATATTGTTGGTTGTCGTGTAATAGGCGCTAAAGCATCAGTAATAACTCGGCTTTCAAAAAGTTTAGGTGTTGAAGATTCTGTTATGTCGGTTGTTAGAGAATTAATGAAGAGACTTAATAATTTGCCTCAATTTGCATGGAATACCCATAAGATTTCTGTAATTTCTCAAAAGGTCCGTTCTACAATTCAAACAGCACATTCCCCAGAAATTCTACTTTTCCATGATCTACCTGTTGCGTTAGATCTTTCACCTTTTGAAGATGAAAAATTTGATCCAGATCGTGTAATTCTTTATTTCGAAAGATTAAATTACTCTTTACAAGAGATATCAAGTGTTACACCGCAAATGAGAGAAAATGTAAGAGATGAATTTCTCAAATTATGTAATTTACCAATTGGAGAATATGGTTGGTCCCTATTTATTGATTATGCTAATGAAATGATAACACGTACAAGGCATCCTGATTTTTTGCCCATTCTCAAGCATGCTGTAGAAGCGGATGATCCTGAGCTTGCATTAGATAGAGTATTGGCTTATATTGCACAACGTCCATTAAGAAATTGGACAGATGCTGATGTTGATCGGTTTCCATTTCAGGCAGATAAGATCGGAGAATTTTTTAAAAGAGAATTTAAACATAAGCGTTTCGAATCGGATTCATCGAAGGAACAAAAAGATCGAAGCAAAGAAATTGCTTCCCATCTATACCAATATTTAAGTGATCATTACTCTGATAATCTAAGTGTTATCCAGGCTGCACTCCTTGAACTATTAGAAAGGTACAAAAATAATAAGTAAAATTGTGTTTTATTGTCCAATCCTATCAATTTTTTAATGATATAATCTTGATTATATTAATAAGTAAGTATAAAATATATATCATAATATTGGACTTAAAGAATATATAAAAAATTTTATTTTTAATTATTATTCATTGAAAATTTTATTAATCTATGTGGGATATTATGGAAAGAGATTCGGAAAACAAACCTGTCCGTCATGTTCTTTCTCTGTCTGGGGGAAAGGATAGTTCAGCCCTGGCAGTTTATCTGCGAGATCGCATTGAAAACCTTGAATATGTTTTTTGTGATACAGAAAAAGAACTCCCTGAAACATATGATTATTTGGATAAGTTAGAAGCTTTTTTAGGTAGGGAAATTATTTATATCAAGAATAAAATAGGTTTTGATAAATTATTGGAATCAAAAGGAGGATTCTTGCCATCCGCTCAAGAGAGATGGTGTACTGAATATCTAAAGATAAAACCATTTGAAGATTTCTTAGGCGAAAAAATAAGTATTAGCTATATTGGAATTAGAGCTGATGAGTTGCACCGTAAAGGTTATATCTCGAATAAAAAAAATATTATACCTAAATACCCGTTCATTGAAGATGGTATTAATAAAATGGATGTAGAACGCATCTTGCATGAAAGTGGATTAGGATTCCCTGAATATTATAAATGGCGATCAAGGTCAGGATGCTATTTTTGCTTTTTCCAAAAACGAATTGAATGGGTTGGCTTGTTTGAAAACCATAGGGATTTGTTTATGCAAGCAATGGATTATGAAAAAATTAATGAAGAAACAGGTCAGAAATTTACTTGGTCATCGGTAGAAAGTCTTAGTGATTTAATACAACCTGAACGAATTAAGCATATTAAAAATGAGTCTGAATTATTTGAAAAAGAAACCGATAATGATTTTTCCGAGCAATCGTTGATCAATATATTTAACAAATCAGATATCTATCAGAAAAAAAAATCTATATCAATTTTGTAAAGGGCAATTTTATACTTTGGAGGTAAATGATAAAAATGTCAAACAGAAGAAAAAAAGAAAAAAGACTTGGGCTGACTTTTCATAGATCATTCTCGCTTAACCGACCGTCAATATCCCAAGTATTACAAGTATTATATGATTTGGCAAATAGCAATGCATCTCCAAAAAAATTAAAAGAAATATTAAGAGAAAAAACAAGTTTAGGGACCATTTATGTTGAAGCAATGCCAAGATATTGTAAAGGATCGGGGTTAATAGATTTTGATAATACTATTACAGAATTTGGCAATATTGTAATAAACAATGATTCCCTTTTTAGCCAGCCAGGAACACAATGGTTGATGCATTATTATCTTAGTTCTCCTCAAGGACCAGGACCCGCTTTTTGGAACAATTTAGTCACGACACGTTTCCG
>CAZJMV010000147.1:0-3061 GCA_964547225.1 uncultured Anaerolineaceae bacterium | reverse complement strand
AATACAGCGTGAATACCATCTTGATTGATCAATTCACTTATCAGAAAAAGAGGTTAGTAACATGACGACACGTTCAGAAAGAGCACGCAAGCGAGCTGCTAAAGTGAGAAATCAACGCATTGCAATAATTGTAATCGTATTTTTATTATTAGCTGTAGGAGGCTATTCATTGTTTAAATCGCAAACACCTTCAGCGCCGGAAATATCGGATGCTGATTTCATCACAACAACATCTGGTCTACAATATCAAGATTTAGAAGTCGGCGCTGGTGCGGAAGCAAAACCAGGCGATCAAGTTTCCGTTCATTACACCGGATGGTTAGAAGATGGCACCAAATTTGATTCCTCTTTAGATAGAAATGAACCATTTCAATTTCAGCTTGGCGCAGGAATGGTGATCCAAGGATGGGATGAAGGTGTGTCAGGTATGAAAGTGGGTGGAAAACGAAAGTTGATCATCCCCTCTGACTTAGGTTATGGCGCTGCTGGGGCGGGAGGTGTTATTCCTCCAAATGCAACTTTGATCTTCGAGGTTGAACTGTTAGCTATCAATTAGAATCGTCAAAAAAAAAGATCGGACCCTGTGATGAAGAGCGACCGATCTTTTTTTATTATATTTACTCAGTTTATGCTAGCAATTTCTTGATCGCTTTACCTAGACGGCTTACTCCTGTGCGAATCATTTCTGGGGTGGCGTTGGAGAAATTGATTCGGAAGGTGTTATGACCACCGCCACCGGGGAAAAATGAGTGACCTGGTACAAAAGCAACTTTTTCTTTAACCGCAATTTCTAAAACATCAACGGCACTGATATGTTCGGGTAAAGTTCCCCAAAGGAAAAGCCCTCCCTCAGGAGAGGTCCATTCCACCTCAGAGGGAAATTCAGAGTCCAGAGCGCCTAACATAATATCACGTCTCTCGCCATAGGTCTCAATGATTTTCGGGATATGCTTTTCTAAGAAACCATCTTTTGCTACTTCATAGGCGATCATTTGACTTAATGTGGATGTATGTAGATCAATGCCTTGTTTTGCCTGTACCATCTTGCGGATCACTGTTGGGGGGGCAACAACCCAAGCTAAGCGGATGCCAGGTGATAATATTTTTGAGAAAGTGCTTGTGTAGATCACATTTCCATTATATACACCGTGTTTAAGATTGTGGAATTGACTGTCAATCTGAAGGATCGATGGTAGATGATCGCCTTCGTAGCGTAATCTGCCATAGGGATCATCTTCGACGATCGGGACACCGTAATGATCAGCGATTTCCACCAGCTTGTTTCGCCTTTCATGAGACATCGTTACACCCGATGGGTTCTGAAAATTGGGTAAGGCGTAGATGAATTTTGGTCCTGATCGCATTGCATCTATCAAGGCGTCAGTTACCATCCCATTGTGATCCATGGGTATTGTAATATATTCCGCGTTGTATGCATTCCAAGCTTGCAAGGCTCCTAAGTAGGTTGGGTGTTCGACAAGGATTCGATCACCAGTGTTAATAAAGATTTTTCCTAGTAAATCCAGCGCTTGTTGAGAACCTGTGACTATTAACAAATTCTCAATCCCGATTGGCATTCCGGAAGCGTTTGATTGTTCAACAATCAGCTCGCGTAAAGGTGTATATCCTTCCGAAACGCTGTATTGCAACGCTTGTTCACCTTTTTCTTTGAGGACTTTATTGGCGGCAATGCGAAATTCCTCAATTGGAAAGACATCTGGGGCGGGCAGTCCACCTGCAAATGAAATCACATCCGGTTGCTCGGTTAGTTTTAACAATTCACGAATTGCGGAACTTTCCATTCGTTGTGTTCGTTGGGCAAATCGATTCTCCCATAAGGTTTCCATTTACTTCTCCTTCTCTGCTCTAAGCGGTAGTCGACGATATCCGAATTATCCTATTGTACTATCATTTCGGAAAACGATGGATGACTGTGGCTGCTGCTGGTAAAACAGTCCGATTTCCAACAACGAGGCTAGCTGGTGGAGTGAGTGCTTTATCTATGGCGCCTTGATAGATCATTAGGGTACTATCAACTGCGGCATTTTTAAGATCAACGAAAGCTTGTCCGGTTAGGAGACCATCCAAGTCGATCGCACAACTTGTTACCCAACCAATCACTTTGCCGCGTTTGTCCATTACAAGATCGCCGGGATGCGCCATGCGTACCCCTTTTTCATTGAATTGGAATCGCACAACGATACCTTTTCTAATTGCTTCTTTTTCAAGATAAGCTTTACGACCAATAAACCAGGGTTTGTAGGTTTTCACATAGCTTCCAAAACCTGCTTCTGCGACGCCTAAATCAGGAAGTTCCATCTTTCCTGAGCCTATACCCATTTCGTGACCATATAGTGGCAGCCCTGCTTCGGTGCGAAGCGAGTCGCGTGCCCCTAAACCTATCGGTTTAATACCATATTCTTTGCCAACTTCTAGCAGAGTGTTGAACAATTGGTCTGCTTTCTCTGGATGAACGAATAATTCGAAAGCCATCTTTTCTCCTGTATAGCCGGTTCGTGATATGACTAGGTCAAAACCGCCCACTTCAGCATCACAGAGTTGAGTTCGCTTCAATGCGATGATTCGCTTTCTTGTCTCAACATCCACACCCATCGCTAATAAGATATCCCGTGAACGTGGTCCTTGCAGGGCAATATCAACACGCATATCAGCGCCTTCTTTGGGGTCTCGTAAATTGCGTAGTTTTACGTTTTTACCGAAAGCTCTTGCCCATGGACGTTCATGACTAACCATGACTTCGCCATTTTTGACTTTGTTCAGCCATGCCCAATCCTTGTCATCATTTGAGGCATTGACTACGACCAGGAACTTCTCATGATCGCGATGATAAACCAATAGATCATCGATCACATTCGCATCCGGGTCTAAGAAGTGTGTATAGCAAGACTCGCCAACACCGAGCGCGCTGATGTCGTTCCCGACGACACTATCTAGGAAGACGGCTGCATCAGCGCCCTCTACTTGGTAAACACCCATATGGGCGACATCAAAAATACCAGCTGCTTCACGAACCGCTTGGTGTTCTTCTAGAACAGAGCTA
>CAZJMV010000146.1:0-6330 GCA_964547225.1 uncultured Anaerolineaceae bacterium | reverse complement strand
AAAACACAAAATCCAAAACCAACCGCCTGCATCATATGCTCCACTCCCAACACCGATCGGACGAATACGCACAAGCGGATAATCCTTCACTTTTTCTTGAAATTCCAAATCAGAAATGCGATAAGGATTAAATCCTGCGAAAAATCCCGCAAAGCCGCCGTTTTTTAGAATTTGCCGAATGATCTGATTAAATTCCTCGCTGCCAGACGCATCTTCAGCTATTCCTGCCAAAGACCTTCCCGGTAGGATAATTTCCAGATTGGAATTAGCTTGGAGATTTTGATACCAATCCGTACGGATTCCAAATCCAGCCATGCAGTAAATATTCCCCCGCCAAATAGCGTAATTGACCGGCGTATAACGTACCAACCCGCTTTTTCTACCGATTGTCTTTAGTATCATGATATAACCAGTAAACGGATTGCCAATATAAGAACCCAAACCAAGCCGAAAAATGGGTATCATGAAGGTTTTATTCATGAATTTAAAAACTCGTCGCAGTAAATTCTCCATCATTAACAGCACTCCTCCTAGAAAATTTATTAAGCTTCAACATCCTATATGAATATCAAGTCTAGAATTATTCATCCTCATGAAAACGGTAAACTAAAGCACCTCCTCGATATTTACGCCGCGTTCCTTTGATCGTTGGACTCCCCACTCTCGTTCATCCACGGGTACTACCATGATCTCATCTTCACTCCGTCGGGTAAGTGATAGCGCTCCTTCATTACAAAAAGTCACACAGACGCCACATCCCACACAACGCATCTCATTCACGGTCATGAAACCGTCATTCAGTATTAATGCTCCAAATTGACAAGATTCAACGCAATCTTCACATCCAATACAAAGATCTTGGTCGACTTGATTGACAAAAGGTGAGCGTGCAACTACATTCGCAATCCCCATTTCCGCCATGCCTCGCAAGATACCACACGAACAAGTACAGCAATTGCAGATATAAGCGATATCCTCTTGACTATTACTGACTGTATGCACTAACCCCGCTTCTGCGGATCGATGTAAGGTTTCATGAGCTTCCTCTCTGCTCTGAGCTTTGATCACATTACTATGATCGAACATCCCTGGACGACTACCGAGCACCATACACACATCCAGTGGATGCTCGCATGGGTCGCCAATTAACTTTTTCTGTAAGCGACAGATACAATCCACAACTCCCCAAGCTTGAGCTTTATCAACAATTTGACTAGCGCTTTCAAAAGGATGCACGGTCATATCATTTTTAATATTCTCTTCAATCGGCACGACACGATGAAAAGCCGGTTGCACTTTCAGTATTGTTCCAAAAGCTTGTTGGTAGTAATCTTCAAATAATCTTGCCATTTCAGCATCCATTCGCGCTATTTGAAATTCATAAATTCCAACCACAAATGGTAAAATCCCATACCCTAATCCATTCTTACTCAGATCTACTTTGATCAAACCTTTTTTTGCCATCCCTTTTAATTGTTTCTTTAAATCAATTGGATCAAATTCACCGATACCCTCAGATCTAAATCGATCAGCGATCTCTTCGGGGGTCTCAACATTTAATCGCAATTCCACCGCTAAACTAGCTTCTTCAGGTGTAAAAATTTTTTCTAATAAACGTAATTCTGCACCATCAGGAGTGGCAGGGAAACCATTTGGTAATGCATCCAGCTTTTTTGCTAGGCGTTCATACGGATTATCATTCATTTTGGGTCTCCTTCAATGTTATCTTATTCATTTTGAAAAATTTAATTCTTTGATTCTATATTGGCTGATTTTCCTACCAATCGGTTTGAAGGCTTGATAACCTATTATATCAGCCATTTACGAAAGAAAGTCGACATAATTCGATCGAATTTTTCGACTATTTCTAAGCTTGATATTTCTTGAAATTCAAGCAAAATATATTGACATTAATCCAAGATTATGTTAATATATGTTAAGTCGTTGGTGTTAGTTCTAATAGAAAGCTTGCTCTTTTGATTTGGAACTGAACATAACAAAAGGTATAATTTTACGAAAGGAGTTCCAAATCATGGCCGAAAAAGAACAAGGCGTCGTCAAATGGTTCAACAGCTCAAAAGGCTACGGATTTATTGAGCGCGAATCTGGTGAAGACGTGTTTGTCCATTATAGCGGAATTATCGGCGACGGTTTCCGCAACTTGGACGAAGGTCAACGGGTAGAATTTGTCGTCACTGATGGCGCCAAAGGACCCCAAGCTGAAGAAGTTGTTCTTCTTTAAATAAAGACTAACATTTCTGCAGAATTCAAAAGCAGCCCCTCGAATGGCTGCTTTTATTTTTAATTCACCTTTTCCAATAGAGAATATCGATTTTTGAAAAAAATATGCTAAAATCACGGCTATGAAAACTCGTATTGTCTTCATGGGTTCACCCGAATTTGCTGTTCCTACGCTCCAAGCGCTCGAAGAGAATTACTATGTGGTTGGAGTGATCACACAACCCGACCGTCCCTCTGGACGTGGACGGAAAATACAAGCGCCAGCCATAAAAATACTCGCAGAACAACTCGATCTTCCGATCATCCAACCAGAACGTGTCAAGGGGACAGAAACACTAGAACGCATTCGAAATTGGGAACCTGACCTGATTGTCGTCGCTGCTTATGGGCAAATACTACCGCCCACTCTGCTTGAACTTCCCCCCCATGGTTGTGTCAATGTTCACGCTTCTCTATTACCACGCTGGCGTGGCGCAGCTCCCATCCAAGCAGCCATCCAGCATGGCGATCAAGAAACGGGTGTCACGATCATGCAAATGGATGCAGGTATGGATACTGGTCCAATCATTGATCAGGTTTCTATGCCTATCTTAGCTGTTGACACCGCTGCCACGCTAAGCGAACGTCTAGCTAAACTAGGCGCAAAGGCGCTTCGAGGTGCACTTCCTGGCTACTTGTCCGGAGAGCTAAAACCCAAAATACAAGACGAAGCGCTAGCGACCATGGCGCCAATACTCTCAAAATCCGATGGAGAGCTTGATTTCTCCCGCTCCGCACATGAATTGGAACGACAAGTGCGCGCCTTCAACCCTTGGCCTAGCGCGTTCATGATCTGGAAGAACCAACCTCTAAAGGTTTTCAAAGCCTCACCGCAAGCAACTGACACAAACTTCAGACCTGGCACACACACCTCTACTCAAGGTTACCCTGCGGTTCAAACCAAAGCTGGAATGCTCATCCTGGAAGAAGTTCAACCCGCTGGGAAGAAACGACTTCCAGGGAATATCTTCCTACGTGGAGCCAAAGATTGGGAATCTGAATAAACACAATGCCTATAGAATTCGACCAGAACAATTATCCTTACCATATCACACTTTTAAGACATGCTCAATCAGTTGGCAATTTAGAGAAGTATCATCAGGGTCAAGTGGATTTCCCTTTGACCGAACAAGGGGAAAGACAAGCTGAAGCGCTTGCCCAACGATGGCTGAATGAAGGCAGACAATTCGACCTAGCCATCACCAGCACATTAGCTCGTGCTAGCCGCACCGCAGAAATTATCACTCAAAAACTCAATATCCCACTTCAAACCAATCCCATCTGGATGGAACGTGATAACGGCGCTTTAGGTGGATTAAAATTCGAAGAATCTGAGGTCTTGCATCCTCATACAGATTTTCTGCACCTATACCAACCTATTGGTGAAACTGGTGAAAGCCAATGGGAACTGTATCTCCGAGCTGGCAGAGCAATTCAGAGTTTGATCAATCAACCTCCAGGACGTTACTTAGTGATCTCTCATGGCGCAATTCTTAATATGGTTCTCTACACAATCCTGGGGATTCCACCACAAGCCAATTTCCAAGGTGCACGCTTTCGCTTCCGTAACACCGCTTTCGCGACCTTCCTTTTCCGTCCAACAACACATAATTGGGTCATGATTGGCTTGAATGATCGTCGCCATTGGGAAGATTTCTCTAATTTAAGTGAAAACGAATGAAATCTGATCGAAGGTATATTTCGAATATACAAAAATCTCCAATCAGTCTATTAATTTTCGGCGCTGGCGCAATCGGTAGTTATATTGGGGGTGGTCTTCTCGCCGCCAACCACAAGATCATCTTCCTGGAACATCCTACTCCTGCCGAAAAACTTCGCCAGCAAGGTATTACCTGGAACAACGGAACGATTAACCATCACTTCCCTAATCTAAATGTAGCTGACAATCTTCAGGATGCATTGGCTCAAGGTCCATTCGATGCCTCCATCTTTGCACTCAAAGCCTACGACACATTATCAGCAATAGAAGGTCTACGGACCTTCAAATCACAACTTCCTCCAATGATCTGTTTTCAAAATGGGGTTGAAAACGAAGACACACTTCGGCAAATTTATCCCTCGCAGGATATTATCGCTGGTGTGATCACTTCAGCGATTGGACGATTGGATATTGGCAATATCATCGTTGAGAGAGAGCGCGGTGTTGGTATTGCGGATACCCATCCCATTTCTAGAAAAATTGCTTCAGCTATGAATGAAGCTGGATTTATCCTTCATCTATACGCCGATGAACGCAGCCTCAAATGGTCTAAACTCATCACCAATCTGCTTGCCAACGCTTCTTGTGCCATTCTAGATTTATCGCCTAATCAAGTTCTCTCTCACGCTGGGCTTTATCGCCTTGAAATCGAACAATTACGTGAAACATTGCGCGTCATGAAAGCATTGAATATCAAAGTCGAAAACCTACCCGCTACCCCAGTGCGCGCGCTAGTGGCTGCTGTCCAGCATTTACACCCCTCGCTATCTCAACCTCTGCTCAGTCGTATCGCAGGCAGTGGGCGCGGCGGGAAAATGCCCTCTTTCCACATTGATCTCTTTTCAAAGAAAGGTAAATCTGAAGTCGACTACCTTAACGGCGCAGTTGTTCGTTTTGGAAAACAGGTATCTATTCCGACCCCAGTAAACACTCTGTTAAATAATACTCTGCTTGGTATTACCAATGGTGAGATTGACCCAAACCAATTTATCCATAATCCAGAAGCTCTTCTGAATTTATGGCGATCATCTTGATGGATAAATCCCCATCAAGCGATTATTTTACAATATCATAGAACAGTGGTAATTTTTTAACTGGCATATTACTCCATTGATGTGCGGCTAAAAGGTTTTGACTTGCTTCATAGAGTTGCGTTTCGTGATCAACATGCATGGTAAACAACGGCGCTCCCTTTTCCACATAATCTCCTACTTTATTATGGATCACAATCCCAACAGCATGATCGATCTGATCCCCTTTTTTCTCACGTCCAGCCCCTAGGAAAACCGCTGTCTCGCCAATCATTCGGGCATTGATCTCTTTGAGATAACCGGATTTTGGGCTGGCTATCGTCTCTATCAGTTTTGCAGAGGGCAGCTTATTGGGTTCATCAACAAAACTGACCTCACCACCTTGCGCTATCACTAACTGCCGGAAGCTTTCCCACGCACTTCCATCTTCCAAGACCTGTAAAACCATCTTCTCGGCTTCTCTTTCTTGACGGCAAATATTCCCAATGATCAATAATTGCTTTGCCAATTCTATACAATGACTGCGAAAATCTTCTGGACCAAAGCCATGCAGTGTTTCGATAGCTTCTTTTAACTCAAGCGCATTACCAACCGCATACCCAAGAGGTTGATTCATATCTGAGATCAGAGCAATCGCTTTCTTGCCAGCTCGCTTGGCAATTGCAACCATTGTCTCCGCCAATCGCTTTCCATCCTTGAAATCACTCATGAAAGCGCCTTTACCAATCTTCACATCTAATACGATCGCATTCGCCCCTCCAGCTATTTTCTTGCTCATAATGGACGATGCAATCAGAGGAATCGAGTCTACTGTTCCAGTTACATCCCTCAGGGCATATAATTTTCCATCCGCAGGCGCTAGATCAGCGGTCTGTCCCGTCAAGACCATCCCAATATCTTCGAGCTGTTTCATAAACTCTTCAGTCGTAAGATCACAGCGATAACCGGGAATCGATTCCATCTTATCCAACGTACCCCCACTAAAACCTAACCCTCTTCCAGACATTTTCCCAATCGGCAAACCACAAGCAGCCACAACCGGTTGCACAACTAAGGTCGTCTTATCGCCTACGCCACCCGTTGAATGTTTATCCACCGCGATACTCACCACATTTGAGAGATCTAAGAGTTCACCAGTCTCAGCTATCGCTACGGTTAAGTCAGTTGTTTCGCGTAAATTCATTCCGTTGATAAGGACTGCCATCGCCCAGGCAGCGGCTTGATAATCAGTAATACTACCCTCCGCATAACCCTTTATAAAATATTCGATTTCTTCTTTGGTGAGTTCTTGCTTATCTC
>CAZJMV010000145.1:0-30069 GCA_964547225.1 uncultured Anaerolineaceae bacterium | reverse complement strand
CTAATATTTGCTTTTTACTAGTATATTGATCTAATGTTGGAATAAGATTAGCAAGATGTTAATCAAATATTGGAATCTGACTCTTCGATCCCAAGCCAACTACCAAACCAGAGTAGACTTACAGCCGGGAGCAACATACGCTCAAAACCCGTATTGATCCACCAACTAATATCATGTTTTATATCAAAAGAGGCAAAATAATAAATCACAATAATCAAAGCCATATAGAGCACTCCGGTAAAGATTGGAACTAGACGATCCACTTTTCGATTAAAGCGAATAAGGGAAATGAACAAAAGCAAGAAGATCGCAAAACCCAATAAACCCCATGTTTCAAAACAGAAAAATTGAGCAATCGTAGACCATAGGATATAAAGCATATTCGATATTCTAAGATCTCCACCAAGAATTTGATTAATCGCTACCGAAATCGCTCCAGAATCGGATGAAAAATCTGAATAAAGGCGGATATTGATCCAATACCAAAAAAACATATAGAACACCAATGGAGTAACCACCGATAAAATAAGTCGAAATCTATTCTGCGATCTTTTTTGTAACAACATAATCGCCAACCATAATATCAAGATTGACCAAGAAATAGCAGATGCTTCTGGTCGGGTCCAATTGGCAGCGATAAGCATCAAGGCACTGATCATAGCGCCTACATCTGAGGTTTTTTTCTTAACTCTTTGAATTGAAAAAAGCCATAAAGCTGTCGCAGCGAGATAATAATAGGTAAGAGCTAAATTTGCATAGGCAATTGTGGAGTGAAGAAAAACCAAAGGAGCGCTAGCGAAGAGCAAAGTAGATAAACCGCTTACAAATGGTTTTCCGGTGAAATGTCGAAGTGTGTGATAGATTAGAAACATGAGGGCAAGAAAATATCCACTGAAGATGATCTTGCCAGCTGGCAACTGATCCGAGAATAATATTCGAGAAGCACCAATTAAAAGAGGAATATGAAGGGGGTAAGGTAGCGTATTAGTTCCCCAAGCAGTGATATTTTCGATGGATTGATCCATCGCAATACCAACACCCTTCGCTCCCCATAAGAGGACCTCATCTGTACGATGATAGCCTTCCCCTACTGATAAAAACAAAGAGCAACCAGCCAGAATGAGATATGCAATCTGCCATCCATCTACTTTCTTCCATAGAGAGAGAATTGTATTACAGAATCGATTCACTCTATATCCCAACTTAAGGATTATCAAAGACGCAATTAGTAGTAGCGTAAAGCTCACCGCCCATACACTGCTGCGTCCAATACTCACACCAAGCAACGAAAGCAATGCAAGCAGGATCGTTAGCAAACTTAATCCTAAACCATAACCCAGAGCGATTTTGATGATCGAATTTATTTCAGGTTGTAAAAAGTGAATCATGATCGCGCCAGCGATAGTAATTAATACCAACCACAAAACTGAAAGCAATATTGCAGACAAGATATACAGCAGACTAGAAAAAGGAACCCAATAACTACCTGAAACCGGTTCATAGGATAGAGGCTTTAGGATCCCCCATGCTTGATTAAACATCAACACCTTACCAACTCTTTGCTCGAGATTAGGAAAATCTCCGACCACCAGAATAAATGTGTTTTCTCTGGATAAATTATCCAAACAATCCAAAGAGGCACAATTGAGTACCTGACGCGGTGCTAAAAAGAATTGAATATAGGGTGTCGTTCCTAAAACTGGTGGTTTTGCATATTCCATCGGGGGTAAAACAACTCGCCCATCCTCAGGAATCTCTTGGTTGAGAAAAAGCATGAAATTCGCAAACTTACCCCCCTGAGCGAACTTTGCGCTGCGCCACAACCCATGTTGAACAGAATCCTTCACGATTTGTGGAATGTCTTTTCTATATTGAACCAAGAGGAATCCAGTTTGCATAAGGATCGCCACAATAAGAAGGATATAAATCAACTTTTGAGTGATAATTTCTTTGTTCAACTTTCCCATTAAATCTCTAATTAACTCAGGATTGAATCGATTCTATCATAGCAAAGATAGCATAGAAAAGAGTCATCACTCACAAAGATTTTGCTTGGTAAAATAATAATTATTATTCTTAATCATCTATGATCATGTAAATAAAACCAATATGAAAAATAGGAACAAGAAAAAATTTCAACGCAAAAAAGCTTCTCAAACGATCATTCTATTGATCATTTTTCTATTTTTGAGTGCATATCAAACCATAGATATCCCGGAAAATAGTCAAGAAATTTCTTCTGTGATCAGCATTGAAATCTATACACAAGAAGAACTAGACTTACTAAAATCGCTGGGAATAAAGATGTATACACGTTTGTATACAGAGCAAAATGGTAGTATTTATATCATTCAGGCTGGTTATCCATCCTTAGCTAAATTATCAAGCTATGGAATCGAGTATAAAATCCTAGATGATAATGCTGCAGGGAAAACCTATTATTTAACCTACGGTTCTTCAAAATCTCTGGAAAGACTTCAAAGTAAAGCAGATATCCTATTCACCCATAACAACCAAGCCATTATTGGAATGCACGGAGATGGAATCGAACAATTAACCGAATACAATCTGAAAATACTCCCTTTGGTAGCGCAAGAGATCAACGGTGTGATTGGAGAAGGAAATGATATAAAAGATCAAGCTCAATCGGTCGAGTACAGCACATTAGTCGCGGAGATGATCAATCAAGTTGAAACAGACAGCCTCTATAATTATATTGGCGATTTGAGCGGCGAATGGGAAACCATGATTGACGGAAGCCTGTATCGATTGGAAACACGCTATACCTATACCGATATCCCCATAAAAAAGGCGACTCGCTACGGATACGAGTTTTTCACTTCGCTCGGTCTTCCTAGCGGTTATGACTATTATTCACTTTCTGGACTTGAGAAGCGAAATGTGATTACGCATCAAACCGGAGAATCCCAACCGGAGCGTATCTACTTGATCACTGCACATATTGACTCAAGATCTGAAAATTATGATTCATCTCTATTGGATGCGCCTGGCGCAGATGATAATGCCAGCGGAGCCGCGGCTGTAATGCATATCGCTGAGATCCTCCATCAATACCGTTTTGATTGTTCCTTAAGATTTGTGCTTTTCACCGGTGAAGAGCAAGGCTTATATGGCAGTAAAGCTTATGCCAATACGGTTTACAATGCTGGCGAACAAATTGAAGGCGTACTCAACCTAGATATGCTTGCCTATAACACAACAGGGACAGATCCTACCCTCGATTTACATACTCGTCCAAGTAATGCGGGTGATCTAGAGATCGCCAATCTTTTCAATGACGTCATCAACACTTACGGGCTCGATCTTGATCCTCAGATCAAACAAGATGGTATAACCGCCAGTGATCATTCCCCTTTTTGGAATTATGGATACTCAGCCATTCTTGCAATTGAAGATTGGAATGACTTTACACCTTACTACCATAAAACAACTGACCGATTAAGTACACTCAATATGCCTTATTACACTGAATTCGTAAAAGCTGCCCTTGCCACGTTAGCGCATATGGGTTGTCAGATCGAAAGTGAGATCAATGGAACCATCACTGATACAGAAAGCGGTCTCCCTATATCCAATGCTCTCATTGAAGTTTGGCAGGATGGGGAACAAATTACCTAAACTAATTCAAGTAGCGACGGTTCTTATCGAATTTTCCTACAACCAGGTTCTTATGATTTAATTTTTTTAGCCATTGATCATCTTCAAGAAATTCGTGAAGGGATTACGGTCGCCAGTGAAGAAGTAAAAAATATAGATATTGATTTAGAGCCTTGTACCACGATCAAAGGATTAGACTTTGTCCATTCACCAGACTACCCGGATATCGATCAAACTGTTAACTTTACAGCAACTATTAGCAGCGGAGAATCACCGATCACATTTACTTGGGATTTTGGAGACGAAAACTCCAGTACAGGACAAGTGATTACTCATACATATACCACTGCGCAGGTTTTTTGGGTAAATCTAGAAGCTAACAATCGCTGCCAAATATCAGAGCATGAAACCAAGCCTATCTTTGTCGGTGTAGATTTATGCTTTCTACCATTAATATCCAATAACTCAGAAGAGTGATCAATATTTTGTTTGACATGCTTACAAAAATTAATTACACTTAATAATAATATTTGCTCTCTTGTACAGGAGAAGATCATGAGTACACCAAAAATCCATCTAATCATGCAAACAGGACCGAACGTGGGGAAGTTCTATGAATTAAAACAAGAAAAAATCTCGCTTGGGAGAGATGTCAGTAATGATATTGTCATCAATGATCCCGAGGTTTCTCGTCGACACGCACAACTAATATTTCAATCTAATGAATACACAATCGAAGATTTGGGCTCAACCAATGGAACATTTGTGGATGGACAAAAGTTAATTGGACCTCATACTCTCGTAAATGAAGAAACCGTTATGTTCGGAGAAAATGTCAGCTTGGTGTACCAATCGACTGCTATTGACTCTGAAGCAACGGTTATCGGAAGACCTCCAACCACACAAAAACCGCAAGAACCCCCTGACACCTACCGAGTCCCACCTTCTGAACAACGATTTGAAGAACCAGCTTTCCCTAGGACCGAAATGGTTGCTCAAGAAGCTCATATTGATACTATTTCATCAGAAGAAGAACTGATCTTTGGGGAAGAACCACATACGGTAACCCAAGATCGAGTTCCACCGAAAGGAAAGCAGCTTTCCTATGATCGATCACCAATTCCAACGAAAAAGAAAAATAAGCCTATTATCATCGCGGGGTGTGGTTGCCTGTTCTTGTTTACTCTTTGCATTGTCGGTGCAGCATTTGCTTTCGATATGCTCAATCTGTACTGTTCACCACCCTTTAATGCACTAAGCGGCATACTATGGTCTTGTCCCCCGTAATGGTTTATTCTGCAGTCTCACTTTTCTGCCACCCATGATTGGGATTAAGAAAATAATCCAATATCCTTAATTCTGACCCTTCTTTTCCGACCCACAAACGTGCAGTATTATCCATCACGCGTACGTCTTGTACTTGGTATCCATCTTTTTGAGCACGCTTGATAACCTCATAATATGCGCTAATCATTATTTGATCATCAAATGGATTTTCTGCTCCTACCTGAATCAAGTCAAGAGTGGCATTGATTTCTTGTATATATTGATTTAAGAGAGGATATTCTCCAGAAAGAAAATATTCGTGTGCAGTCGTAAACATACTTTCCAGCACCAAATTCTCGATCGCTTCCGGATGACGTAAATAATCCGCAACGATCTCACGATGACGCATTTCTTCAATATTTGGGCTCCAAGCAGCAGCAAAATAGGCTGCGGGATCTAATATCTTTTGATATCGACGCACCGTATCATAGTACAAAATTGTAAAATAGACATCCGCTACCGTTTGAGGATTCAACTCTACTTTGTTCAATTCAGCAATAAAATCACTTTCCAAATCACTCAACGTAATGCTAAAATGTTCTATCAGGCTTGCCTCAAATCTGTCATTTTCTCTTACTATGTGCTCTGGAAATTCTGATGTCGCATCATAGTCTTCACTCATATTGCGATAAAAAGCTGAGAACTGCTCCCATCCCCAACGCCCAATCATATACTCAAGCAGGGATCCAGCAAGGATATAACCTATTTCATGTTGATTGGTATAGAAATCATTATTTAATTCTTGCACAGGAATATAACTATCTAACCCACAGATCAGTTTTTGCTCTCCTTCTTTGGGATTATCAAGAAACACCTCTAAGGGAAGACAGTCTGGTTTAGGTGGGAGTAAGGCAGCTGCGCGGGACAATAAGGGCTCTTTTTTATAATGCCCTCCCGACTGATATACTGCCATTCCCTCGATCAACATATCTAACCCAATATTATCCCCAAGTTGCCGATCTAATATATGGATCAACTCATGATGCAAGATAATATCGGTTTGACCTCCTGTATAATTGCGATCTAAATATGATAAAACGATTTCACTGGATGCAAAACCTCCATGCCCCCAAACGCGTGGGATAAAATTAATCTCAATCTGCGTTTCGATATCTGTGCGCATTTTTTGGGAAGCTAATGAAGCTTGCTCTTCCACCAACCCTAAGAGAACCTCTAAATCCCTTTCAGCAGATGTACCGCTAATATAACTGACCTTGCAACAATCTGTATTGACTGTCATCCATTGGGGTTCGTCTAATGAAAACGTAAGATCAGGGCTCTGCAAAAGATTGACTGTTTCGTTCCACTCCGGTCCATCAGGTTCTATGGAGAAATGAAGGATGTATTGTCCTGGAGGCAACGCACTCGTATCCCAAAACCAAGTTAGCGTCACTTGTGTACGCTTTGAAATCCCATATTCAGTAAATGAACCGAAATAAGGTGCGTTTCCCTTCCCATCCTTAACTTCAATATAAACTTTATTTTTACTCAAATCCGGTGAGAAAAGTGGAATCACTTCAACACTAATCAAATCGCCTACACGCAAAGGTTCAGCGGGGTGGAATTGCACCTTAAAATCTGCACGAGATAGTCGTTTCGCAGTAGGAGTGAATTCTGGGAAGGGTTGAGTTGGTTTTCTTGTAGTGGTATATTTTAGGGGAGCGCTCGCTGTCACCGTCTGAGTCGCCATAGTAAAGGGAATACTTGTGCGCAATGACTGAGTTGGCGTCTCAACCATTACGGGACTTGTTGTGATAAGATGACAAGACAAGCTAAATAATATAAAAAAAAGGGATAAACGGCGCATAAAAATGATTATAGCAGTCTTCGGTCAGATAAACCCTCGATTATTCGATCATGAGAGTTTTGATGTGGCTGAAGAAGTGTCATAAGCACAAACAAAAGCGATTTCATTAACTTATACCCAAGATATTAAACATGCCGAATAGTTTGAGAATAATATGAAACCAGATATCTTCACAATAGAGATACTAACCGATACCCATGGGGGCGAATCACTGGGCAGGCTTCCAGATGGGAGAGCTGTATTTGTTCCTTTTGCAATCCCAGGAGAAATTGTTAAAGTGCAAATCGTAGAAGAAAAAAAGAGATTCGCTAGAGCAGACCTACTTGAAGTAATTAAACCATCCAAGGATCGTATCTCCCCGAAATGTGCAAATTTTTTGGAATGCGGTGGATGCCAATATCAGATGATTAATTATGCGAGTCAATTGGCGGCAAAAGAAAATATATTACTGGATCAATTAACGCGGATAGGGAGGATAGAGAAGCCAACGATTATGCCGATCATTCCTTCTCCCACGGAGTTCAATTATCGAAATACGGTCCAATTTCATGTCACAAACGAAGGAAAGCTGGGATTCCATCATGCTCGTTCAAATAAAGTTATGGCGATTTCAGAATGTCATCTACCCGATATAGAGATTTGCCAGATTTGGAAGCAAATCGACCTCGATCATAATCCAAATATCTCCCAAATCCATATCCGCCATGGGTGTGAAGATGATATCCAAATCATCCTTGAAAGCAATGATCAAACTGCACCAGAATTAAGCATTGAAGAATTACCAGTTTCGGTTGTTCATAGAAATCAAAATGACACGATTGTCTTAGCGGGCAGCAGTTTTGTGGTTTTTGAAATACTTGGATATCTTTTTCAAGTGTCTGCAGATTCCTTCTTCCAAGTCAATACTACCATGGCAGGAAAGATGGTCACCCATGTTCTCGAAACACTTAAAGAACATGAACTGTTGAAACCAACCAAAACGATCATTGATGCCTATAGTGGAGTTGGACTCTTTAGCGCGTTCATTGTGCCTTATGTGGAGCAAGTGATTGGCGTTGAATCGAATCCTAGCTCCTGTGAGGATTATGTCATGAATTTAGACCAATTTGACAACGTCTCGTTGTATGAGGGAGACGCAGGAATCATTATGACAAATATGAATACATCCCCCGATGCCATCATCCTAGACCCTCCCAGGGCGGGAATCTCTCGTCAGGCTATGGATGGTGTATTAAAGCTATCCGCGGAGCTCCTGATTTATGTTTCTTGTGATCCCTCCACTTTGGCACGTGATGCTAAGAGATTAATTTCAGCTGGTTATCAACTTGAGCAAACAACCCCATTTGATCTATTCCCACAAACCTATCATATCGAAAGCATCAGTACATGGGTACGATAGTCTCCAGAAAATAATAAACCTGACCATTGACAAAGAACTTATTATCAACTATAATAGAACATATGTTCTTGCTGTGTTTTTATTTATCTATCTTTTGGAGATTGCGAATATGAATATCGGAATGCTATGGTTTGACAATGACAAGATGATGGACTTGAACACTAAAATTGAACGCGCTTCTAATTATTACTTAAAAAAGTATGGCAAATCACCTACCCTCTGCTATGTGCACCCAAGTATGCTGCCAACGCCCCCTGACAATAATAGTAACGGAAACGGATCAAAGGCTAACAATCAAAAAGATCATGATGACTATTATACCGGTAGCGTGGCAGTTAGATCAAATCAATCGATACTACCCAATCATTTCTGGCTTGGATTCAACGGGAATTCTTAATTGTGATTAGGGTCAGATAGTACAATGACTAAAGATTCTAATGCTAAAGGTATCGTACTCTCACTCATTTTGACTGATTCATCAATATCCAATAAATGATGGTAGATTTGCTCCAAGGATTGCATAGAAAAATATTTTAACTGAGCCTGAAGTTTGTCTACCACGTAAGGATGTGTTTTTATCTTACGTGTGATTTCCTGTTTCCCCACACCTTTATCAAAAAGCTCTTTCGCTAATAATAATAATCTGAATTGACGAATCACCATTCCAAAGAGAAGCGTTTCATCTTGATACTCTAAAAGTCGTTCCAAAAAATCAAAAGCGGCGCGTTGATTATGACTACCTAAAAGATCCACAAATTTAAAGATATCGCCCTGGTTTACATCCGCTGTGAGCAATTCGACATCATCAATTTCTATAGGGCGTTCATATTCGACATAATCTAAGAGTTTATAGATCTCCTGTTCTGCAATATTGGGATTTCCATCGACAAGCTCAGCCAGGTAGTAAGCTGCCTTGTGAGTGATCGCTCCACCTTTCTCTTTCGCTTTTGTCATGATCCATCTAACCAAATCCATTCCTTTTGGAAGCATGAAAAAATTTATCACTATACGCCCCCCTGATTTAGATGCATAATCCAACAACCATTTATTCTTATCCCGATTTTTTTTCTCACCAAGAATACGATTTTCAACCAAAACCAGTTCTGTTGTTGTAGGAATGGAATCTAATTGTTCAATAAATTTTTTTTGCTGTTCCTTGGTCTTAATTTTCAAAGTAGGATTATGAATGATCACTAAGCGACGTTGCGCTGAAAAAAAAGGCGTAGCGCTAGTGATTAATAACAGATTGTCTAGATCTAAGCTTTTCTCATCCAAAACCGTCAAATTCATTGTTAAAATGGAATCATCACCGACTTTTTTTTTCTCAGCGGAAATAAATTCATTCATAGAGTAATCATCATTTCCATGAAGTAAATATATGGTTGGAGTTGACGTGTCTTCAGTCATCATGCTGTTCGTGTAAGAATTCGATGGGCTGAAAAAGCTCCTTGATCAATTTTCCGAATCGATTCCACCCTAAGCGTACCCATATTTCCCGTAGTTGTAATTTTTTCCTGGATAAGAAGCCCTAAAGGTTGTGCGATTATTATTGCCAGCGTTGCTAAAGTCATGGCAAATGGTATTCGTTCAAGCTTGTCCTTTAATCCCTTCTCGGAACCGAGCATGGTCAAAGACGCAACACCGCCTGCCAAAATTCCGGCTGTTGCGAAATTTGTGCCGCAATTTGGGTGAACCGCTAAAAGATGATCACCACTCTGCAGACGAGAAAGCGCTTCTTCTATTGCATGAACTAATTCCTCTGTATGTACCTCACCAACAATCCAGAATCCTTTAAGATCGGAGTAACCAGCAAATCTCTGATTGAAGTTTTTCTCAGCTAGGATATGTAATGTCGCATGTTCTAAGCCATGATTGCGTCTTAATTGCAGTATGGGTGAATATTCAAGTATGGTTCTTTTTTTTAGGCTTTTGGGTTCTATCATAAAAAACTCTCTTAGAAATATTTTTTCGTACCTTCCCATTCAATTTTATCACTGTCTTAGAGATTGAGAAATTTGTTAACGAGTAGTGAAAATTCGCTCTTATTCATGACTTCTGTATACTTGGTAAGTCTCTAATATTTTTACCAAGATACGATCTGTGAAGAGATTGGCTTTGCGATACATATCACTCCAGGCAATCGGAGAACAAACAGAAGCCCCTTCATAGACGGATAACATCGATTCAATCAACATATTTCTAAAGAAAAGTAGCGCTTGTGTGGATTCAAGATGAGATAAATGATTGCGTCTGCCGCGTGATGCGTATTCATAGCCCAACGCATCTGCTTCGGCAACCGCTTGTTTCCCATCAGAATTAAGATATCGCATCAGTCCTTGCAAAAGGGATCGCCCACTTTTTCGATAATTCAGCCGGGCTTCCTCAGACAATTTACGATACCAGGTCTCCTTTTCCAAAATGCCTTCTGCAATATGAAAGCGTGTATTTTTCAACATATTCTGAATGATCATTTCATGATCAATGGGAACACTCGTGCGCTGTGATTGCTTCCAGATTTCAATTTCATCCCGTTTATACCTACGATGCCCACCTTTCGTGCGATGAACAGGAAGTACACCCTGATTTGACCAACTACGTACCGTACTAGGATGGACACCTAATAATTCAGCGACATCACCGAGACTTAACCAATCTATCGTCATATTCCAATTGTACTTCTAATTCTTAAGCGCTTTCATTTGCGAGGGCAGCTTTTTCAAAAAAATCCATTTGTGCATCTGAGTTCTTCCGGAATTCGGATACGCTGATATTCTTTAACATACCAAGAGAAATCAAGACGCAAAGGGACAATAAAAAGAAAACAACCTGATATCCAATGACAGGGTCCCCAAAAATCTTTGCGATGATATCTCTCAATGCGCCTCCGAGAATTGAACCCATCAAGCGTGAGACTGCATTCGACATTCCCCAAGCTCCAATATACATCCCCATATGTTCTTTGGTCGTCATATCAAACATAATCGATAGATTGGCAACTGTGGAAATACCCGTTCCTATTCCTAGAAGAATGATACCACTATAGAAAATGACTTGTTCATAAAATAATCTGCTCAAAACAATTAATAAAAAACCGATGAATGCACTCCAACCTCCCCAACGGGCTTGTTTCTTCTTTGAAAAGCGCCTTTCTAAAAATCCAGCCAGAATAATTGCAAGCAAGACACATACTCCCCAAATCGAAGTAATTTGTGTGGTGCGCTTGACTGATAATCCAAATGCTTCAGCGCCAAATGGCTCTAACAAGATATCTTGACCTAGCAGCGCGGTTAGTAATATCGCTAGATAAATAAAGAAATAAGTCGCTTGACGATTTTTTAGGATATCCCGAAACATAACCCCCCAAGAATATCCTTCATTACTTTTTCTTTCCAAAAGATTACCCTTATCCCTAGAAGAAGCCTCTAAATTTATTAACCCTAGAGATCCCAATGCAAGGGCAGCAAATCCCACAACGATAAAAGCGCGTTGGAGAGCATTGGGGGTATAAGGATCAACCATTTGCCCTACCATTATAGCGGTTACGATTATTCCTGTAATCATCATGAACCACATAATCGCTATCGTCCGACCACGATACTTTTCTCCAGATATTTCAGAAGCTAAAGATAAATAGGAAACCGAGGAAAAATTAAATCCCATACCCCAAGCGCCAAAAGCAAATATACCCAAACTTATTCCATAAACTGGATTTACTTCCATAAGAAAGGCGGATTGTGGTGAAAGAAGCAAACCCGAAACACATAATAACAAACCCAAAACAATGTATGGTGTCCGGTGATATCCAAAAATTGGGTGTCTATCTGAGAAAGAACCGATCGCAACTTGAATCGGCGAGAACAAATAGGGGAGAGAAGCTAATAGAGCGACAAGCGTTGCTGATATGGCTAGTTCTTTGATCATCACCCGATTAAGAGTACTATTGATAGGCACAAGGGTCATGGCGACAGCCACATGGATTAAACCAAGTTGAATTTGTTTTTTGAACATATGCTCACCTACGAAATTATTATGGATTAACTTCACTTAAAATAACCAAAAGTTAAGATTATCCAAGAAATACATTATGGTCAATGTAGATTTACTTAGATTTTAAGGATTAAAGAAAATCAAGGAAAGAATTCTTGTAACCTCTGGAAGAGTTCTTCCGGTTCAACTTTCGTGAGCAATATTTTCCGCTGTTCCCTAGGGAGAGACGATAAATCCAAATAACGTTTGAGATGTTTTCTAAAAAGTAAATACCCCTTTTCTACCCCATAAAATTCAAGCAACCGTTCATAATGCTCCTGGATAGTCTTTTGAACCAAATTCTGAGGGACTTGATGACGATCTAAACCAGCAAACAGCCAAGGGTTTCCAATGGCTGCACGACCGATCATCACCGCATCACAATTCGTTTGTGATTTAATCTTCTTGATATCTTCTTGATTGCGAACATCTCCATTGGCGATCACAGGGATTGAGACAGATCTTTTTATATCAGCAATAGCTTGCCAATCCGCTTTTCCAACAAAAGCTTGTTGACGAGTGCGTGCATGGACAGCGATTAGTTTTCCACCATTGTCCTGGATGATACGTGCGATGAGCAAGTAGTTGCGGGTATTTTCGTCCCACCCCAACCGTATTTTAGCGGTTATCGGCATGCTTAACGATTTACTCAGCTTATGAAAAATATGCTCCACTTTCTTTGGTTCTAGCAATAAACCGGCGCCAGCTCCCCTCCCCGATACACGCCTAACCGAACAACCTAGATTCACATCAATTATATCGGGGGCAAAAGCTTGTAAACGGAGCGCTGCATTTAATATCCGATCAGGATCATTATCAAATAACTGAAAGACAATTGGTCTTTCTTGTTTTTGAAAGATGAGCTTATTCCTGATATTTGGGTTGTCTTGAAGTACATCAATAGCATTGATAAATTCAGAATAACTGATTGAAGATCCCAACTTACGGCAGATCAACCGAAAAGGTGAATCAGAAAAGCCTTGCATAGGGGCAAGTACCAACTCACCATCGATGGGAATTGAGTCAATATAAAAATGAACTAACTTAGATTGCTGGATCATCTTAATTGATTCTTCGTTCGATCATATCCTCAAAGGATATCCATCATTCTTGAACAAGCGCATGCTCCAATGCTTGCTTCAAAGAACGCACTTCTGTGACAATCATTCCCTTTGGGTATGGTTCCCCACTTCGCAAACGACGAGGAACGATCGCTTCTCTAAACCCTAGATTTAACGCTTCCCGCAAACGTATCTGCATATGAGATACGGTACGTAATTCACCTGAAAGCCCAATTTCACCAATCAAAACACAATCTGCACGTACAGGAAAGTTTCGATATGAAGAAGCAATTGCGGCGCCAACCGCTAAATCTGCTGCCGGTTCACGGATAGACATGCCTCCAACAACATTCACAAAAATATCCTGATCACCCAATTTATAACCCATTCGGCGGGTCAAAACTGCAATAGTTAAAAGCAATCTGTTAAAATCTATCCCGTTTGGCGTTCGCCTTGGATTGCCAAAGGGAGTGGAGCTTGTTAATCCTTGTATTTCAACCAATAGAGGGCGGGTACCTTCCATGGTCACTGCAATCGCTGAGCCGGGGGTGCTACTCATTCGTTCAGCAAGAAATGCTTCAGATGGGTTTTTTACTTCGATCATTCCGCGTTCCTGCATTTCAAAGACACCCACCTCTGAGGTTGCGCCAAAACGATTCTTTACAGAACGAAGCAAGCGATAGGACTGAAACCGGTCTCCCTCAAGATACAATACCGTATCAACGATATGCTCAAGGATTCTCGGACCGGCAATCGCGCCATCTTTTGTTACATGTCCAATTAGGAACACAGAGATGCCTGAAGATTTAGCTAATTCACGTAAGCGTGAGGCTGTTTCTCGAACTTGGCTTACAGAACCGGCAGAGGATTCTAGGTCAGGAGAATAGATGGTCTGAACGGAATCGATGATCATTAATTGAGGCTTGACTTCTTGGATATGCTCTAAGATAGTATATAAGTTCGTTTCGGTAACCAAAAGCAAATCTTTTGGAATTCTAGAGACGGCTTCTTCTTGGTCTAATGATACGCTGGGATCTTGAACTAGTCTTAAAGCTCGCATCTTAATTTGTCTTTCTGATTCCTCACCCGAAATATACAAGATGGGTTTATGAAACGCCATCTCTATGGCAACTTGCAACAGAAGTGTAGATTTACCAATCCCTGGATCTCCACCCACCAAAATGACTGAACCAGGAACAACACCTCCTCCTAAGACGCGAGCAAACTCGCCGATGGATATGGAGTAGCGCTCATTCACATCATCACTGATTTCCTCAAGCCTGAGTGGTCTTGACCGGTTTGTACTTAACCCTGCCCTTTCTGGGTTTTTCTTTTTATCCGGTGGGATAATGACCTCTTCCACCATACTATTCCACGCCCCACATTGAGGACATCGACCCATTTCACGAGCACTTACACGACCACATTGTTGACAAATAAATTGTGTATGAGTTTTTGCCATGATGCTATTATAATAGAAGAAATTTTTTTCTACGATAGGTGTGTTATGGAAGAAGTTAATAGCAGAAAAACAGATACAGCTTGGCAATCCCCAACTAAATATTTTGTCGCTGCATGCCTGATCATATTTGGATTATATATTTTATATATCAGTCGAGCTGTACTTACCTTGCTGCTTACAGCAGCTTTATTAGCTTTTATTGCTGGTCCTGTGATCAAATTGTTCCAAAATAAACTCAAACTTTCAAAAGGACTATCGGTCGCCATCACCTATCTCTTAGCTGCATTATTTTTGATGACCGCGCCGGTTGCCTTTCTATCCCAGGGAACAAAAGCGATCAATTTCTTCCTGGGGTTAGATTATATTCAAATCGCACAAGATTCATTATCCTGGCTTGAGAATTCCCTTAATTCAATAAAAATCCTTGATATTCCCATCATCGATCCATTTGTTGATAATATCATCACATCCATGATTAATGCTCTGCAAAATGTACAAACCCCAGATGCATCAGTCGAAAAAATTCCTGAGATAGATACCGTCATCCAATCGCTTGTCAATGCTTTTGCTGTCGGAGCGGACATCGTTGCTGGCATCGTTGGAGGAGTCATTTCAGGTATATTGGCAATTATTTTCTTGATTCTGACTTCGATATACTTCTGTTTGGATGGAGAAAAATTCCTGAATAATCTTCTTGACCGGTTACCTCCAGCATATAAACCTGAATATACCGCTCTGGCTACTCGAATTCGTCATGTCTGGGAAGGGTTCTTCCGAGGACAAATTACCCTAATGCTCACCATTGGTACGATCATATGGTTAGGAGGCAGCGTACTGGGATTACCCTTTGCTCTCTTCTTGGGGGTCATTTCTGGACTTATGGAAATCTTACCCAACATCGGTCCAACAATCGCGACCATCCCAGCCATCGTTATAGCGCTATTCATGGGTCCAACCTATTTTGAATTGAACCATTTCGTTTATGCCTTGATTATTGTCGCTTTCTATGTCTCCGTCCAATTTCTGGAAAATTCATTTATCGTTCCGAAGATCCTGGGTGAAGCGCTCGATTTGCATCCCATCTTAGTATTAACGGGTGTATTTGTTGGAGCAACAGTCTGGGGTATTCTTGGGGCTCTGATCGCAGCACCAGTGATTGCTACATTCAAGGAAATATTAGAATATCTCTATTTCAAGCTTGCTTGGGAACAACCTCAAACGAACTATGAAAGTCCTCCAGAAGAAGAGAAGAGCTTGTTAAAGCAGATTCAGACTTTTTTTCAACGGTTTACAAATAAGAAAAAAAGCTCGGAAAGGAAAGATGACCCGAAAATGGTTATCAAAAAAGAAATCGCGAAAAAGAATCCATACATCGCAACTCAGGACAAGGTTTCCTCAACCCCAAATCAAGAACACCTTTTACAGGAAGAAATTTTCAAAATTAAACCATCGGAATACATAAGCCAAGCAAATCCTTCACACCAAGAAATTGTACCGCTCAACAACTCTACTCAAACCAAAAAATATCCGAATAAAACCAGCATACTTGCACTTCTTTTCCTAACCATAGCAAGTATTATTACTGGAATATATTTTATTACCGAAAACAAAAAACCGATCTAAATTAAGAAAAGCTCGAATGACCATAGTCATTCGAGCTTTGAAAGTCTCATAGGCTAATGTTTATTCGCCAAATCCGAGTTTTAGTACCTGCTTATATCTAACTTGATCAAATAGTAGCGACGAACTCCGGTTCTTCGTCTGGAGGTTGTATAGGTTCTTCCCTACGCTTGATGACAATCTCATCATCCTCAACATCTACTTCGATTACAGCGCAACCTTGAAATTCTCCAGAGAGAAGTGTATCAGAAAGTTGATCTTCTATCTTTTGTTGAATGATCCTTCGTAAAGGACGAGCACCCATATCCGGATCGTAACCAAGATCAGCTAGTTTCTCCAGGGCATCGGGTGTCGCTTGAAAATTAATTTCATACTCTTCCAAACGCAAAGCGACTTTATCCAGTTCCAATTGGACGATCTTCTTGATATTCTCTTTATCCAGAGATCGGAATACTATCACCGAGTCAAGACGATTCATGAATTCAGGTCTGAAGACCTTTTTTAAAGCATCCATCAATTTCTTGCGCATATCCTCATAAGCAAGCTTTTCTTCAATGGTTTCATCGCGCTTGAGAGCAAATCCGATCGATGAATGGTTCTTGATCATTTCAGCGCCGACATTGGATGTCATCACGATGATTGCGTTTCTGAAATCAACCTTATGCCCTCGCGCATCAGATAGATGCCCTTCTTCCATGATCTGCAAGAGCATATTATGCGCTTCTGGATGAGCTTTTTCAATCTCATCGAAAACAATAATCGAATACGGTCTTCGCCGAATAGCCTCAGTGAGTTGTCCAGCCTCTTCATATCCAATATAGCCTGGAGGAGCGCCAACTAATCTACTCACCGAATGTCTTTCCATAAATTCGGACATATCCAATTGGATAAGGGCATCCTCACTACCAAACATAAATCGGGCTAAGGCTTTAGTTAATTCGGTCTTTCCAACTCCCGTTGGTCCGAGGAAAACAAATGAACCAATCGGACGCTTTGGATCTTTCAATCCTGCTCGAGCTCGTCGAACTGCTTTTGAAATCGCTTGAATAGCTTCTTCTTGCCCAATGATATATTTTGACAATTCTTCTTCCATTTGCAATAAGCGAGAGGATTCTTCCTGTGCAATCTGCATAACTGGAATTCCAGTCCACATCGAGAGCACTTCGGCTATATCTTCGGCTGTGACGGTTGGGCTTGTAGCACGATCCCAACCGGTTCGTATTTGTTCAAGCTTATTTTCTAATTCTGCTTGACGGTCTTGAATTAGATAGTCATCCTCTGATATTTCTTGTATATCTCCTTCCAAAACAAGGGCATTGTGTTGGCGGATTTGACGTAATTCTGTCATAATTTCCTTTGCGTCTTTTGCAGCTGAACTCTTATACATACGAACACGTGAAGAAGATTCGTCAATCAGGTCAATCGCTTTGTCAGGGAGGAATCTTTCGGTAACATAACGAGATGAAAGGTTCGCTGCAGCATCTAAAGCCTCATCAGAAATCGTCAAGCGGTGATGTTCTTCGTAAGCATTGCGAATTCCTCGTAAGATTTCAATGGTTTCATCTAAAGAGGGTTCTTCAACAATAACTGGTTGAAAACGTCTCTCTAAAGCAGCGTCACTCTCAATATTCTTACGGTACTCATCTAAGGTTGTCGCTCCGATCACCTGTAGTTCCCCGCGTGATAGAGCTGGTTTAAGAATATTTGCTGCATCAACTGAGGAGCCAGCGGAGCCAGCGCCTACCAACATATGGACTTCATCAATAAAGAGGATTGATTCAGAAGCCTTGAGTTCTTCAATAACTCTCTTTAAGCGCTCTTCAAATTGCCCACGATACATTGTCCCAGCGACTAGTGACCCAACATCTAATTGTAGTAGGCGTTTATCGAGCAGAGGCGCAGGAACGTCTCCTTCGATGATCCTCTGAGCGAGACCTTCAACAATGGCTGTTTTACCGACCCCAGGTTCACCGATAAGAGCTGGATTATTCTTCGTTCGGCGAGCCAAAATTTGGATCACTCGCTCAATCTCCATCTGCCTCCCGATTACTGGATCCAACTTTCCTTCTTCAGCTAAGACAGTCAGATCCGTAGCGAGTTGATCTACCATCGGAGTTTTTTGTTGTTTTGATTGCTCAGCTTTCGAAGTGCGTCTTTCTGTTGGAGTCAGCGTTGATTTTGCTGGTCGTCTCGCAGCTGTACTTTCCTGGAGGACTCTATTCGTTTGACGGCGGACCTGTTCGGATGTAACGCCTAATTTCCGCAGTACATCATTGCCCACTCCCTCGCCATGTCGAACCAATCCCAGTAATAGATGTTCCGTTCCAATATAATGATGTCCCATTCGTCGGGCTTCTTCAACTGCATATTCTAAAACTTGTTGGGTTCCAGGAGACAATTCAAGTTTTCCTCCTAGATATTGTCCTTGACCCGTTATTTTAATAATTATTTCTTGAACACGATCTGCATCTAAGCCTAACTCACGCAATACACGTCCCGCGACACCACCTTCCTCTCGAATTAATCCAAGTAACAGGTGTTCAGTACCAATATAACTATGTCGTAGACGCTCTGCTTCTTGATGAGCAAGGCTAAGAACTCTGCGTGCTTTTTGTGTAAATCTTTCCATGCCAGACATGGTACTACCTCCTTACTCAACAGTACCAGTTTAATCAATCTATAATCTTTTCTAAATTGATCTAATTTTATTCTACCAGAGTTTAAAAAATAAATACCCTCTCAAGTAAAAAAGCTAACAAAATTAACAATTTTCTTATTCTAATCTCTAAAAGAATGCAATACAACGATTGATTTTCCCTCTACGTAGAAAAAAGCGCATACTCTGCATATTTAAAGATGCGCTTTCTCAACGGTCCTATTTGCCTTAGTTTGTCTTTTCAGTTCCTTCAGAATCTTGAATTGATTCATTTTCATTAACTGAGGAAACTTCTTCTTCTACCTGAGACTCGTTATCTTGTTCTTCTTGAACAAATTCTTCCTTGAAATCCAAGTGATCACCTATTGTTTCTCCAGTCATATCGATCTCTTCGGACAATGCCATCTTCCAATCCAGATCAGCATAGGCAGCCGAATCAACCTTACGTAGACTTAGCCCGATCCGATGTTGTTCTGGATCAATTTTGATGATCCTTAAAGTAAGCTCATCACCTTCCTTGACAACTTCTTTCGGATGCTCAATTCTTTGCTCGCTTAGTTCAGATACATGGATCAACCCTTCAATTTCCTCATCTATTTTTGCAAAGGCGCCAAATTTAGTAAGATGAGTTACTTTACCCTCAATCAGCATTCCTTCACGAAGAGAGGCTACTTTCTGTACCCATGGATCCTCGAGCAATTGACGGATTGATAGTCCTATTCGTTTACGATCTCGATCAATACTAATCACCTTGACTTTTACTTCTTGCCCAATTTTTAGAGCTTCATTTGGGTTCTGTATCCGATCCCATGATATCTCAGAGAGATGAACCAATCCATCTGCACCATCGATATTTACAAAGGCGCCAAAATCTGCAAGACTAGTCACTTTACCATTGCGGACATCTCCTTCATTAATGTCGTCAAGTAAACGATCTTTGAGAGATTCTCGTGTTTCCTGTAAAGCCTGACGCTCAGAAAGAATTAGGCGACGCCGTGACCGATCTACCTCAATAATTCGAACTTTGATTACTTCACCAACCATCTTCCCATAACGCTGTTCAGGAGTATCTCCCACAATAACGTTACGGCGTAAAACACTGATCTGTGAAGCTGGTACAAAGCCTCGCAACTGACCGACAAGAGAGATAAGACCACCTTTGTTATACCCAATCACCTTACTTTCATAGATATCATTTGATTTGAGATTTGCTTCCGCTTCATCCCAATCATTCTCTTCTTTGGCGCGCATATAAGAAAGCACAATATTATTATGCTGGTCTTCCGGAGAAACGATATAAACAGGGATGGTCTGTCCTATTTTGAAAGTTTTACGAATCTCTTGAGGTATCTGCTCTAGTTCTCGTCCTGAAATCATGCCTTCTGATTTGGTTCCAATGGATACCATGATCACGTCTTCGCTTATGGTAGCAATCGTCCCTTTAAGAATTTCATCCTTCTTTGGGAATTTAATTTCAATTCCCTCTTCTTCCAATAGCGCTCGCATTAATTCAAGCTCTTCTGTTTCTGTTTTTTCTGGTTTTATTTCTTTTTCTTGGCTGAGTTCTGTCTCAACTCCTTGCCCATTATGGGCGTCTAATTCTTCCATCTTCTCACTAACTCCAATTGATATAATTAATATGAACGATATTATAAAGGTGAATAGTCAACTTGGCAACCTTTGTGGTACTATTAGAATCGTGAAAAAGAGATGTTTTCACAGTAAGATATCAAAAAATCACGAGGAATAAAAAAATGCCACCAATTTACCCCTTTACAGCCATTGTGGGACAAGAACAAATGAAACGGGCTTTGATATTAAATGCAATCGACCCACGAATTGGAGGTGTCTTGATCCGGGGAGAGAGAGGAACAGCAAAATCAACCGCTGCTCGAGCTATGGCAGATCTGTTGCCAGAAATCGAGGTCTTTAAGGATTCTCCATTTAATGACAACCCTAATAAGCCAAATACATGGTCTGATTGGGCGAAAGACCAATTAGCGAATAATAAAGAATTACCAATTGAAATGAGACAAATTCGGTTTGTTGACTTACCTGTTAGTGCGACAGAAGACCGGGTTGTTGGCACCCTGGATATCGAAAAAGCCATTCAAGAAGGTGTTCGAGCTTTTGAACCAGGAGTTTTAGCAGCAGCCAATCGTGGCTTGCTCTATATTGACGAAGTCAATTTACTTGACGACCATGTGGTTGACCTTCTCTTAGATTCGGCTGCAATGGGTATGAATATCGTAGAAAGAGAAGGCATTTCATTTTCACATCCATCGAGATTTATCTTGGTGGGAACAATGAATCCCGAAGAAGGTGAACTTCGTCCTCAACTGACCGACCGCTTCGCTCTATCGGTTGAAATTCATGGCATCCGAAACACGAGGGAAAGAGTAACCATTATGCAGAGAAATCTCGCCTTCGAATCATCCCCTGAAGATTTTTATGAAGAATGGCAACCTAGAGAACAGGCTCTCTCCGTACAGATTAAACAAGCAAAAGAGCTTGTTGATGGTGTGACCTATAGTAATCGAGATTTGATTTCTATCGCTGGGCTTACCTCTTCTTTGAATATCGATGGTCATCGCGCAGACCTGGTGATCTTAAAAACAGCCAGGGCGCATGCGGCGCTAAAAGCCAGAGAGAAAATAAATGACCTTGATATCGCTTTGGCTGCTGAATTAGCCCTGCCTCACCGAATCAAACGCGGTCCATTTCAACAAGCAGAAATTAGCATGGAAGATTTACAAGAGCGTATAGAACAAATGCATGGAACCTCCACTGTTGAAGAAGAAAGTGAAGCAACCCAGCAAGAAGAAAAAACTAGCGAAAAAAAAAAGCCCTAACGAATGAAGTTCATGCAGAAGAAACACGTAAAGCACCCACTGAACCTTTTCAACAGGAGAAAGTATTCGAATCAGTGAATGCAAATTGGTGGGAAGGGGGTGAAAAGGTAGAAATTGGAAAGGCATTTATGCCAAAAAAAATTCAAAATCCGATGGACCGCGTCTCTCGTAAATATGGAGGACGTCGGTCTGTCACCCATACTGAACGGAAAAGAGGTCGCTATATTCAAGCTCGCCCAGCAAACGGCAAAACAGATGACCTCGCTTTTGATGCGACCCTAAGAGCAGCTGCGCCTTATCAAAAGAAACGCTTAGAACAGCGAAAACGGGTTGCTTTTGCGATCCAATCCAGCGATTTTCAAAAGAAAATTCGAGTAAAGAAAGCTGCCAACCTAATCATCTTTGCGGTGGATGCTTCTTGGTCGATGGCAGTAGCAGAAAGGATGGCAGCCACCAAAGGCGCAATTCTATCTTTATTAACCGATGCCTATCAAAGACGGGACCGTGTCGGCTTGATCGTCTTTCAAAAAGATCGCGCTACACTAGTTCTTCCTCCTACCAACTCAGTTCAATTAGCCCAAAGATCTTTGGCGAATATCCCGGTTGGTGGAAAAACTCCCTTATCAGCTGGCTTATATATGGCTCATCAAGTGATCAAAAAGGAACGTCTAATTCATCCTGATGTAAATCCATTACTCATTTTATTGACTGATGGAGCTGGAAATGTTTCGATGGGCAAACAACCCCCACTCGAAGAATCAAATCGATTAGCGACTCAAATAGCAGATGAAGAAATTCGCAGTATAGTGATCAATATGGAACATCAGGCTTTTGACCAAGGATTGGCAGATAGTCTAGCAAATTATTTACAAGCGCCATGTTATACATTGAGTGAATTAAAAGCAGAGACTCTATATCAAAAAGTTCGTGAAGAAATGCATATTTAGTATAATATTCTCCCCATATATTTGTTAATATATATATTATAGTTGTCGTAGTAGGGCTTGTTGATAAGTGGAGAAAACCTTATTCTTTGAGTCTAATCGGTAGATATGGCATCTAAAGGGTGGAAAAGATCGATATATAGAGGGGTAAGGGATGATCTTCTTTCCACTGCGAAAGTTGATAACAAGTTGAGAATGAGATAGGCTTAATGTAGATAAAAAATTCAAGAGCGAAAAACCTTAAAAAAGTAGGAGGTCGTCTCTGATGTGTGAAAAATAATGATATGTTTTTAGAAAATAGTCCAAAAATTCTCCCCAGTTAATTTGAGTTATCCACAGAATTTTGCGACTTATCCACAGGTAAGCCTGTAAGAATTGAGAAAAGCGACTTTTTCTATTATTGAGAGGATAAAGAATGACAAGAAATGTCTTGACTTAATGACGATGTTAGATTATTATCTAATTAAATAATTGTTTAATTTAGAGATACGTCTAATGATCGTATCGGGAGGAAAAAATGTTTATTCCTTTGTATAGATTTGGAAAAGCAAAACAAGCTATTTTGCTAAATTCAGTGTATAAAAGTGAAAAAGTAAAAAAGATTTCAAAATCAAATGTCCATCTAATCCAAGAGTTAAAAATATTTCTTGGCAATTTGCTCATTAAAAGTGGTGAGAAAATCAAAGGAAATGTCACCTATAATGAGTTTTCACGCAGTCGCTTATGAGTGTTGATGTGGATAAAAATAAACCACAAGCCAAAAAAGGATTGGACGAAAATCGACTAACGATTGAAACAAGCGAACCAAGAATTTTTTGGGATATAGGCACTGCCTACGATCTCTTTGTCAGTTTACATGTATTGCATAATCCTACAGAATTTGGATTGCGTCCGTCGTGGGCGGCTGGCGTACGCTCTCGATTAAGCAATCAGGAAAGAAAAACGCTCGAAGATATTACTGAAATTATGATTGCGATCCCTTTTCGATGGATCTATGCTCTTCCTGAGCCAAAAGATTCGGCTAGTATCTTGTGGGCGTTACGTAAGATGCCTGCTGACAAACGATTGTCAATTTTGATCAATATCGATGAGAAGGACAAGGAGATATTGGAAAGGCTTCAACAAGTTGGCGAAAATAAATCATGGGGTGATGAAGACCTAACGTTTGTTCGTAAAAGGATGCTTGAATGGGAACACGGCAGGAAGAAAGCAAAGTATGCTGAAAAGATATTAGAAAGTTGGGCTAATTCAAATGAATTTGGCGAAAAGGTTTTAGATGCGTTAGATTCATACTATGAGTCTTTTTTTGCTGAGGAAGAAAGACATATTTTTCCAGCATTAAAAGATGCCCATGATGCAGCGAGAGAAATGGCAGAGAAGAGCAGCTTTCCGGATTTGTTTGAGCGATTGTCACAAGGCGTGAAAGTATCAGAACTCTTTAATGCCCCTGAAATTGTCTTAATACCATCCTATTGGAGTTCGCCGTTGATATTCTTTGATGATATTGATCAGAATAAAAAAGCAATCTTGTTCGGAGCACGACCAGATGATGTTTCTTTGGTTCCTGGAGAGATTGTCCCCGATACGCTATTAAGAGTACTAAAAGCGATTGGGGATCCAACACGATTACGAATTTTACGATATCTTACAAAAGAAGAATTGACCCAAGCAGAGCTGGCTAGGCGATTAAGATTACGCGCGCCAACATTAACCCACCATCTGAGATCTTTGCGTCTAGCTGGATTGGTTTATTTAAAAGTTGAATCACAACGCGAACAACTTTATGCAGCCAGACTAGAAGCGATCAGCGGGATGTATGATTCATTGAGAAAATTCCTGACGTAATGGTCAGACAAAAAAAATAGCCATGTTTCGAATGAGAATGCCAACGATCCTACGTGAATATGGTGTCAGAATACGTTCCTTTCGACCTAACGCGCGCTTATACCTGATTAATATCATCATCACAGGCGCCGCGTTGGGGATATTTCGACTGCTGTTTAATTTTTATATTCTAAGTTTGGGCTATGATGAAGCGCTCTTAGGAAAATTAGTCACGATCAATAATTTTACGGGTTTATTGGTAGCGCTGCCAGGCGGTTATTTAGCAGATCAAATGGGTAGAAAATTTACCTTAGTTTTGGCTGAAATTATGAATGCCATCGCCATCTTAGCGATGGTAATAATGCCAGAAGTGAGCATTCTGGTGGCAGCAAATATCCTTTTCGGAATCGGACAGAGCTTAGCCGCGGTGACATTGGGACCATTTCTGATGGAGAATAGCGGTGAATTGGAACGAACCTACCTATTTAGTTTCAGTTCTGGATTGCAGATGGCATCCGCTTCCGTAGGAAACTGGATCGGGGGTTATTTGCCAACTTGGGTGGCGAATTGGCATGGCGCCCTTCCTACGAGCAGTACAGCTTACTCTGGCGCCTTGATGGCGACCGCATTTGCGATGAGTTTAGCGATCATCCCGCTGGTCTTTTTACGAAGGTTAAATTTAGATCGAGATGAGAAATCGGTCTTCGCTCCACTAGCTTATGCTGGGAAGCATCCCTCTTTACTTGGAAAGTTGATCCTACCTAATTTATTGATATCGATTGGCGCAGGGTTAATTATGCCGTTTATGAATGTATTCTTCCGCGAAGTTCATCATCAATCTGATCCTGTCATCGGTGGAATGTTTGCTTGGGGGTCATTGGCGATGGGAGTTGGTTTGTTAATCGCGCCTCCGCTGGCAGACAGGATGGGTAAGATTAGAATGGTCGTGATTACGCAAGCCCTGTCTATTCCGTTTTTGATCATGCTGGGATTCTCCCCTTGGTTTTACATCAGCGCAGCTGCCTATTATTTTCGGCTCACATTAATGAATATGAGCACCCCCGTTTATCAGACCTTTGTGATGGAGAAAGTCGAATCATCGGCGCGTGCAACAGTGGCAAGCTTAATTAGTATGTCATGGAATTTCGGATGGGCTTTCAGCCCAATGATCAGTGGATGGTTCCAGGTACGGCAAGGATTTGGCCCTCCGTTTCTAGGCACAATCATTCTATACTCGATATCGATAGTCTTGTATTGGCTATTCTTCATGCAGAGCGATAAAGAAGAACGATTGGCGCCAATCATGGGGGATTAAAGCGCTTCGTTAAGCGCCGCTTAGTGTGGATAATTTCTTGTAACCTTTTTCACAAGCCTGCATCAAAGTGGGGTAAATAATTTTAATGGAGGTTTATTCATATGGAAATGATCATAGATTTTCCAGGAGGGGCTCGAGTAGATGCACATTTTGGAAATACTACCGTTAGTACCGACCAACCGCCCGAAGCAAGCGCGCCAACCCCGTTTGCCACTTTTTTAGCTTCTATAGGGACGTGTGCTGGAATTTATGTGCTTGGTTTTTGTCAGCAACGCGGGTTGCCTACCGATGGGATCCGCATCATTCAACGTATGTATTCAGATCCGTTTAGCGGGATGATTAGTAAGATTGATCTTGAGATACAGGTTCCACCCACATTCCCGGAGAAATATGAGTCTGCCTTGATCCGTGCGGCGGACCTCTGCGCGGTGAAGAAGCATATGGAGCAACCGCCTCAGTTTGAGGTTTATACAAAGAAGACCGAATATCAGCTAAATTAAATGGTTAAAATGAGTTTGCATGAAAAAGGTCTGCAGCTTATCAATGCAGACCTTTTTTGTCTTAAGATGATGTTACTAAGCAAACTTGACTTTTCTAACGAAGATACAGCAAGTAAGGCGACAATTTATCATTCAGCCATGTGCGAGTTTGAACAGCGTTAATGTAGTCTTCATTTACGTCAATGGCTTCTACCCATAACTGTTCGAATTTTTCTAAAGCGAACTGTACATCAGGGTCATCCTTCAGTTCAACATTGAATTCATATTGCCCAATTAATCCAGAATACGAGAAATTACTGGAGCCCGTGATTACTCTCCCGAAATCTCTGTCCTCTTCCTGGAATCGGCTGATATAAACTTTTGCATGTATCTTTTGACTAGGGTGGGCTTTGATTTGAATTTTTCCTGAAACCAAAAACGCTATGAATTTCTGAATTCCAATCTCAACTTGAGCGGTGTCAGGAGTTTGGTCAATTTCATCTATCACCGTATCATTAAATAAATCCCTTGTTTCCTTATGGGTAAAATCATACTCCATCTGATATTTGGCATCATCAATGATCTCAAATACTTGCTTATCAATTCCTAACCCAACCAGAATACGGATTTTGTCTATATCTTCAAAATCCTCATATAGTTGGTGAAATCCTGAGGTTTGAAAATAACCCACTAATGCATCAAAGAATTGAACATCCTTCAAGGTTTGCTTAAAGCGATCAAGTAAAGATGCGTTCGCTTCGTTGGTGAAAAATCGATGATCAGTTTTTGTCATATTTGTATTTCTCCCATGAGCGGATTAAAATAATCGCGCACTTGATAGGCATATTTTACACCCTGTTTTCTAAAAAAACCGATCCAAAACTCACCTACTTATTAATCCCCTATAATCCTCTACCAGCCTATACTTTCTGCCCTTCTTCGAATGATCAGCAATCTCGAGCCAGCCATCTTTCACCCATTGGGTAAGTAGGTTGCGCGCTTGGCGCATAGATATACTTAACAAACCAGCAACCTCTATGGATCGGATGGTTTCCTGCATGGAGAACAAACCAAATACCCGCCTTGCCCGATGATCAAGAGCGCGCAAGTAAGACAGAGCCTGTGCCTCAATTTTTTCTGCAAACATTTCGTTTCGCAATTCTTCAGATACCTGCTCAAAGGTCATCGCCATGCCTTTCAAGAAGTAATCCAGCCAGGGGGTAATATCGGCATCCTGGCGACCAAAGTAGTAGTTGTGGTTGGGATGCGTGACCAGCGCTTTGTTAGTCGCCCGCGTTCCCTGTCCACGGTCCAGAACCGCATTGCTCAAGCGGTCACCTTCTTAAGAAATCTCGACCTGAACCTCTTCTACGCCGGCGTGTTTGACCACATTAAAGCGAGCAATCGGGGTGGTTTAGTAGTTTCGCTGTTGATTACGACGTTCACGAACTTGCCGTTCAACCGCATCTAAAGCGCCATCCAGTGTAGATTGGAACTTCTCACCTTTTTCGGTAGCTGCGATATGATCTGATGCCATATAGACAACAATCGTCACTTCGTATATATATGATGTCTGATGTCCTTGGGCAGGTTGCTTCAAGTTAACAACCGCGCCTGAAATATCATTGTAACCTTTTGCCAATTTACTAAGTCGGTCTACGGCTAGGGTATAGAACTCGTTCTCACTTTTCTTCACATCATCAATTTCATTATTAAACTCAATAGGAAAATTTACTTTGTCCATTTTTCCTCTCCTATGGCTTTTTAGAATAACGATAGCTTTTCAAATATCAATGTAATTTGGTTTCTCGTGTTTCAACCGCGGCACGCAGAAGCGCCTGTGCTTCGCCGCGATAAAGTGTGCAGTCACCAGGCTGAGCAATGACATTTGATCAATAACGGAGCACAGCAGCGGCAGATGTCCCTCCCAGCATCATTTCTGTTTCCATGACGTACACTGTGCCACCTTTTAAGTAGGTCTGAACCGCCGCCAGGTCCAGCAGGGATTCGTCACCAGACTCCATTTGATCATGTAAGTCAATCTCATTGGTATCCGGGTTGAAGATACCCCAGTGTTGCACTCCGGCGGTGATGAACAATGTTTCAATCCGGCCGTCAGAGGCTGCTGGGACGATTTTTTTCAATGTGTCTGCGACTTGTTCGCTTGCCTGACCAGCAAGTTGCCGGTAATGGGCGACAGCCTCATCTCGTGCCGTCTGGAAGCGCGGGTAAACAATGTCCCAGGCGCTTTTGTGCAACTCATCGACGCTCAGCAAATCAGGGTTTCCCGTGATGACCGTGTCTATCAAGTTCGGATAGGTGTTGGCTTCCTTGTATATTGGAAGCAGGTATTCAACGCCCGCCAACACGAGCGGTACCCGCCCCCCCAGAAGAAATTCTGTCAAGCCATCCGAAACCAGGCGAAAGTAGCGCAGTAACTCATTCTTGTCACTTTTATCACTGCCACCACCTTGCCCGTGGAATGTTGCTGAACCGGCCCCGGACATCCCCCCTGTGGAACCGGAAGAATGGAGTTGCAGACTTATTTGATGATTAGTAGATGGGATGGCTTCGGCCAGACTGCCACCAACTTGCCCAATGTCAATCTGGCTGACGCTGTAGCGCGTACCCAGCAGCAACCGGACTTCGTTCTGGCTTAACGCCAGGATGTAGAATTGGCCGTCGCCAGTGAAGAGGGGCAGCAGCGGTTTGATGTAGAAGCGGTCCATGACGGTTACAAATTCTTCAAGGTTCAACGGGAGTCGATAACGGCGAATTCCGTTGGAAGAAAGAAAAATCGCCAGTCCGTTACTCTGATGTTGCCAGAAATCAAAATCCTGCAAGAGTACACTGGCTGGCTCGAGCATTGTTTGCACATCACGCCTGCCCATGCCCCGGTGTGACAGGTCTTTTTCAGCCTTGCCGAGCAGGTTTTTCAGCCGAATCGGATCCTGCTGAGCATCTGCCCCGTGACGATGGGTCGGCAGATAGATTGAAACACACCCTTGCTGTTCTCTACGCATTAACTGTTCTAGTTCTGCTCTTGTCAAAATATCCATTTTCTGTCTCCTGGTAAAAATACCCTACATCTCGCGATACTTGCCTTCGACCACGTTCTCACCTCAGGGCTTGCTGTGGCTGCCTCTATATCGCCATCGACGCCTATCAAATCATTATATCCTATTACAACGTTTAGTTTGATGATCATCTAGTTCTCTAATTTACCTATCGTGCTTTGAATTGACTAATCCTCTGCTAAGTTTTCAGCGGAAGATATTGGATGCACCATTGGAAATGCTGATGGGAACCATCAGGTCTTGCCACAACCAGACTGTCACCCTACCTCTATTGGCAGGAAGATTCGTCTGTTCGTGCGGTCAGTCCTTTGCGGCTGCTGTGAAAGGCATAACCCTATCATCCACTGTAGTCTTGCATAATCTCATGCCCCCTGAAATATCGCAAAAAGTCGTACCCCTTGTAGAGAGCTTACACCGATTTGGCAATGAATGGTGAGGTCTCGAATACTTTTTTGGTTTTTCTAAAGAAAATTTCCATCTTAGAGCCTTTATGGATGGATCACATTTAATGCCGAAGGTGGGAATCGAACCCACACTCCGTAAGGAACACGAGTTTGAGTCGTGCGCGTCTGCCAGTTCCGCCACTTCGGCATTTGGTTTAAG
>CAZJMV010000144.1:0-18323 GCA_964547225.1 uncultured Anaerolineaceae bacterium | reverse complement strand
GCCTGTCTTTCCATAAGTTGTCGGATTAATTCGATCAGAGTTAAAACAAGTTTTGCAAGCCCTTGTTCCACACCTTCTGGATCAGCATTAATACGATTGGGAAGCACATCTCCCGCTTTTGTTAATTCGTCCGCGAAAGTATCTAAGTCATCTGGTGAACTTAGAAGTTTGTTTTTGGATGGGTATTCGTAATCTTGTTCTGAATTATTCATCATATTCTCATGATTTTTCATTGATTGATCATTTTATTACAGTAAGATCACTAATAAAACTATATGGTGGCCAAGGACCAGTCAATAAAAACTTCAAATCTTGGTTTTGGTCACGGTTTTCGCTAAATTGATTTATTGTCTTTTGAAATTCTTCTAATTGTTTTCGCTTAATCAAATAAGATGCTTTGACTAGAATTCCTTGAGATGTATTTAGTTGGTGTTTTTCTTCGTACTCGAATTGTGTAAGTGAGGTATTTAACCTAGCAAGAATCTGCTCTGCTTTATTTCGAAATGAATTATCCCGTTGATGTTTGATTAACTTAGTTTGCATATATTCAATACCAGTTTGAGGAGGTTCTACCTCATTTATGATCTCCTTTTTCTTTGGAAAGAGAGATCCGATATCTGATCCTGTCCAAAGAACGCTTAAGCTCACTTCTACTTTTCCAGATAGGTGTTGGAGATTGGATTTTAACGCAGGATATAATTTTTCCAATTTCATATGAAGGCTGTTCTCGTTGTCTAGAACCGTCCCAAATCGAGCTGGTAATACAGTACGATTTAACATCAATGCTTCTACGACCATCTCATGATGCCAAATATTTTCACTATCTGGTTTCAGAAAGGATTTTGACGTATAGCTGTAAACCGCCGCGAGGTCTTGAAACTTCTTTATAGATAATTCAATAAATTGGTTTTCATTCGTCTTATCCCAAGGGATATTCGGGATTGGATCATCTGGTTGATCGCAAAAAGCATACAGGTATATCATCGTTGGTTGTTTAAATTGTGATTGTGTAACACTTCGTCCGCGAGAGACGCAAGTACGGCTCGCTTTCGCATCTCTTCCACTTTTTCAACAGATGCCAACATCACTTTTAAGCCGAGGTAAACCAAGTCAACATCCGCCACCGATAAGGTAATATCACCCCATAGGATCACACCTTTGTAAAGGATACGATCGAGCAAATCGATTAATACAATCTCTCGTTCTTTGGATACAGATTCACTCATGATTCAAACCCATTTTAGGATTGATTGTAACGAAATTATACGGTGGCCATGGTCCTGATAATTCAAAAACGAATCCTGATGCAGAATAGGTGTTTTTAATTGCTTCTAACTTGGTCTGGAAAATTTCTAGTTTTTCGATCGATACAAGATAAGCTCCATTGAGTACCATTTCATCCATTCTTCCAGTCGTTTCTTTTCCAAGCAGATGGGTAATATTTGACTTTGCTGCTACAACCGCAAGCTCATCATGACAATTTTGGCATATGTGATCGCAACATCGTTGGATTTCCTCTGAAATAGACACCTCCAATTTCTTACGTGCAAAATAGGCGAGACCTTCGGATTTATGATTGATTTCTTCTTTAATTCCTTGAACACGTTCATTTGTATTCGTGATCTCTTCTGATAATATCTTGTGATCATAGTAAATTTTGATACCCCACTCTTGTTTACCTTCAAAATAATTAAGATGTTCAAGAAATTCATCCTGATATTCTTGTAATACTTCGATTACACGATCCTCGGATAAGTATATTGTGCAAAACTTCATTGGAATAACAGTTCCATTGTGTAGGAGGGTATCAAGAACTGACTGATGACCGAGCGCTTTCGCTTCTAACCATTTAGGATCTTCTACATTTGCTTGTAAAACATCCTCTCCATATTCGCTTAGTGGGACTTCACTGACTATCGCTTGGATATTTTCATATGATATCCTGGAAATTGGATAACCTAGATGTTGAGCATTTTTGACAGTATCTAGAATAGATAAATCAGCACGTGTTATGCCGAATATATAATAACAGGACCCTTCCTCGGATATAGTCTCTTCATTAATAATTACTGACTCATCTATATCTTCAGACTCAATTTCTTCACTGGGGGGTGTTTTTATCTCTTTAAGTAATTTCTCGTTTTCAGAGATCTGTTGGCGCAATATCTCAATTTCCGCTAGCTTGTGTTCCATTTCATGTGACTCGTCATGATCAGGTGCATTTATATCAGTGATTGGCTCGGAATTTGGTATGGTTTGCGGTAAGACTTGATCATGGGTTGGTTCATTTTCTTGGGGTTCCGATGTGGAAAATGAAGCGTTCTCAATATCCAACTCATTAATCTTCTTGAGTAGATTGTGAACCATGTGTTCTCGAAGCAAAGCTTTGACTTCTTCTAGCGCTTCCTGGCGAGCTTCATTGAAGATAGAATCCATTTCGGATTCTGTAAAATTTTTACTCTTACCATTTAATTGAGAGAGCAAAGTCTTTGTAATTTCATCCATCTTTTCATTATTCCCTAACTGTCATCTCAGATAAAACTTCTTTTCCTCTATTGATCAGGCAATTGGACCAACCGTTGTTAGTTGGAAGTCGGGTTGTCTGACAACCGATACTAAAAGTGTGTTCTTTACATCAGATTCAGTGAAGATACAAGACTCTTCGGATGCATCGCTATATGCACTGAGGAGTTTGTATGCTTCAGTAAGTACCGCCATCTGCTCTTCGGCATTTTCTAGGTTTGGTTGGTGGTCAGGGTGTATTAGAGCCGCTTTTTTTCGATATGCAGTTTTAATATCTTGTGAAGTGGCGGTCTTTTCTAGCCCTAATTTCTGTCGAGCTTGATCGATGATGGAAAAAGAAATGGGTTGGATGTCAACGCTAGCAAAGCTGTACAGGGGTAATGGGCCTACCAACCGGAATGTTAGATTTGTTTCTCCTGGCAATTGTTTTTTATTTCGTTCAAAAGCCGCATCTAATTCTTCAAGGTTCTTTTCTAATATCGGTCGATCTGATTCATTTACTAATAACGCTATGTTTAAGACCATACAATCGTCCATGGGCGGGTTGATGACAGTATCAATTGAATTTTGTCGTAATACAGGAAAAATAATATTTTGTAGAGAAATTCTGGAATTGTCAAAAATTGTTTTTACCAATTTACCTAATTCAATTTGTTGCTCACGCAAGGTGTCATCGTCGGAGTGGTTTCCATTGGTCTTTGTAGTTTTTTGCCGACTCATTGATTCAATTTGTTCTCTTAATTCTTGAACTGGCGTGGTTTGAGCGATGGCTTGAAAAACAGGTTGTAATTCCCATAAGACAGCAATTTCGTATTGCGTTTGATCTTTGTGCTTTTCAAGCATCTCTGAAAATAGTTGCTGTTTTTGGTTGAGTAATTTTATTACTTGTTCCGTATCATCCAGAGTTGTCCCAAATCGAACTGGTAAAAGAGGAAATTCCTGCATCACCATTTCGATGACTCGTTGATGGATTACTAGATATTGAGTAGCATCAGATCTTTTTAACTTACGATAATCTACTTGATCAGTCTTGCTGACTACGGCTGATAATCCGGCAAATGGGATAGTAAAGACATCATTTTTATCATTGATTGAATCTACGTCGAAGATGACATCAACCTCCTCTGGAATGATTGCATATACATATAAGCTAGAATTAACTTGTGATTTGCCATTCTTGGACATTTTTCTTCCTTTCTATCAATCAAAATTAGAGGTTAATTCATCGTGACTTTTAGAAGCTTGTTTAAAGTGTCGCAATGCCACAAAGACTTTGGAAATTGACTCCTCGGTGGGTTCTAGGGGGGATATGTCTGTATCTGATGGGTTTGCTTCCAGAACCTCACGTATTGCCAATAAGGCAGCACGATGGCATAAACCTTCAATTTCTGCACCAGCTAAGCCATCTGTATCTCTTACAAGTGAACTCAAATGGACATCTTTGTGAAGCGGAAAATTGCGCGTGTGAATTTTTAAGATTTCAAGACGCGCTTCTTCATCAGGCAAAGGTAGAGGGACTAAATAATCAAATCTTCCGGGACGTAATAGAGCAGGGTCAAGACGATCTAAACGATTTGTTGCTGCTAGTACCACGACTCCTTTCAATTCTTCAATACCATCCATCTCAGTGAGTAATTGACTCAAGATGCGCCCCGTAACCTCAGTATCACTCCCATAACCGCGTTTAGGCGCGATGGCGTCGATTTCATCAAAGAAAATAATACATGGCGCTGCTTGACGCGCTTTATGGAATACTTCACGCACACCGCGTTCGGATTCACCGACCCACATACTAAGCAATTGTGGTCCCTTCACGGAGATAAAATTCGCTTCACATTGATGGGCAGCCGCTTTTGCCAACAAGGTTTTACCAGTTCCTGGTTCACCATGCATGAGAATACCTTTTGGAGAACGTACGCCAACTTGTTTGAATAATTCGCTATATTTTAAGGGCCACTCAATCGCTTCGATAAGCAGGCGTTTTACCTCTGTGAGTCCACCGACATCTTCCCATTTAACATCTGGCACTTCTGTGAATACTTCTCGAATCGCAGAGGGTTCTACCTCAGTTAAAGCGGATAGAAAATCAGAATAGGTCACTTCAAGATTCATTAATTGGTCATAAGGTACTTTCGCTTGACCGAAATCAATATCTGGCATTATTCGACGCAAAGAACTCATCGCTGCTTCTCGGCATAGCGCTTCAAGGTCGGCACCCACAAAACCATGAGTGATCGCGGCGAGGTTATCTAAATCTACATCCTCTGCTAATGGCATTCCACGAGTGTGGATCTCAACGATTTCTTTGCGTCCTTCCCTATCAGGGACACCGATCGCGATTTCTCGATCAAAGCGTCCTGGTCGTCGTAAAGCGGGGTCGAGTGTGTTGGGAATATTTGTGGCAGCTATAACCATAACATTACCGCGCGATTCCAAGCCATCCATTAACGCCAGTAATTGTGCGACTACTCGGCGCTCAACTTGTTTTTCTCCACTCATCTCCTCGCGCTTTGGAGCCAGGGCATCGATCTCGTCAATGAAGATGATTGCAGGGGAATTTCGACGAGCATCTTCAAAGAACTCGCGTAAATGCGCTTCTGAAGCGCCGTACCATTTGTCAATCACTTCTGGTCCGTTGATATTGATATAATAGGCACTGGTCTCATGGGCAACCGCTCTAGCGATCAATGTTTTGCCACACCCGGGAGGTCCATGTAATAACACGCCTTTGGGTGGGTCAATCCCTAATCGTTCAAATACTTCTGGATATCGTAGGGGAAGTTCAATCATTTCTCGGATGCGGCGAGTGACTCGACGTAGCCCCCCAATATCTTCATAGGTGACGGCATTTCGTTCTCGTTTCGCGCCTTCGCCGGAAAATTTTATCGCAGTGGTAGGACTGATTAAAACCGCTCCAGCTGGGTCTGTCTGTGTAACTGTATAGGTTTGCGCCCGGGTTCCAAATAGGTCAACTCGAACCTGATCTTCTTGAACAACTGGAATTCCATCCATCAGACGAGCTAAGTAACGCCCTTCGCTACGGATAGATTGAGGTGTTGCTGCTCTTGTTCGTTTTGTGGTTTTTATTTGGGCATGCGCTAATACGATGCTCTTGGCTGGTTTTATGGTGGTTTTTCTGACGGTAACCTTCTCGTCTAAACCAGCTTGAGCGTTTATGCGAATGATCCCATCGATTTGGATCAATTTCTTTCCTCGTTCAGCGAAATAAGCAGGCATTACTCGAACGACAGTAGATCGCTTTCCGGTAATTTCAACGACGTCTCCAATATTTACACCCAATAGATCTAGGTCTTGTGGATCAAGTCGTGCTAAACCGCGTCCAACATCTTTGGTAGGCGCTTCTGCTACTCGGAAAGACAAGCTTTGTTCTTCATTTGACATATTGTTTTCCTCTAAGTCGATGCCTGAATGCTGGCTTCTAAGCGCTCCAATCGTTCTCTTAACAGTTGGTTTTCTCGCTCAATCTGATGAGCCCGACTTGAGAGATATGGATCACTTTCCCACCAATTGATTCCCATCTCCATAGCCTTATCCACGGAAGCGACTAATAAGCGCACTTTTATATTCAACAATTCGACGTCAGCTAACGATACGGTGATATCACCAGCAATCACAATACCTTTATCAAGCACCCGTTCCAAGATATCTGCCAGGCTACTTCCGCTGGTTGCATGTTGCATTCGTTGGTCAGTCATTACTTAGCTTTCCTTTCTTGCCTAGCTTGTTTCATACATTGCGTCGTTTTTCAATTCTTCCTGCTTTTATCACCAGGTTTGCTGTTTTCTTACGAAGCTTTGCGATATTTTGGCAATATTGGCAATTCGAATTCTGTTCCGAAAAACTCTCACAGGAGAGTAAAACTTCAACCTCCTCAATCAATGCTTCAGCATAAGGGAGCTTTTGAGCAGCGCTTTTGGCATTGTTGATCGATTCTGTCAGGCGTTGAATTTTCTCTTCTTGTCTTGAATATAGATTAATTGGACAATTGATCATGCTTGTTCTTCTTCTTTCCCGAACGTCTCATTACGGTGATAACGGTGAATACGCTGATAGCTGAGAATATTACCTTTCTCATCTACTTGGGTTTCATAGGTAGCCAGCACATCATGTGTATCTGGCACGTTTGCCAATTCCAACAGTTCAATATTTACTTGATAACCATCCTGGGTTTTTTCAAAAGCAGATATTGTTTCCGCTTTCAATCCCGTGATTTCTGTTAATTGTTCTTTTGCTTTGATTGCAATTTGCATTCCTGCCATTGTAGCCTCCGTTTTTTCTATTATTCTTCTTGTTCAGCTTTATCTTTTTCTCTGATCATGCTGAGTAATTCGAGTAAATAAGTCTCTGCTTGGTCATACTCTTCTTCTGAGATCTCACCGAGATCATATTTAAGCTCCAGCTCCATTAATTTCCGTCGGACTGCTTCTTCTGAATAGATTTCCTTTTCAGCTTGTTCACTAATTTTCTCTGCTATCCAGATCAACCCTTTAAAAGGACCTGTTACAGGTAATGTAATTAAATCAGTTAACCAACCCATCTCAAACCTCCTTATTTATCCCAATTGATGATAATATTGACAAAGTTATATGGTGGGACAGGTCCGACATATTTGAACATGATCCTTTTTCCCATTTCCGAGTCAATTTTTTGGATTTCATCATCTAACGCAGCTTCTTTAGATTTGTTCACCAAAAAGGCAGCATTGATTATCATTTTATCGGTGATCACTTTGTTTGTACGAGTTTTGTCAACGAATGGACGTAAACGGGATAGTATTCTTTCGGCATCTAAATCTCGTTTTTTATTCATGGCTGCTTCTATCATTTCGCCTAGTTTGATACGTTCGTAATATGTTGATTCAGGGGAACGACCAACTAGTTCATCACGCAAATGTCGGATAGGAGCGTTCTCTTTAACGATCTCCTCAAATATGATTTCATCAAACCAGAAAGCTTTTAATCCCAGCTCAACTCGATTCTCGATTTCTTCAAATTCACTAATTAACCCGCCGTATCGACGTTTTAAAACCTGTTCGATGACAGATTCTTCATTAGGAGCAACGGTTCCAAAACGGATTGGTAAAATTGGAAATTCCTGCATCACTTCTTCCAACACTAATGTATGTGTCATCATATTACGACGGCTTTCATTGTATTCAAGTTCATCTGTATCACTTGCAACTACAGCCAGGTCCATATAGTTAATTGTGTTGACAATATCGCCTCTTTCACCCATGCCACGCGCTGAAAATTGATGAGGTTGATCAGTACGGATAAGACAATATAGGTATTTCTTTTGAGGTGTTTCTATTTTAGGCATGATCAAATCTTCTTTCTGTTTTTATTGATTTTGTTTCTTGGTTAGTTACCATCTGGATCCTATAGTTCAATGTCAATCCTTTTTCCATAAATCCTTTTACAAGTGGTGACAATATTCTCTTTGCCCATGCGATAAGATTTTGTGGATTTTCCTGAAGCGAAAAATACTCATCCTGGAGTGACTTAAAGATTGGTAATGCGATTGGGTCGAGTTTGGGAAAGACTCGCTTAGTTAAGATTTGCTCAAGTATTTGAGCTTGTGATGTGAATTCAGAGCGATAAAAGGGCGCTATTTCCATAGCTAGGGGAAGGTGAGCGCTTAAATCCCCTCCTAAGATTAGTAAATCCGCTTCTTTTCTAGAAAATTTTCCGGATCTAATTTCTTGATGGATTTTTTGTAAGAATGTATCTCTACTAGAAACACCTTTGACAGCATTCTCAAAATTAAGCATGTCTAAATAAAATAACTCTTCAGAAAACCCATTTTCGATAGCATATTGATTGGTAAATATCTCTCGAGGGGCAAGGATACATAAATTCTCTGCTAAACCTTTTAATATAGGAATGAGGTTTGCTGGTTGAATCTGGTTTACTTCGTAATCTATTATTAAGCCCCGAGAAGCTTCTGTGGTTTTGTTCTCCGCAAGAGGATGTGCATGTTCATGTGCCAATAAAGCTTCAATGGCGCGATGGTCATTCCAGTATCCTGCTTTGAGCATTGCATTGTGGTTAATAAAAACATTACACCCCGATAAATTGGAGAGATCAAATAAATTTACCACTGGTCTTGTACTCAATGTCGCGATGCTATCTTTTGTTAGCTTATACCCCTTGGGTTCTAGGAGCTCTGGACTGACTCCAGATTGAAGTTGGCGAATGAGTGGTTGAAAATCTTCTAGGATATAAAGCATTACCCATTGATGAGGAAAATCAACACGGTTGATATATTCTCGGATGACCTTTTCTTCAGCTTCTATGATTGGTAAAACGTTTCGATCTTCAAAGTCTGCTACGATTCGAAGCTCTGTTGTGCCAATACGATGGAGACTAAAGTGCCGGATAGTTCGCGACATTTATTCTTACTTACTCTTCTGTAAACGTATTTCTAAGATTCCATTCTTGTAAATTTTGGTGAGTGCGTCGGCATTCACTGGATCAGATAGCAAAATCTCTTTTGCATATTTTCTTTCGCCAGTAGTTTCCAGTCTGAGAATATCATCCAGTAATTCAACTGCAATCTCATCATCCTGAACGCCAGGTAATTCAGCTACAATCAAGATTTCTTCATCTTCGTCAAATAGGTCTACCAAGGGTTCGCGTACATCGGCTACTTCAGGACCTTCCTGGGTTGTGCGGATATTTCCAAAATGTTCAACTTTGGGGGTACCGCCTAGATCAGTTCGTACTGAGAATCCATAGACACCGCGTCCTTTTTCACCTAAGCCTTTAATTTTGAATTCGCCACTCCGTTCGACGCCTCCTTCTAACTGGTCGGCTTTATCCACCAGGTTGGACACGAGATCGAGCATATCTCCTAACCCTTTGAATATACCACCTACCCCTAAATCGATGGATATATCTTCTTCTGTTTTTCGAGATTTCTTGGAATTTTCCATGTTTACCTCCATTTTTTCTTAGAATTACAAGTGAAATTTTTCTCTTTAGATTGAAGTTGTTCTGTTTCTTTCAATCGAGTCCAGGCTGCTTGTCCTGATCCGGTGTTTGTACGGATTGAATTACTCGTACGGATATTTTTATTCGTGCGGACTTGTTTGAGTGAGTATTGATATTTCATATCTTAGACTCCTTTCTATTATTTCTTTGTGAAGCTAATATTCGAAAGATATCTCTGTGTAACCAGAATTCTTTTCAAGTTTTTCATTTGAAGATTGCTGAAAGTCTGGAGAATTTTCTGCTTCAGGCATATCATTCAGTAAATTCTGGAGATGGTTTAACCGTTCTTGAACGTTGTGAATACGTTCTTCAGTTTTGTCTTTGTTATTTATCCAGATTTCTAGTTCTCGCTTAAGACGCGCTTTTTCATGCTCAAGACGAGCGTATTCACTGATCAATTGCTCACGGTTAGCTGGTACAACATGATTCTTCAATGCATGAATGGTTGATATATCTCGCATTGAACGGACTCGATTATTCTTCATAATCACCCTTTCCCTTCGTGTGGTGCTCAATTAATTTTAGGAGCATCTTCCGTTGTTGTGCACGGCGTTCTCGCGCTTGGCTGGTGAATGAAGTCTTTGATTCTAAAATATCCAGGCAAAGTGTAACAAACCGAGGATCGTCTGAAGTAAGTTGTATATTCTCTTGAGCGGCTACTTTAGCAATCATGATTGAGGAACGCATGGTGGGTGTTTGATCGTATTCGCCAGACGCTCGAAATTCGCGGACAATATCAACAATATTTTCGACTTTTTCTGTGGGAATCCCTGCCTTAGTAGCGGTTATTTGAATCTCTGTCTCACGATCAAAGTATTCGATATCCATCGTAATCAATCGATCGCTTAGGGCATCTTGTGCTTCGTGAACACCCGCATATTCTTGTGGGTTGCTAGTGAAGATGGCTCGGAATTCTGGGTGTACTTTAATATACCCATCTCGTTTATTTGAATTTGGTAATACCAAGAAACGTTCCTCTAATACCGCCAATAATACATTATTCGTCTCTGGTCTAGAACGAGTAAATTCATCATAAATCAACGTAAATCCTTCGCGACAAGCGGTTGTAAGACGATTGTCAATCCACTGTTGTGAGGCATCTTCTTCAAGTTTCAGGACAGAGTGGATATAACGATCAACAACTTTCCGGTAGCGATATCCTTGTTGTCCTCCGATAAGGGAGGATGTTGTAAACTCTTCATCACCTACGATTAACATAACCGGTCGGTTTAAATGACTAGCAACATGAAGAGCCAAGGTTGTTTTTCCGGTTCCAGCTTGACCCCGGAAATGGATTGGATAACCTGCGAGTAAGTAACCAAGCGCTCGCTGTTTTAGATCTTTGATGGTTGATGTCTCGATAAAGTCTTCACTAGCGTGGACGGTCAACGTTGTAGGAGTAAAATCAGTTACTGGAAGTGTAGCTACGGTCATAAAAGAACCTCCATATGGGATAATTTGTAAAAATCATAATAATTTTCACTAAAAAATTTTCATCTCAATTGATAGAGCTCGATACCATTGTTCACGAGCCAGAACGCGATCGGATGGTTTGATTTGCCATGATAAAAATTGTTCAAATACTCGTCGTAATGGTGTTTGTGCTTTCAACCAACTATTTTCTTCAAATGGAGAACCTAAAGATTCTCTCTCCTCGTTTCCCCAGAAAACTCGATGAGCCATACCTCTTTCAAAATCAGCGCCACTATAACTGAAAACACCGGTCATAAGGTATGCTACAGCATCTCCAAAAGCAAAAGCAATATTGTCAGATAACTGGAGGTGTAATCCGGCTTTCGCGGCTAAACACGTAATTATTCGTGCGAGTGCTTCATCTTCGCCCTCAATTTTTTCGCTAATAGACTTGGAAATGATGCCACGCTTTTGCTGGACGATTAAAGCATCGGAGTAAGCTAGTTGCGGGTTACCGTTAAGTTGAGTTGTAGGGATAAAAGTGAATGTAAAATTCGACCAATTAAAATCGGGAATATCAGCAATCAACTTCAAACTGAGTTGGAGATTCTTCCATAGTTCTAAAAAGAGATTTTGAGCTATAGATAAATCTGGTTGTAGGATAATTTCTGGGCGTGATCCGTCTCGTAATGCTATACGACATTCTATACCTTCAAGAATGTGGATAGTTGAGGGTAAAGTGATTTCAACGCTGCCGCTATTTCGACCAGCAGAACGGATTTTTCGAGTTCCTAAATACATATCCTTTCCTTCGATTGGTTTCTTCTAGCCCTTTGTCTAGCAGAAACTTGGCTAAAGTTCAAACGCTTGGGATGATATTTCCAAACGTTTGAACTACTTGATGGGCTTTCTTCGAGCGAGATTATTCCGCGTCCTCCTCCTGCGTTTCTCCAAATGCAGGCTGCCATTCAGCTGCTGGCTGACTTTGGAACCCTTGTTGGATTTTCAGTGCGTTTAGATCGCGCCATTGCTGGCTTGCAGCGTTAATATCTTCTTGATTAGCTCGTTGTTGAGCTTGAAATTCAATCTTCATATCCGCTACTGTGCCAGATAATTGATTGTATCCAATTGCTAGCCGTTTCCGTTGTTTATCAGCCATTTCTTGATGAGCAGCGTTGAACTCCTTTCGCATTTCTTTAACCCCATTACGTAATTCTTGCATTTGATCGTGTAAATGTTCACTTTGGGCAGCAGACATATTTGAGTGGATTTCATCTAACTCATTTAGCATTTCTTGAGTTTTAGATTGAAGATTTGCTATATAATCATTTAAAAACTGTTTTTGATCAGCAGCCATCTTTTGATGCTCAGCATCTAATTCTTGGCGCATCTCATTTACATGTGTTCGCAATTCTTCCATTTGATCACTCAATTCTTGCCTTTGTTCATCTGCCATATTTGCATGAAGTGTGTCTAAATCCTTCATATACGCTTGTGTCATATTAGATAGAGTCGATTTAAATTCACTCAGCATGTTGGCTTGATCAAATGCGAGTTGTTTATGCTCGGCATTCAATTGCTTACGAAAATCATATACTAGATTTTGTAAGCTATTCAGTTGTTGCTCCAGAAGTTCTCTTTGCTCCGCGGACATACTCATGCGAGCATTTTTCAAATCTCTAATTTGATCGCTCGTAGCCTCTCTGTTCTCCTCATTAAACTGGCGAAGAGAATCTTTTAGGTCAGCAGACATCTCATGATGTTCTGAGTCTAATTCAGAGAGTTCCTGCCGCACGTTACTGCGGAGGTCTGCCACGGCTTTCATACGCGCAGCGTAACTGTCCACAAGACCTTGGGTGAGAATGCGCATTTCGGAAAGCAAGACCATAGACATACCTCCAATAAAATAAATTACTTTGATAATGTTGTATCACCAATAAATTGGTGATACAATTCTCTGCAAGGTACAGGGAGGCTTTTCCCCTCCCTGCGCCTGCAGTGATGATGTCTGATTGCGGGATCCAGACGTTTATTATGTACGACTAGAAGATTATGCAGGCGCTGCAGCTGCTGCTGTCAGTCCTACGGCTTCAGCGTACTTGAGATAGGTGTCAACACCAGCGACAACCACTCGAGCCTCAATTGCGAGGAGCTCGATGCCGACAAGTGAGACTCGCACCCAGGCATCAATCACGATACCCTTATCTAGAATACGGTCTACTACCTCAGCTAAACTTGTTGATGCAATCGTCTTTTCAACAGCCATTGGAAGAACCTCCTTTCAAAAATGAGTTTGCTCTTGCTTATTGATTTTATAATAATGTTAGTTTTTTGAATCTGGCGTTAGTATTACGTTGGTTTTTGATCGAATTCAACAATTGTTTTGTCGTTGCTCGAGCATATAACCTTGTCGTGGTATTGTACGAAGATAAGAAGGGTTGGCTGGATTTTTTTCTAGCTTAGTCCGTAAATTCTTCATATGCCAACGGACTAAACTCGTTTCTCCAGAGTCCGGTGGATAATTCCATACCTGTTGTAATAACTGTTGGCTATTGAACACTTTACCTGGATGCGTTATGAGATAATAAAACAGGTCATATTCAGTTGCGGTTAATTGAATAAACTTATCATCTAAGTATACTTGACGGGAATGTGGGTCAAGTTTGATTTCCCCTATCATAATGATATCCTGTGTCTTAGTTAGGGTTTGGTTACCTTTATAGTTCTTCTTTGCACGTCTAAGTATTGCTTGAACACGAGCTTTTAATTCATGTAAATCGAATGGCTTTCCTAAGTAATCATCACCACCTTCCTCTAGTCCGTTTATTCGGTCAGATGTTTCGTTACGGTTAGTCAGGAAGATAACTGGCGTAGACTCGAGCTGTGGATCTTCTCTCAATGTCCGACAGACTTCTAATCCATCCATTCTTGGCATATTGATATCCAAAATGATTAAATCGGGAAAGTGTCGGCGGGCAATTGACAGTGCTTCATATCCGTCTTTGGCTGATAAAACTTCGTAGCCAGCGAATGATAGGCTACGTTGGACAGCCCAAACTAAATCGGGCTCGTCATCGACAAGTAGGATGCTTTGATCGTTCATTTAATAAATACCTTCCCTATATCTTTGAAATGCTTGAGTGGCTAATGATCGAACTTCTTTTAATTCAAATGGTTTCGAGATAAAACCCATGATAGTGCCATTTTGAATTGCTTCCAGAATGGCATCATCTTCCTTATTATAATATCCAGAGATAAGAACGACTGAAGTTTTGGGGTGGTTTTCTGAGATGTAAGCAGCAATCTCAAAACCATCCTTATCAGGTATCTTAATATCTACAAATGCAATAAAGTATGAATCCTTCTCAAGTTTTGAAAATGCTATTTGACTAGATGCAGCACATGCAACCGAATAACCAGAAGTTTTTAGTATATTTTCTAGCGCCCATCGAATATCTTCTTCATCATCAGCGATTAGTATTTGTGGCGATTCCATTTTTTTTCCGTCCGATCATCCGATTATTAATGGTAAGAAAAACTAGTCTGTTAGCATGAATTGATCCTTATATTCTTGCATACTTCTTGTTTCAGTTGGTAGTCGGATAATAAATGTGCTTCCCTCATCTTCTACACTTTTTACTTCGATTGTTCCTTTATGTTGTGCAATGATGCTGTGACTGATAGGTAATCCTAACCCAGAACCCATCCCAACGGATCTAGTAGTAAAAAAGGGATCAAATATTTTTGGTAAAATTGATGGAGGAATTCCTGAACCTGTGTCAATAAACTGAATTATCACTTCTTCTAGAGATTCTGTTGTGTTTATCGTGAGCCTCCCTCCTGATGGCATCGCATTGCAAGCATTTAATATCAGATTGGTGAACACTTGTTGAATTAACTCCTTATTTGCTAATACAGGAGGTATTGATTCTTTGTAATGATATTCAAGTGAAACATTGTTTACTGATAATTGATTCTCTAATAATGCTAGTGTATCATCTAAAATATTCGGGATACTTACTTTCTTCATATTCTTCTTTAAATTCGGGCGAGAGAATTTTAGCAAGTTTTCGATAATTAAAGAAGCTCGCTTTGCGGCAGTATCAATTTTTTCTAAACCCTGTTCGCGTAATTGGAGATCGTCATCGTTTTCTAGTAATAACTGTGCGCTTGCAGAAATGATTCCAAGAGGATTTCGTAACTCATGAGCAATTCCACCCGCCATAACCCCTAATGCTGCTAATTTATCGGATACTATAAGTTGCTCCTCGAGTTGTCTTGTTTCTGTGAGATTCCTACCAACAATCACTATTCCAGTCAATTTATTTGAGTCATTTCTCATTTGAGAATAACTCCATGCAATGGGTATTTCTTGCCCATTGGAGGTTTGAAGGTTGATTTCTTTCTGAAGTTGACTTGTTTCACTTACAGATTCTTGAAGCATCTTTTTCATCATCTCCCGATGCTCTGATGCAAAAAGTGATTCTAAAGGCATCCCTTTTACTTCTTCGCTCCGATACCCTGTAACTGCTTCGGCAGCGTGATTCCAGGTTACAATGCAGCCATTGGGATCAAGAGATATGACTAACTCCTTGGCGCATTCAACAATACTGGCGAGATGGCGTTCTGTATTTCGGATTTCTTCCCCAAGTTGTTCACGTTCTGTAATATCATCCATTAATAAAAGTACATTTTTACCCTTTTCTGAATACTGGGGAGCTTCGGTAGCATGATCTTCAAGGAGTTGCAACGGAATTAACCTGTAAAAATAGATATGAGTGCTTAATCCAGGGGCGTGATAGGAAACTTTATCTCCTTCAAATGGTTGACCTGTTCGGAACACTTCTGTAATGCGATTTTCGATTTGTGCGTAGGATAATAATGCTTTAGGGAAGATATCGTTTATTCGGTAACCTAAGGTTGAGTTTAAATCACGTCGAGTTCTTTCTAGGAAGTTATTATTTACAGATACAATACGCATGGATTGGTTGATGACAAGCAATGAACTTGGAATACTATCAATGATGTGGTTGAAAAAAAATTTTTGGTTTTCCAGCAATTGTGTATTTGCCTTGATGATTGCTTCGTTTTGTTTTCTTTCTGTAATATCTTCTAAGGTGGTAAGAATTTGATTGGGTTCATTTTCTCCAGGTAAGAATTGTGGGACTGCGCTCATGTTAACCCATATTGTCTTCTTCTGAAGTGGATTGTATACACCTAACTCAATATTATTTACTGTTACCCCTGATTTTGCGGCAATTATTGCCGGATGTTCATCTGGTAAGAGATTATCGCCATTCTCCTTGATTATTTCCCAGTGTTTATCGTAAATAGTACGTTGAAGAATTACTTCTTTTGTCAATCCAAATATTTTCCTGGCAGCTGTGTTCGCGGAAATTATCTTACCTTCTAATGAATAATAAATTGCACCTTGGATCATTGTTTCGAAAAGAAGACGATTTTTTTCCTCGCTTTTTGCTAACTTATTCTCATATAAAAAACGGTTGTATGCTACTTCAATAGTAGTTCGAAGGGCATCCAATGAGAATGGTTTTATCAGATAACCGTAAGGTTCCGCATATTTAGCCTTTTGAATTGTACTATCTTCGACATCACCACTTACATAAATGACTGGGATATGGTAATCTTCCCAGATTATGCTGGCTGCTTCAATACCACTGATTCCTTTTCCAAGATGGATATCCATCAGAATTAAGTCCGGACGCAATTCCCTAGCGAATTGTATAGCTTCTTCCCCAGTTTCAGTGTTTCCTAAAACTGTGTAACCTAATTTACTTAATAGGCTTTTTAAGGCGTGTGTAAATAACTTTTCATCTTCAACGATTAAAAGTGAAATCTCAGTCATTGTTAACCCACTTTCTAATTAATAGAGCATTATGTTGATTGTGGTAAAACATTTCTGATGGTTTGTTGGTGATATTTTTATTTTGACTATCAATAAATAGCTTGGTTAATAAATACATGTTAAGTGGCTTGAGTTTATATCAAAAATCTCGCTTGAAATTTTTTTAATATTTATAAATTCAAAAGATGTTAGTACTATAGTACTAATCATATCATATCATATATATATATCAAAATTCCTTACAAATTTGTTAATGTCAGTAATCGAAAATGATTTGTTAATGTTTAATACGTTTTCTAGCTGAAATAATTCCAAAATGAAATCATTGATAAGCTGTACAATAATTCACAATGATATTGTGACATTCATAACTATACACATTGATAGCCTTGTTTATAATTTGTTGTGTATATTGACTATTATTAGATGGGGATAGTATTTTCTCCCGTCGGTAATTAAAAGGAGCGTGCAGTGAGCCTTACGATACTTAAGAAAGAAAATCTGAATCATTTTATTGAAAGCCTACTGCCGCATTATCGTGTGGGTGGACCGGTAGAGAATAATGGAGGTTTTGCTTTTGAGGAGATACATGATGCGAATGAAATTCGCCTTGATTATCCAACCACAATTTTACCTCCAAAAAAATTTCTTTTACCTGTCAAAGAGACTTTATTTAACATCGAAAATGCCCCTCAAGGTAAAATCAAACCAGCACAAGCTGACCCGCCCACGGTGATTTTCGGTGTCCACACCTGTGATTTACATGCGATCCAGTTGTTGGATAAGGTCTTTACCTCTGGGCATCCTGATCCACACTATATAGAGCGGCGCCAAAATACAATCATCATCAGTATTGAATGTCTAAAACCATGTGATGAACATTCATTTTGTAAGAGTATGGGGACACTTTCTGCTGATGAAAATTTTGACATTCATATGCTTGATTTAGGTGATTCTTATGCATTGGATGTATTTTCTGAAAAGGGGCAACAGTTATTAGAAGGTATTGATGTACAACCTACAACCCAAAAAGATGTAGAACTTATTAATCGGGTGTTGAGTGGAAAATGGCAGCATTTTTCATACCGTCTAGATTTTGATGTTAATGATTTACCATCCCTATTAGATATGAGTATGAATAGTAGCCTTTGGGATGAGCTAGGTGAACGATGTTTAGCTTGCGCTGCCTGCACCAATGTTTGCCCAACTTGTTTCTGTTTCAATGTTAAAGACATTGTAGATTTGAGACTAGTTGAGGGGATACGTGAGCGTAGTTGGGATTCTTGTCAATTAGATGCGTTTGCTACTGTTGCTGGAGGACATAATTTCCGTGAGGATCGCTCTCTCCGTCAAAGACATCGATTTATGCGCAAAGGGAAATATATTTTGAATGCACATGGATATTTAGGCTGTGTTGGATGTGGTCGCTGTGCGCGTGCTTGCCTTGTGGATATTACACCCGTGAAAGTTTTTAATGAACTTTATCTGCGTCAGATAGCAGGAGGTCG
>CAZJMV010000143.1:0-7872 GCA_964547225.1 uncultured Anaerolineaceae bacterium | reverse complement strand
CTGAGATGAAAGCGACGAAGCAATCTCGGTGTTTGATGTGCGAGTCTTGTGAGATTGCTTCGGCTCGACGAGAGCACTCGAGCCTCGCAATGACAGGGGTAGATATGAGGTGAGAGAGACTTGTCATTGCGAGGAGCGGCTTGGGTTGTGACCTTGATGGCGCTGAGATGAAAGCGACGAAGCAAACTCGGGGTTTGATGTGTGAGTATTAAGGGATTGCTTCGGCTTGGCGAGCAATTATGTGAGATATTTATCAACAAAACCACGTGGATTTATTATCTCAATTCCTTTGAAACCATCTAATTTGAGTATATGTTTTTCTCCACTAACAATGATCGGACTATTACTGAAAATTGCACAAGCGAGGAATTTATCATCATCTGGATCATCACATACTTTTTTCCGAAAATGGTGGAGCATTTATAATGATTGAATTGTTGATTAGAAGATAAATAAAAGAGTTTATATTTATATTTGGGTGATCTCTTGCTAATATTTTTGCAACTCGTTCGTATTCATCTAGAATTTCAACCGAGGTCGCGATTTGAATTATGCCATCTCTCCATGGTGACAAAATTTGGTAAGGAGGACCACTAAAAAAGATACCAGATATTAATACAATCGTATCGAGTACAATTTTCACTTAAAATGGCGGGCTTTTTGGATGGCTTCATCAATATCAGTCTGATTTAAATTGACCGATTTAGCTTGTTGGCGAGCTTGTTGGATAATATTATCAAAGTTTTCCAGACTACGAGGATTGATGATCTTTAAGATAATGACATCACCTTCTCCGACAACAATAAATTTCGATCCCTCTTTCAGATTCAATTGGCTGCGAATTTTTTCAGGAATCACGACTTGTCCTTTAGAAGACATACTCGTAGTTGAAAATGAATTCATGACAACTCCTTGTCTGAAAATAATCTTACTTATAATATTATTTTACCATTTTGTTTAATATAAAAAATGCAATCACAACATATCAGATGTTAGTGTAACATTCTTTCTGAAAATTCTAATCACTGGAATAGTAGGTCTGCTGTATCCTTTCAGAAGACAAACAAAAAAGAAAGGAGAAAAACACCATGACCTACGAAGATAATTATACATTAACAAGAGAATTATCAGTAAGAATTGTTTCGCTCAATTAACCTGAAAATTATTTTTTGTGGTATCCTCAATGATTGTCACCAAATTTCTATGAGAATCAATGATCGGTTAGAACTCCAAGGATTGAGAGCGATTGAATACGAAAATAGATTTCGAAGAACTGTATACTGGCTTCGATGCTCCCATTGCTGCATTTGACTGCGGCGATCGCTGCGCGCCTTATCATGACCATGGGGTTCCTTTTTGTTGTGATCGTCAAGTTGTTATTCCCAGCGCCTATCAGGATGAATGGCAGTATCTAAGAACTCATACTGTCCTCTGGCATCTTTGGCAGACACAAGATCGAGCCCTGGCTGAAGAACTGAAAAGTCAAACCCCGCTTGATCAGGTGTTGATCGAGTGCAAAGGATATCAGCGCTGTCAACGCGCCTATCCTTCGATCAGATGGCGCGCTTTTCCCTTCTTCCCCTATATCAACCCTGAAGGCGAATTGATCGGTTTGGCAGCCTATTGGGAATATCGTCAAGAATGTTGGTTGCTCAATCATCTTGAAGTCGTGACCCAAGCCTATATCCAAGCATTTATGCGTACCTTTCAAATCATCTTTGAGCGGATACCCGAAGATAAAGCGCACTTTAGCGAGTTTTCGGCTTATATGCGCGCTTTCTATGAAGACAAGCGCTGGCAGATCCCGATCCTTACCTCGAATGGTCTTACTTATCAAGTCTTCCCAAAGACAAGCAAGATACGCCGTGTTGATATTGAGCAAGCTCCAAAATTTGGCGTCTAAAAGATCGCCTTTGAGAATCCTTTTCCAGATGAATTCAATTTCGAAGAAAGACAAAATGGATCATAAGAATACACAACTGGCTGAATTTTCAGTTAAAGAGAGCTGGCAAACCAATCGGAGCGCTCCTGTAGCATGGCTACTATCTTATATGCGTCATTATTGGTATTTGGTGTTGATCATGCTGATTGGCGCAGTTGGAAATGGTGGCTTAGCGGCGCTTGTTCCAGTATTAGTCGGACGCGCTTTCAATGCCATTGTAGCCTCACCCCCCCAAATATCTGCTCTGTTGCCGATTGCACTCTGGATCGCAGGTAGTCAGATTGTTCGTGGCGTAGTACTGCAATTTGCGCGTAACTTTGGCGCAGAATTGATCGGTCAACATGTTGAACGAGATATCCGTCATGAGCTCTATATCAGTTTACTAGGGAAGAGTATGACCTTTCATAGTATGCAATCGATTGGTGAGACCATGGCGCGTGCCACCAATGATGTTCGTGAGGTTAATTTCTTGTTCAGTCCAGGCGTCAATCTGGTGATCGGATCAGCCAACTTCATGATCATGCCGCTGATCCTCGCTCCTACCTATCATCCTGCTTTGATCCTTGTCCCACTTCTCTACATCGTCGGTTATGTGCTCGCTTTGATTCAATATTTGCGTGAATTATCTCCGATCACAAGTGATGTCCGCCGTTCCTTTGGTATTTTGAACAGCCGTTTGTCGGAAGCGATTGATGGTATCGAGACGGTCAAAGGGATGTCGCAGGAACGCAATGAAATCGAACGTTTTTTCAAGAATGCCGCTGACTATCGAGATGCTTTTGTCAAACAAGGCGATATTGAAGCGCGTTTTATCCCCTTGCTTCTCTTGGGATTTGCGGAAGCTGGCGCATTATTACATGGCTTTTTGCTTTATCAAGGTGGTGCAGTCGATATTGGTCAAGTGGTTGCTTATTTTGGTTTGATCCAATTGTTTGGATTTCCGACCTTTGTCTCTCTATTTGCCTATTCCCAAATTTCACTCGGAATTGCTAGTGCCCAACGTATCCTCGATCTGATCAATCAGGAAAGCGATCTCGATCAAAATAAGACCGGTTACAGCGCTGCTATGTATGGAGAGATTGAATTCCAGAATGTCTCTTTTGAATATCAGGAGGGTGAGACTTCCCTTGAAGGGCTTACTTTCCATATCAAGCCAGGACAAACAGTGGCTATTGTCGGGCAAACTGGTTCTGGCAAAACGACCCTCGCTAAATTGATCAACCGTACCTATGACGCCACTCGTGGCAATGTGCTTGTGGATGGCGTCAATGTCAAGGATTGGAAGTTAGAAGATCTGCGCAAGAATATTTCCATCATAGAACAAGATATCTTCCTCTTTTCACGTTCGATTGCGGATAATATTGCTTTTGGTTTTCCAGACGCCACTCGAGAGCAAGTCCAGGAATATGCACGCGCTGCACAGGCGCATGAGTTCATTTTGACCTTTAATGAAGCCTACGATACGGTGATTGGCGAGCGTGGCGTAACGCTTTCTGGTGGTCAACGCCAACGCCTCGCCTTAGCACGCGCTTTTCTAACCGATCCTAGGATCTTGATCTTGGATGATTCGACCAGCGCGATCGATAGCGCTACGGAAGATAAGATTCAGCGCGCTATTTTCGAGGCAGCCAAAGGTCGCACGACATTGATCATTACCCATCGCCTTTCGCAGATTCGCTGGGCGGATATGATCATTGTCATGCGTCAAGGTAAGATCGCTGCGATTGGTGATCATGATAAGCTGATGGAAACATCTCAAGCATATCGAAGGATATTTAGTGAGTAGATTATGGGATTCTTTACTGGCTTAGATGCAGAAGGATACGATCGACAATATACCGATCAAGAATTAGTCAAGCGGATCATGGACTATTTCCAGCCTTATATCCGTCAAATGATTTTAGTGGTGATTATGCTGCTTATTGTTGCAATGGCTGGGGCTGCTTCCCCGGTGATTGTCTCGAAAGGGGTTGATGAATTGAAATTGGGTGAATCGTTCACCACAGTCTTCATTTTGATTATGGCAGTCTTTTTTGCTGGTGTGATCACCTGGATATCTAATTGGCAGGGACGTCGGTTGATCATTCGTATCATTGCTGATATTGTGCTTAAATTACGCACAGATGCCTTTCGAGCTTCATCTGAACATGATTTGTCCTTCTATGATCTATTCGCCACCGGTAAAGTGGTCTCGCGTATCACCTCTGATACACGCGATTTCGGGCAGATGGTTGTCCTGATCACCGATATCTTGTCGCAATTGGTGCAGGCGTTAATACTGGCTGGTATTTTGGTTTCGATTGATTGGCGTCTTTCCTTGGTCTTGTTTGGGACGATGCCGTTCATCTTTCTGGCTGCTTTGGGATTCCGTCGTTTAGCTCGTGATGTCACTCGCAATGGTATGCGAGCGATGGCGAATGTGAACGCGATGATCAAAGAAACGATCAGTGGTATTTCGGTCGCCAAGAATTTCCGGCAGGAAAGAAGCATTTATGATATTTTTCTGGATGCAAATCAGAAATCTTTCCGCGTCAATGTCCAACGCGGCTTGGTCTTGTCGATGGTCTTCCCATTGTTAAACGCACTGGGTGGAGTGGCGACTGGTATTTTGGTCTATGTGGGTGGTTTGAGCGCCGTACAGGGTATCCTCACGGCTGGGTCTTGGTTTCTGTTCATTCAGAGTTTGGATCGCTTTCTGTTTCCGGTCTCGGAATTATCGGCATTTTGGGCGCAGGTTCAGCAAGGATTGGCTTCCGCGGAACGCGTCTTTGCGCTGATTGATGCTGAATCAAAAGTCATCCAAGTCGCAAATAACCTCGTGCCAGATTTAAAGGGGGATATCCGCTTTGAAAATTTATGGTTTGAATATACGAGTAGAGAGACTGTCTTATGTGATTTCAATTTACATATCAAGCCTGGCGAAACCATTGCTTTAGTGGGTCACACTGGGGCTGGGAAATCTTCGATCGCCAAACTGATCGCTCGCTTTTATGAATTCCAACGCGGAAAATTGCTCATCGACGGACGTGATATACGCGGCTTTGACCTAGATTCATATCGTACTCAATTGGGTATTGTCTCGCAAACGCCTTTCCTATTTTCGGGTACAGTCGCCGAGAATATTTGCTATGCTTGTCCGGATAGCTCGATGCTTTCCAAAATTCAAACTATCGCCACTCAGATCGGTGATGGTGAGTGGTTGGCTAGTTTACCAGATGGTTTAGACACACAAGTCGGTGAGCGCGGCGGAAGGCTTTCGATGGGGCAGCGTCAGCTTGTAGCGTTGATGCGCGTTTTGATCCAGGAACCGGCTATCTTTATTTTAGATGAAGCTACTGCTAGTGTCGATCCCTTCACCGAATGGCAGATTCAGCAGGCGCTTAATATGATCTTGACGAACTCAACCAGTATCTTGATCGCTCATCGTCTTTCTACGGTAAAATCGGCTGATCGTATCGTAGTTCTTGAGAATGGCGTTATAATTGAAGAAGGTGACCATGATGCTTTGTTGGCATCAAAAGGTCATTACGCAACCTTATATAATACCTATTTCCGCCACCAAAGTCTAGCTTATGTTGAAGAGGCGCGTAAGTTCGTAGAGATGGATGATTTGTAATTTGATGTCCAAGTTTCTTGATTATAAATATATTCGCAACGGTTTTCCGGATTTTAGGAATCTACCTTGGGAAATTGAGCTAAATGATTGGTCTCATCATTCTCAGGAACTTATCGATATCCCGATTGGGATTTCGAGACACCCAGTTTTATTTCTTGAGGTTGATGAAGTTCTCTACGCGTTGAAAGAATTATGCCCTGGCGACGCAAAAAAAGAATTCGAGATTTTATCCAGGATCGAGAAGGCTTCACTTCCGGTTGTTCAGCCAGTTGGTTTTGTCAATATAAATGCTGGTCAGAAAGCGCGTAGTGTATTGATCACTCGTTACCTAGAAGGATCAATGCCTTACAGGATGTTATTTATGCATCCCGAATTGGAGATGTACCATCGTTATCTCTTGGATGCAGTTGCCAGTCTTTTAGTGCAGCTCCATTTGGCGGGTTTCTATTGGGGAGATTGTTCGTTATCCAATACCCTCTTTCGTCGTGATGCCGGTACGCTGCAAGCTTATCTTGTCGATGCGGAAACTTCTGAATATTTTCTCAATTTCATCCCACCCGCCATGCGTGTTCATGATCTCCAAATTATGGAAGAGAGCGTTACTTCTGAACTGTTGGAAATTTTTGACAAGGGTTATAATCCGAAATTCGAACCCAGGATCCCGCTGTTTAAAACCGGAAGTTATATCAATTTACAATACCAAAAATTATGGGAACAGGTCATGGTTGATCAGGTGATTGGCAGCGATGAACACTATCTGATCCAAGAGCGCGTGCGTGCCTTGAATGATTTAGGTTTCTCGGTTGGCGATATTGAATTGGAAGAAACCGGTAAAGGGAATCAACTGAAACTACATGTTGTTGTCACTGACCGAAATTTCCACAGCAAACAATTGTTTGATCTCACAGGTGTTGAAGCGGAGGAATTACAAGCTCAAAAAATGATGAATGAAATTCAGGAGTTACGCGCTGTTTATTCGCTTGATGCAAATCGACATTTCTCTCTTGAAGAAGTAGCTTCTTATTGGTTAGAGAATATTTACCATCCCGTGATCGATCGTTTATCGGATATCAAAGAACAAAATACAACTTTGCCTGAATTATATTGCCAAATCCTTGAACATAAATGGTATCTCTCAGAACAGGCTTTTCTTGATGTTGGTCATTTTACCGCTGTGGATGATTTTATCAATTGGCTCGCAACAGGTGAAAAATGATCACAACAGACCCTCTTCAAGATCAGGTTAAACAAATTCATCAGCTCATTTCTTATCTCACGCATGAAGTCAAGAACCCGATGACGACGATCAAAGGCTATTCAGAAATCATCGCCAGGGGGATTGTGGGAGAGGTGAATGACAAGCAGTCTCAGTTCTTAAAGGTTATTCAGGCGAGTGTCGATAAGATGGATACGATTATCTCGAATATTGATACTTTTTCAAAATTACAGACGGGTAACTTGAATTTTTCCATCGAAGCGGTAGATCTCAAGGATGGTTTCATTCAGGTAAGGAACAGCCTATTCAACGCGATCACAGAGAAGAGACTTGAAATCCGTTCGAATATCGATGATGATCTTCCTTGTCTAAGTGTGGATCCAAAGATACTCAACCAAATCCTCACTCATCTTCTGGGTAATGCGGTTGAATATTCACCCGAAGATGATCACATTACGTTTCAGGCTGAGTTGTCTTCTCAGGACGAAAAAATGGCGTATATCACCCTCCAAGATCATCGCCAGGTTCTATCCCAAATCGAACAAAAAGCTTTCTTTGATCTTAATTTTGAAACTGCCGAACCCTCGCAGATCACGGAACAATTGAGTTTGATGATCGTGAAAGAGTTAATCACTTTACATGGGGGGGAGATTTGGTTTCAATCTCAAAACAATCATGGGGGTTGTTTCCATTTCACCCTTCCGATTGATGAAGCGTAGGTTAGGATGCCATCCTGACCATGCTTGTCGGGTTGACAACCCAACCTGCTTTCCGTGAAATTCCGTTAAGTTCATTCTGATCATCTATTAACCATTAACCCTATTCCCTCACCCCCGGTCCCTCTCCCACTTGGGTGTATAGACCGGATACATAGGTAACAGTCGTTCGGAGACATGAGTAACACATTCAATACAATAGAAGGCAAATTTGGAAAGAGAAAGGAAACCAAAGATGCCTTGGAAGGAAGTAACAAGAATGTCTTCGAGAAGAGAATTTGTAGAACTAGCCAAACAAGAAAACGCCAATATCAGCCAGCTCTGTAGGCAATATGGAATAAGTCGAAAGACAGGTTATAAGTGGCTAAAACGGTACAAGAAG
>CAZJMV010000142.1:0-4283 GCA_964547225.1 uncultured Anaerolineaceae bacterium | reverse complement strand
GTTGGTGCATAATAGCACAATAAAGGTTTTGCAACCCATTTTACCCAGGCATCATTTTCATCTCCAAATACATACTCAGGTCCTTTTTCAGGAATGAATATTGGGTCTGTTACAATCATTGAGAATCTTTTAGTTGATAAATCTCTGTAGAAATTATTGAGATAGTCTTGGTTCTCAGCCATAGCCATATCCATTAAATATCTTTTTTCATATTCATGTACTAAACCCACATTCTTAATATATCCAAATGTTAATAATTGCCTTTGACTAAGGAAAAGAATGTCGCCACTTTTAGCTGACTGAGTGACTCGCTTATTGATGACATTAATTGCTTCGTTAGTAATATTTTCATCTGGAAATTGAATAGGCTTGGCAATTCTCACTGTATTTACACTGGGGATGAATATTACTAGAAGAAGGATGATACCGAAAAATCTCGAATGCGATGGTATTGTGAAATTTTTTAAAACACTTAAGGCTACTCCAGTTAGGATTACTAGGGTAACAAAAAACATATCTAGATTATGAAGGTTATTACCTCCTCCTATTTTGACACTTGCAACTAATCCTATTGCAAGGAAACCTATACAAATGGATAAATATACGAATGCTTGATACCATCTTATTTCCCATATTCTTGATGTAATCAAAAAAGTTAATAAAAATATTAGGGGTATAGTAGCTATTATTAATCCTAAAAGAATACCTTCTGGGTAGGTGGTATTTGGTAGCAGCCGATACCATAACAAAGGTTGAGATAGTGCTGTCGTTGATGTAATTTCTTCAGGAGAGAGAAAGGTGGGGTTCGCTAACATGCCAGCAATCAATCCAGTCAATATTACACTTACGGTTGGAATTAATCTTTTAATAACACTTAAGATTTTTTCTTTTTCTTGAACCGTAAACTTTGAGAAAAAGATTATTGCTGCCCAAGCTGCTGGAGCGGGTAGCCATGTCCATCTGCTGGCGCTGGCATAAAAACCTGCAATAGCGACCGCGATTAAAGACACAATCAGGTTTTTTGGATTTACAAATAATACGACTATACAAGCACTTAATAGAAGTGGAGTATAGATTGAAGCTTGCATTAAGAATAAATATGTCCACAATATAAACAATATATTGACTAAGATCACATTTCTATTCCAACGGCTTAGGATGTAGCCAAATAAAAAATAAGGAATAGTATTGAGAATTACATTCCAAAGGCGATGTATTAAGATGGATGAATTGGGAATTAAGAAGGGTAACCCCCATAACATATATCTGCCAGGATCACCACGTAAAATAGAAATTTCTTTAGTCGTTGTATATCGATTGGTACCAAAATAAAGCGAATAATCATAAATTCGATTCCCCTCTGACCATGTTATTGAAAAAGGGTAATTCGTAATGGTGATGAGTTGGGGGCTAATAATAAAAATACTTCCTACAAGTAAAAAGGCTAGTAATAGAATTTCGAATTTTATAAAAGAATTCTTGTCGAAATTCATGATGAATGCTGAGATCACACTGAATAAGATGAAAATAATAAACCTGAAAAATAATCCCTTGTAAGCGATTCCGAAAGGAGTATATATCATAAGTAGTGCAGGTAATCCTGCCACGATGATGGCAAGAGGTATTCGTATCCAAGAAATTTTTTCTCTAATTTTGACAAGAGGCACGACCACTTTTTTTACTTTTTCAGGGAACCAAAGGGAAACTAAAGAGAGTAGAAAAAAAGCTCCATTCAGTAAAATTACACAAATGATTGCTATCCACCATTCCATGGTTCTTGCTCCAAATACCTGAACCAAATCTGGAAGAGCTTTCTTAAACTCAAGATAAGCGCTTAATCCAAGGAATATTAAGAGAATAGTAATAAGCCATGGTAGATATTTATTTTGATATTTTTTCATGCTCTAATCTCAATCAGTCATAGATTATGTTACTCAGTATGATTATCATTCGATCAATTAATATGTTTCCTTTTACCCTTCATCCTCGCCCAATCCCAGATACATAACAAAATGCCGGTGCTAATTCCTAAGCCTAAGGTCCTAAATGGGTCGCTGATTTGCCAACCGATGGAATAGTATCTTTGTAAATACCAAGGTATGAACCACCCCATGATAGCAACTCCAACGATAATCGCTCTCCAAAACCAAGGATCAGATGATCTCCTCAATTCAATCAAAGTCCAAGCGACAAGAACAATCTGTAAGCTTGAGAATGTGGCACGGTAGCGCGGATTGTCCCACATATCACTTCCCCCTCGGAAGGCAGCTAAAAGGATAATAAACCAGACAATTAATAAAAGGATTCTGACTAATCGGATGTTATTGTCCTTCTTTCGAAGTGTTAGGACAGGGGCATACACTAAAAAAATCAGCATAAAACTCCATCCGATCGATCGCCAAAGTGTGATCCAGCGCCATATAGGAGCGTGGCTACCAACGACAATCGCTGCAGGGAGAAATGGTTGCACAACCCCATAAGCCAACAACATTGGCATATGTGTCCAAGTTGGGGTGTTTTTGAAAATCTCTTGGATCCAGCCAGAGGCATGTTTGGAGAGATATGCTTGTAAGGATGCTGATTTGCGTAGCCACCAATTTATCATGTGAATTGGGTTATTCATGCCTTCTGGCGTAAATTGCTTTAGCGTAATCCATACACCAGCAAGAATCAGAATGAAGAGTATGCTAAAAATAATCCAGAAAGTGCTTTTCTTGGTTAGGTCATTGGCAAATCGGATGGAGCTAGCGATAGCTGTTATTACGAGTATTCCCATTAATAGGGCTGCAAAAGGGGGAGAAAAAGGAATGAAGAGTAGTAGGGATACTATGATCATACTGACACTTTTCAAATCTCGGCGCTGTTGATATCGAATCAGACCATAAAAAGCAGCGCTTGTTAATGGAATTGTGAAAGCCTCACGCATTTGTGAACTACCCAGTAGCATCGCTTCTGGATAAAAGGCAATTAGCATCGCTGCCAGATTCGCTACATCCTTATCCCAGGCGCGCTTAGCGAATCCCCATAAAAAAAAGATTGTTGAGCTAGAGAATGCCGCACACAGAACTACCATTTGAATGGGGTTGTGTTGATGAGTTCCTAAACCACGATAAATTGCAGCGCTCAAGAAAAGCATACCGCCATATTGATCGACTGTTCGATTATTGCGAAATGCTTTCCATAATGATTTGTTGGATTGAGCTAAATTCCAAGCTGCTTGATCTCTTGCACTCGCATCCGCCATAATATAACCCGCTTTTTCTGCAGGAGTGCCGTGTCCCCAAACAGGGAGAGCATTAAACCAAAGTAAACCAAGAGAAATTCTTAGAATAGCAGCAATAATGACTAAAGAAAATAACCATTTAGGTGGTGATTCATCGCGAATTAGATGCCACAGTCCAAGTAATGAAATAAACGCGATAACACATACACTGAATATTGCTCCTAATTCAGGTAAATCAAGACGGTTATTAGATATCCGGTAAATAATGAAAGTTAGTCCAAGGATAATGAGAATAGTGAACAGTATTAACCGCCACTCTTTCTGAGTTGTGTGTATTATTTTCTCAATAAACTGTGTCATATCAATAAAAATCTCTTGATGCCATCAATTCTAATCGATATTTCCAAATATCAGTTGAGCTCGTTTATCCCATGAATAAGCGAGGGAATCATGTTTAGCATTCTCCGCGATTTCTTTTTGTCGCTTTGGATCTTGGGTAAGTTTTTGGATTTCTCTTATCCAAATTTCCGGTTTGTTATGTGGTAAAAGAATAGCATTATCCTCATTGAGGATTTCTCTTAAAACGGGGAGATCGCTGGATATTATCGGTCGTCCGGTTGCAAGATATTCAAAAAGTTTCATTGGGCTTAAATACTTGGAAATATCTCCACCAGAGGAGGCTGCGATTTGCGATTGATACGGCATCAATAGAAAGTCGCACGCAGCTTGATATGTGGGTAGTTCAGCATTGGGGATAAAGCCGGTTACTATAATATTCTTAATATTTAATTGTTTGATCTTTTCGTTTAGAATCTGAACATCATCTTTTTCCCCACCGACAATAAGGAAAACAGTTTCCGGAAGGTTTTTTGCTAGTTGAAGTATAAAATTTATCCCTCTTCCAGCATATAAATGACCAGTATATCCAGCCATGATTTTTGCTGAGTTGACCTTGTTGATATCTACTTTGGATAGGTTCACGAATGCTATTTTCCGAGCTTCCATTGGTGTTGGGAGATTTTCGTAACGTTGCAGATCTACCCCATCCGGTGCAACAACA
>CAZJMV010000141.1:0-7206 GCA_964547225.1 uncultured Anaerolineaceae bacterium | reverse complement strand
ACACCGGTCGCTACCAAGATGTGATCAATTTAGCAAATACCACCTTCACATGGGTTGGTAAATTCACCTTAGAGGAAAGTTTTTACTGGCGCGGCTTAGCCTATGCAGCCTTAGGGAATATGAGTCAAGCCCAATCCGATTTATCAAAAGCGGTTCAGCTCAATCCCAATTATGCTGCCGCATTGGAAGCCCTGCAAAATCTGGGCATTTCCGCGCCTTAGAAAAAGTCAATGGTTAACGATGAAACGTAAGAAACTTATCCATCTCTTCATGTTGATCATACTCGCGTTGTGCTTGATCACCACAGCATTATTTGTCATCCCTGATACACGTGATCGGATAACTTGGCATATTGACGAAATTATCCTTAGAATTAAATATCAGCTCAATCCACCTACCAAACCAATCTTCGTCCCCAGTGAAGCAGGAACGCCGATATCCCTACAAATAGAACAACCCGCAGTTACATCGACGGAGATGATCACCTCAACCGAAACAAGCATAGCATCTCCTCCCACAACGATGCCCACCTTGACCGCGACCATCCCCATCACCCCGATACCCGAAAAGATCGCATTATCCGGCATCCGTTATGAAGATCAACACGGCAGATATAATTATTGTGCGCCAGCCAATCTAGCCATGGCTTTATCCTATTGGGGTTGGCAAGGCAATCGCGATATCGTTGGTCCATTCCTGAAACCAGATGAAAAAGATAAGAATGTGATGCCCTATGAGATGGTTGATTATGTCAATAACCAAACCGATCTAAAGGCGCTAGAGCGCGTCGGAGGGGATATTGATTTGTTGAAACGATTTATCGCCTCTGGTTATCCGGTCTTGGTGGAAAAAGGAACTTATCTCAGGGACTTGACCGGTGTCGTGAGCTGGATGGGGCATTATCAAGTCATCACAGGATATGATGACACACAGGCAGTTTTTATCGCCCAAGACTCATTCACGAAACCCGACCAGCTCGTTGAATACAACGAAATGATCAATGCCTGGCGAGCCTTTAATTACACCTATATCATCATCTACCCACCCGAAAAAGAGGCTGATGTGATTGCACTCTTAGGTGACGATGCTGATGAAACCACGAATTATCAAAATGCCGCAATGATCGCATCCAATGAGGTCTATGGTTTATCAAGTATCGATCAATATTTCGCCTGGTTCAACCGCGGCACCAATCTCATGAATTTACAAGATTATGCTGGCGCCGCGCTAGCTTATGATGAAGCCTTTGCAGTTTATCCCCAAATCCCAGAACAAGAGCGACCGTGGCGTATGTTGTGGTATCAAACAGGACCTTATTTCGCATACTTCTACGTCGAACGCTATTACGACGTTCTATACCTCTCCGATGGTACTTTACAGGCTATGCCTGAAGATAAGAACATTGAAGAAAGTTATTACTGGCGAGGTATGGCGAAAGCAGCTTTAGGGGATACGCAAGCAGCAATCGAAGATTTTCAAACAAGCCTCCAATTACACGAAGGCTTTGAACCCGCGATCTACCAACTTCGTCTACTCGGGGTAGAATATCCTTAAACTTGAAGGTTAGTTATGCAAAAAGCGATTCTATTATTCATCCTTTTTCTATTTGTTTTTTGTTTTTTAGGCATCATCCTGATCCGTTCACCTTTTTTTCAGGAAAATTATGGATGGCATTTAGAGGCAATTCGTGCAGATATCAAATACGCCCTCGATCCGCCCGAGCAGATCATGTTCACGCCTGAAAAAACATCCCAAGCCACACCCATTCCAACCATATTATCCCCGACACCCACTGCGACGATCGTGTTGGAGACTGCGGAACCCACACCCATCCCCACAGCAACCTTTCCCCCTACCCTCACTCCAACGCCCATGCCTGAGTCAGCCAACCTGACCGGTACCTTGCATCAATTCCAAATGTGGAATAATTGTGGACCTGCCAATTTAGCCATGGCGCTCTCCTTTTGGGGTTGGAAAGGCGACCAAAGAATCATCGCTGATACATTAAAACCAAACTCGCGTGACAAGAATATCATGCCTTATGAAATGGAAAACTTTGTCGAAGAACAAACCGAATTGGAAGCCGTCACTAGAGTCGGTGGTGATCTGAATACGATTAAAGCCTTTCTGTCTTCTGGGTTTCCGGTCATCGCTGAAAAAGGCTTTGAGGGGGTTGGATTCGATGGCTGGATGGGACATTATCAAGTTGTGACCGGTTATGATGACAACACTGAAACATTGGTTGTCCAAGATTCCTATAAAGGTCCCGATCAAATCGAAACCTATCAAAACTTCATCGATCAATGGCGGGCTTTTAACTACACCTATCTTGTTCCCTTCCCCCCAGATCGTAGACAACAGGTCTTAGATATCCTCGGTCTCCAGGCTTTCGACAACTATAATAATCACAACGCTGCTCAGAAATCCTTAGAAGAAACTGCATCGCAGAATGAACGCAATCTTTATTTCGCCTGGTTCAATCGCGGCAGTAACCTTGTAGCGCTTCAAGATTATACATTGGCTGCATCCGCCTACGATACAGCGTTTGCTATTTACCAACAAATTCCTGACGAACAACGCCCTTGGCGCATGATGTGGTATCAGACCGGACCCTATTTCGCCTATTACTATACCGGACGCTATCAAGATGTGATCAATTTAGCTACCACAACATTAGATGCGATGAGCGAGCCAATCCTGGAAGAAAGTTACTACTGGCGCGCCAAAGCAAATATCGCCATTGGACAAAGTGAAAGCGCAATTGAGGACTTAGAACTATGTCTAGAAACCCATCCGGATTTTAGTCCTTGTCTGACTGAACTGCGCAGCTTGGGCATTGAACCATAATCGGAGAGAAAATGAAATGACCATAAAAATACTGCACTTTGCAGACGCCCATATCGACATCGCCAATTATGGGAGATATGATCCACAAAGTGGGCTTCCTCTACGCGTGCTAGATTTTTTAAAGTCACTGGACACGATCATCGATGCAGCCATTGAAGAGAAAGTCGATCTCGTCCTCTTTGCAGGGGATGCTTATAAAGATCGCAATCCAACGCCTACCTTCCAAAGAGAATGGGGAAAACGCATGATGCGACTTTCCCGAGCCGCGATCCCAACGCTTTTACTGATTGGCAACCACGATATCCCGCCAGCTTATGGTCGCGCCAACACATTAGAAGCCTTCGACACCCTGGATGTACCGCATATTCAAGTGATCGATATTCCAAGGCTTTTAAAGCCAAATGATCTTGAAACCCTCCCTGTGCAAGTAATTGGTATGCCATGGATTTCACGTTCGAGGTTGATAACGAACTTGGAAATTGATATTGATTCGGGTGATCTCTCCACAATAAATCAAAATATCAGTAAAACTATTCAAAAATTAGTGTTAACATGGTTGGAAGAGAAAATTGATCCAAATTTACCGGTCATATTCCTAGCCCATTGTTCTGTTGAAGGCGCCCTGCTTGGAAACGAGCGCAATGTTATGCTAGGTAACGACTTGGTTTTACCCGAGTCCTTGGTCAAAGATCCTCGTTTTGATTATGTAGCCCTCGGTCATATTCACAAGAGTCAGAACCTAAATCCAGATGCTCATCCTCCCGTGATCTATCCAGGATCAATTGAAAGAGTCGATTTCAATGAGGCACGCGATAAAAAGAATTATGTAATTGCCCATATTGAGCGCGGAAAAACAGATATTGAATGGCATCCAATTGAAGGCATTCGCCCCTTTTTAGATCGCTATCTTCGACTTGAAGAACAAGAGGGGATCAACGAAAAAATTCGACAAGCCCTCCCTGAGCCTGACAAGATGCAAGGGGCTATCTTTCGTTTGATCTTAGAATATCCTCGCGATTGGGAAGCAAGCATAAACGAAGCCATCTTGCGTGAGTTAACCAAAGACTGTTTCGAATTTCACTTAGTCAAACGTCCCCAAGTTGAAACGCGCATCCGTATTCCAGGAAACCAAACCATTGGCAGTTTAAGCGCCTTGGATTTGCTAGATCTATATTGGAAATCCAATCAAATCGATCCCCTAGAAGCCAAAGCGCTTAATCAATTAGCAAAAGATGTGATCAGAAACTAAGATCAAGTTAATCCGATCCACCTGTGTGTTATTTATGATTTACTCCTTCGCAAGAAGAACTTTGTGATCTCCTCAACAAAAGCTGGGATAAGCGCTAGTCCAAGCACTAGCAACCATTCATTCAAGTTCAGGAAATGCGTGTTGAAGATCGGTTGAAGGAATGGAACTGAACTTACCAAGAGCAGCAGTGTAATCGACAAGCCAACTGCATATTGCATGGATTTGTTCGAAAAAATTCCTATCTTGAACAAAGAAGCGCGCTCCGAGCGCACAGTATAAGCACGGAATAGCTCGCACAGCGAAAGCGTCAGGAAAGCCATCGTCTCAGCTGTTTGCACATCCACTCCGCGCCAATCATGCTGGATCAGTCCAATAATAGGATTGATCCCCGCCGGTAAGGCTTGATCAATATGCCAGTACAAACCCAATCCGAAGGCAGTCAGTACAGCGCTGGTTTGAGCAATTGTCTGAATAAAGATGCCCAAACCCATGCTGCGGTTGATGATTGGTTCATTTTTCGCGCGCGGCTTTTGTTCCATGATACCAGGATCACCTTTTTCCATCGCCAAGGCTAATGCAGGCGCTCCATCGGTGACCAGGTTGAGCCACAAGAGTTGAATAGCTGTTAGCGGTGCAGGTAGACCAGCCAAAGTGGCTAGGAAGATGATCATGATTTCGGCTACATTGGAGGAGAGCAGGAAGAAGACAAACTTGCGAATATTGCCGTAAATAATGCGTCCCTGCTCTACTGCAGAGACAATGCTGGCGTAGTTGTCGTCGGTGAGCACCATATCCGCAGTTTCCTTAGCGACGTCCGTGCCAGTGATGCCCATTGCAACGCCTATATCAGCTCGCTTAATGGCTGGGGCATCGTTGACTCCATCGCCGGTCATAGCGACCACCTCAGCATTGGCTTGCAGTGCGTCTACAATACGCATCTTATGTTCCGGTGAAACTCGCGCATACACATCCGTGATTCGGATCTCTCTCTTGAGCGTCTCAGCGTCCATTTTATCCACATCAACCCCCGTTGCTACTTTGTGCCCAGGTCTAAGCAAGCCAACAGTCTCAGCAATAGCGCGCGCCGTATTAGGATAGTCGCCTGTGATCATCATCGTGCGAATACCAGCTTTACTCGCCTCTTGTAACGCTGGTTTGACTTCGGGGCGGGCTGGATCGATCATCCCTAATAAGCCAACAAAGACTAGGTCGTGCTCGATTTCCTGCACCTTCAGTTCACCTTCGAGAGAAGGATCTTGCTTTTCAATACGATAGGCAACTCCAAGGACACGCAGCGCATCTTTTGTCATCACATCGTTGGCATTCTGAATACGCTGTCGCTGCTCATCATCCAACGGCTTGGATTGGTCATCCATTGTCTGATAGTGAGTGCACAGATCTAGCACAAGATCCGGAGCTCCCTTCACCGCGATAACAGAACATGCGCGCATTTCATCATTATAGAAGGGAGAAAGATCTTCAGGAGAGGGCTTGCTAACCTCATGGACTGTGACCATACGCTTACGCTCAGAGTCGAAAGGCACCTCGTTCTCCCGCGGGTAAGCTTGCTTTACATTTACGGGCAGAGCGCCAGCTTTAGCCGCTGCCACCAACAAAGCGCCTTCAGTCGGATCACCAACAATGCGATAAGTCTGCTGACTATCTGAGCTGCCGGTGATCTCTAGTTCGGCGTCGTTGTTGAGCACACCTAGCCAGAGGGATGTGAGCGCGGCTGGATAGCGGGTCACGTCTACCGGTTTTCCATCCACCATGAATTCGCCCTTCGGGACGTAACCAGAACCGGTAACTTCCAAATATTGGTTATCTGTCCATAAACGAGTGACTGTCATCTCATTTTGTGTCAATGTCCCAGTCTTATCTGAACAGATCACAGTGGCGGAACCAAGCGTTTCAACCGAGGACAGTTTCCTGATCAGCGCGTGCCGGTTTATCATCTCGCGCATCCCCAACGCCAGGCTTATGGTCACAACCGCTGGCAGTCCCTCAGGAACTGCCGCAATGGCTAGGCTGATCGCAATGATGAATACTTCCGTGATCTGCGCTGCAAATTCGCTGAAGTATGCCATCGGACGAACGAACAGTATGTTTATTTCGGTGTAGTTTATCAAGGCAACCAAGAAGACAATCGCAACTAGGATCAAAGAGGCAATACTCAACATTTTCCCTAATTGATCTAGGCGACGCTGTAATGGGGTTTCTTCCGTTTCAACAGTTTGCAGTATGGTAGCGATTAATCCTAGCTGAGAGCGCATGCCAGTGGCGACCACTACACCGCGCCCGCGTCCGTAAGAGACCAGGGTACCCATAAAAGCTGTGTTTTTTCGATCACCAAGCGGCACATCTCTATCAATGACAGTCGCGGCGCTTTTATGCACCGGCAATGATTCCCCAGTGAGCGAAGCTTCCTCCACCCGAAGATTGACCGCTTCCAATAACCGCACATCCGCTGGGATAAAATTGCCTGCTTCTAAGAAAACGATGTCACCGGGCACCAACTCACCCGCCGGGATCACTTGCCGACTTCCATCACGCAGAACCTGTGCATCCGGTGCAGCCAAGCGTTTGAGGGCAGCAAGAGCCTCCTCCGCCCGCTGCTCCTGTACAATGCCCAAGATAGCGTTCAAGACTACAATCGCCATGATGGCGCCTGCCTCAATATAATCGCCAAGCAACGCAGAGACAATCGAAGCGATAATCAGTAATATCACAACAAAGTTGTTCAACTGATCCCACAACATATGCAAGAAGGTGGGTCGCTTTGCTTCTTGCAATTGGTTCTTGCCATATTGCGCTAATCGCCGAGCAGCTTGCTCTGTACTTAATCCTTCTTCCCGCACCTTGAGATGGCGCAAGACATCATCGGCATCTAAGGCATGCCAATCCTGTGTAACAATTTGATCGGGGTTCTCGATGTTTTTTGTGCTATTTTGCATATTTTAAAAAAAGTCCTATTCTAATTTCATTGATTATCTGCTGCTTGTCTAGCCTTTTCTAAAGCCAAGCGTGGACTGGAGAGAATTGACACAGATCGTTCTTCTTCGAAAATAACATCCAAGAAACGCGCCTTGGAAGCCTGAGCTAGAACTATT
>CAZJMV010000140.1:0-6077 GCA_964547225.1 uncultured Anaerolineaceae bacterium | reverse complement strand
GGGTTTGCCAGACTTTCCGGATGCCAAACGGTTGGGTAGGGTTACGGTAGGGATGGTTGAGTTGAAATCGCAACCTGATCCAAATAGTCAAACACTCGGTGTTCTGTATGAAGATGCTGTTTTACCATGGTTACAAGAGGTTAGCGGGATATCGCCAGCTTATATTTTTAATAATCAGCGTTGGGTAGAAACACCCGAAGGCTATATTTACGGACCTTATTTTCAGCCGGTTTACAATCGTCTAAATCAAGCTGTTGATAGTCTGCCAGATTCTAGCCGTGGTGCAGGTATGTGGGCTGAAGTTACTGTTCCATATGCTGACGCAGTTTTAGATCGAGAACCATCTTCAAATTCGTGGGTCGAAGCCAAATTGGAAGAAGGTATGCCTTTGAGGGTGTATTATAGTCAAGTGTTTTGGATCGACCAGATTAAAACAAATGATCAAGGTGAACCTATTTATCGAATTAACCCAAACTATTATGGTGGTGTTGATATGCTTTGGGTAGATGCACGCGCCTTCCGTCCTGTAGTCTACGATGAATTGACGCCAATTCATCCTGAAGTGACGGATAAATCGATCGTTATAGATGTTATACATCAAGATCTTTCATGTTATGAAGGGAGTACTGAGGTTCATTTTTGCCGCGTATCTACTGGCGCGAAATTTGATATGTATGGCAATCAAGTTGATAAGTGGGCAACACCGATTGGTACTCATCGAATAACCCGTAAATATATTTCTTTACAGATGAGTGGTGGAACCACTGGCGCTGGTTATGATCTACCAGGAATAGGATGGACATCGATCTTTGCTTCTGGTGGTGTAGCCATACATTCTACATTTTGGCATAATAATTATGGGGATCCGGTTTCACATGGTTGTGTGAATGTCAGTCCTGAAGATGCAAAGTGGATCTTTAGATGGAGCGCTCCTGAAGTGGTTTATGATCCTGGTTCGTTGGATGTCACTCAAACAGGGGATGACAGTACAATCGTAAAGGTTATAGAAGGATAATTTTCATTAACGATGCTATCACGCCGTGGTTTTCTTCAATCAACTGCATTAGGATTAGGGAGTATTGCAGTTCCTACATGGTTATCCAATCATACTGGCGTCAGAAAATCTTATACAGCGAATTTCCCTGAGGCTGAACGTCTGGGGCGTGTAATTAGCGGAATGGTTGAGGTAAAGGAAAAAGCATCCGAAGAAAGTCAAACGGTACAGGTTCTATATGAAGATGAAATCGTTGAATGGTATCGGGAAACGGTCGGATCGCGACCTTTATGGTATAACCAAAATTATGTAGAGACGCCAAAAGGTTATATTTATGCTCCTAATTTACAATTAGTTGGTAATAAACCTAACCAACCCTTGAAAGAACTGCTCAATGCGGATGGGATGTGGGTAGAGGTGAGTATCCCATATGTTGATCTTGTCCTGGCAAATCCTCCAGCCAGATCGCCATGGTTGGAATATACATCTCAACCAAGGTTGTATTACAGCCAAATTATGTGGGTAGATCAAATCAGGCAAGATGATGATGGACAAATATGGTATCAGACATCCGATCGTTATGGTTCATTTGGTGATCTCTTTTGGGCGCCTGCAGAAGCCTTACGACCACTTTCTCAGGATGAGCTTACTCCGATTAATCCTGAAGTGGAAGAGAAGTTAGTTGTCGTGAATCTTACCTATCAAACGTTGTCCTGTTTCGAAGGCGACATGGAAGTATTTTTTTGTAAGATTTCATCTGGACCAAAGATCGTGTCAGCTGAAAAACCAAACGGAGAATGGGCAACACCGCTTGGAAAACATACCATCTGGAGGAAAATGATCTCTGTACATATGACTGGAGGGACAACTGGCGGTGGATATGATATCCCAGGTATCGGATGGACAGTCTTATTTTCAAGTAAGGGTATGGCGATTCACTCCACCTTTTGGCATAATAGTTTCGGTATTCCACAATCTCATGGCTGTGTTAATGCTCGACCGGAAGATGCAAAATGGATCTTCCGATGGACACTTCCGGTTACTCCTTTTGACAGTGGAGATGTAACAGTTTCTGGAAATATGAGCACGAAAGTACTTGTAGAAGAAACCTAATTGCTTTTTTTTGCATCTAAATACTGGCTTTGTCGTTTTGATGGAAAGATTTGCGTAAAAAAAATATCATCCTTTCATAAGGACTTTTGATATAAACTCGAGTAATACAGGAGATTGAGTAAATGGATTTTGCAAATATTGGTATTGGGTTAGCATTTATTGCTGGTTTAGCTTCTTTTTTTTCCCCATGTGTATTTTCTCTTGTACCGGCATATATCGGTTATTTAGGAGGTCGCACAGTAGCTTCTGCACGAGGTGGAAAGACGGACAACTGGGTCAGTTTATCTCATGGACTAGCTTTTGTTTTAGGGTTTAGCTTAGTTTTCATTTCGCTTGGAATAGCCACTTCAGCTTTAGGTGGATTGCTCTATGACCTACGGGTATGGTTAGCACGCATTGGGGGTATTGTGGTGATCTTTTTTGGGTTACACATGACTGGATTATTACGAATTCCTTTCCTCGAATATGATCTCCGCCCTAGATCGGTCCCAGATCGGAATCGTGGTTATATCGCATCCTTTTTAATGGGGATCTTCTTTTCAGCGGGTTGGTCGCCATGTGTAGGACCTATCTTGGGGACTATTCTTACCTTTTCAATTAGTGGTGGATCAATCTCCCAAGGGATCCTATTGTTGACGACTTATTCCGCTGGTCTAGCCATTCCATTCTTAGTTGCTTCTGTTCAAATCGGTTTAGTAACGACAGCTATTCGAAAATATGGAAAAGCGATGCATTATATCGAAGTCGGGATGGGAATTCTGTTGATTATTGTCGGTATCCTTTTATTTTCTGGTCGCTTTGAACAATTGGCTTCATTGGGCTCATTTTTTGGTAATTATGATGAAGTTGTATTAGGGCGTATATTGTTGATTGGACTTCTCGTTTTAGCTCTCATTGGACTGATACCTGCTTTTATTGCAAGACGAAAGGGAAGGCATTTCTTCACTTGGTGGTTTTTTGGAGCAACCCTCTTTCCTGTAGCGTTACCGATGATTTGGTTAAAGGAACCAATAGACGAAGACCTGTCTGAAGAGATGACATCTCCTGAGGCTATTGAAGCCTCATCATAAGATAAATTGAAGAATTATTTGGATAAAATTACTGGTCAAACAAATCTGTATACAAGGAGAATTAGATTTGGTAGAAAAAAATGAGAATAAGAGTTCACTTAAATCGTTTGTCGTTGCGATTTGGATTATAGTGGCTTTGTTGATTGTTGTTGTGGTCGGTTTTATGGTATTTAACAGTAGTTTTCAGAATGCCTCTTCAGATGATACAATGCAAGTCGAAGTCGAAGAAGAATCCCCTGATTTTACCTTGCAGGATGTACAAGGAAACCCTGTTACGCTTTCAGGGTTGCGTGGAAAGATAGTGGTATTAAATTTCTGGGCTACTTGGTGTACGCCATGTGTGGAAGAGATGCCTATGTTAACACGCTATCAAGCACAACACCCAGAAATTGTCCTCATTGGTATCAATGAGGAAGAAGGGGCTGATAAAGTGCAGGATTTTTTGGATCAAAATGCCTTTAATTACATGATGCTGTTAGATCTACATACGGATGTAGCTGAAAAATATCACATTATGACTTTACCCACAACGATCATCATCGATGAGTATGGATTTCAGCGTTTTCGACATATTGGCATAATCACCGAGAAACAGCTTGATGCCTATTTGGAAGGGATGATTGTAAGCGAATGATGCATATCACTTTATACAGTCGGGATGGTTGTTTACTTTGTGATCAGGTAATCTCTGATCTGGAAAGGTTACAAGAACTATATCCCCATAAGGTTGAGATAATAAATATTGATCATCAGTCGAAATATAAAAAAGAGTATGGGGATGTGATTCCGGTTGTAGAGATAGGACCCTATATAATCAAAGCGCCTTTTAGTGCACAGACTCTTCAAATGACGTTGGCTGCTGCTCAAGATCGTATGGAACATATTGAAAAGATTGATTCAGCGCCAATGTCAAATGGTTCAAGGGCAAGATATACTTGGAATGGAGCTGATCGGTTTACTTATTGGATTTCTCGTCATTATATGCTGTTATTCAACAGTTTTGTTGCGATCTATCTTGGTTTGGCGCTACTAGCCCCCGTTTTTATGAAGACGGGTTTTCAGACTCCAGCAAACATTATCTACCGCCTTTATAATCATATGTGCCATCAACTCGCGTATCGTTCGATTTTTATTTTTGGAGACCAGCCTTTTTATCCACGCGCTGCTGCAGGTGTGGATGGTTATCTTACCTATGGACAAGCAACGGGATTAAGTGAAGGCAATTCCTATAATGAGGTGATGGCTGCCAGAGATTATCGTGGTAGTGAAACGGTTGGGTATAAGCTCGCTTTATGTCAACGTGATTTAGCGATCTATGGTGGTATCTTGCTTTTTGGTTTATTATTTGTGCTATCAGGTAATAATTTCCCTGTGATACCTTGGTATATTTGGTTGCTCATTGGAATAATACCGATTGGTTTAGATGGTCTTAGTCAACTTATTAGTCAACCGCCATTAAATTTCTTACCCTATCGAGAAAGCACACCCGCTTTACGGATCATGACAGGTACTCTTTTCGGTTTTTTCACTGCTTGGTTTGGATATCCTTTGGTTGAGGAAACGATGTTAGAGACCCGTCAAATAATGCGAGCTAAGTGGGAACGCACTCACCCAGAGCCAGTTTAACATGTCTTTCCAACAATCAGGAGATATTCGTTACTTCATATTTGATTCATTGATGGAAGCTGGCGCTAATAATGCAGTCGTTACCCGCCATGGTGGCGTTAGTCCTCATCCGTGGGCATCTCTTAATCTGGGGGGAACAGTTGGTGACTCTCCTTCATATGTCACCGAGAATCGTGCTAGGTTTTTTAAAGCGCTGAAGCGATCGGTGAATAGTGTTTTTGATGTATGGCAAGTGCATGGTTCAGAAGTTGTGTGTAGCAAGCATCCACGCCCTCTTCATCAAGCTCATCAAAAAGCTGATGCAATAATCACAGATAACCCGGGTGTGACCTTGTTCATGCGTTTTGCGGATTGTGTTCCGGTTTTCTTGCATGATCCAAAAAAGAAAGCTGTCGGATTAGTGCATGCAGGCTGGCAAGGTACTGTGAAAGGAGTAATCAGTCGTGCTGTAGAGGTGATGGATGTTCAATATGGGTCCAACCCATCAGACATAATTGCTGCGATAGGTCCTTCGATTGGTCCTGATCACTATGAGATTGGTGAAGATGTAGCCACACAGGTACAAGATGAATTTGGGATGGCATCTGAGCAATTCATGCAAAAAGTCAAAAATGAAACAAATCCTGACGAACGAAACCAACAAAATGTCGGACAAGATCGATTCAAATTAGATCTTTGGCAGGCTAATTATTATCTACTTCAGCAAGCTGGCGTGAAAACGATTATGCTATCCGGTATCTGCACTGCTTGCCATCTGGATGATTGGTATTCTCATCGGGCTGAAAACGGGAAAACTGGTCGTTTCGGTGCGGTCATATGGTTGCAACAATAAATTTTTCTTACCAAATGATATTATATTAGGTTCAAGGATTGTTTATTAGTGCTATAATGCCTTTGATTTCGAAAATCAAAAATCATTTTAAGAAATATAATTATTATTGATTTATTCATAAAAACACACTTTTAGATAATTATTGATAGAGTCTTATTACTGTCGAGTGATATTAAAAGAGTGATATTAAGGAATTGAGATGATCTTTATTGCCGAAGTTATTCAGCGAGTGATCCAACTATTTACTTTTGTAATTATTATTCAAACGATTTTGTCTTATTTTATGTCTCCTTTTGACCCTATCCGGAGCACAATTGACCGATTTGTTGACCCGTTCCTGGCGCCTATTCGAAGGTACCTACCACCCTTAGGTGGATTTGACTTTAGCCCGTTGGTATTGATAATTTTGTTACAAGTATTGGGTGATATTATCTATCGTTTA
>CAZJMV010000139.1:0-2683 GCA_964547225.1 uncultured Anaerolineaceae bacterium | reverse complement strand
TTCATGAATTGTTTTTCCCGCTTCAAAGGAAGGATTTAATTGAATTAATGGATCAGGCCAAAGCTGTCCTTCCTGCAGAATTTTATCTGCATATTGTTTAATTCTTTCATCACGAATATGGATAAAACTAGATATATACTCGGCATAATCTTCCACCAGCTGATCACGAAGATTGAATACATCCATCCTATGCTTACCTCTTCCTGAAATAGAATATCATCATTCTCATATATCCCGGGGATGATTAAGTAGAAATTCCCCTGATAGTTTTATTTGTAGGCTTTATTATATCCTTAAAAACAACACTTTGACTCCCAAATTATGGACTATAATAAACCAACTCACACAAAAAACATAAGGAAACCCTACACTCATGCTAGTCATCCTCAAACCCAACACAGACCAAGAATCCCCTGAATTCAAAGAAACCTGGAAGAACTTAAACGAAATCCCAGATATCCGCATCAAGATCCAAAACATCTTAGGCGAACAGCAAAAGCTGACCGAGATATATCTGATTGGCGACACGCTCAGGATCAATAAAGACCATATCGAGGCATTGCCCGCCGTTGAGCGCGTCATCCGTATCTCACAGGATTACCGCATCCTCGGACGCCAGGAAGACAACCACCGCACAGTTGGCTTCGATTACAACGGCGTCCATTTTAGTCAGAATAATTTGAACATATTTGCTGGACTGTGTGCGGTCGACAATCGCGAACACACCGAAATGATCATGAAAGCCCTTCAGGAAAACGGGCAAGTTTGCACGCGTATGGGTGCCTATAAACCACGCACCAATCCCTACTCCTTTCAAGGGCACGGTAAAGACTGCCTGCCGTATGTCTTTGAACTAGCGGGTAAATACGGCATCAAAGTCATCTCCATGGAAATCACCCATGATAAACAAATCGACGAGATCCACGCAGCGCTCGGAATGACCGGCAACCCGACTGGTGTGATCCTGCAGATCGGCACCCGCAACACCCAGAACTTCGAGCTGCTCAAAGCGATCGGAAGGCAGCAGGAATACCCAGCGCTGCTTAAGCGCGGTTTTGGCATCACCCTGAGCGAGTCGCTCAACGCCGCCGAATATTTAGCCAGCGAAGGCAACGCCAAAGTCATCTTCTGCCTGCGTGGGGTCAAGACTTCGATGAGCGATCCACACCGTAACTTTGTCGATTTCTCACACGTTCCGACCGTCAAGCGCCTGACGCGTATGCCAGTCTGCGTCGATCCATCCCACTCAGTCGGCTTGCGCGCCGTTGGACCGGATGGCATCTGCGAGATCTTCCACGCTACCGCACAAGGCATTATCGCCGGCGCCAACGCAGTCCTAGTCGACTTCCACCCCGTACCGCGCAAAGCCCTCGTCGATGGACCACAGGCGCTCACCCTCGAAGAACTGCCCTATTTCCTAGAGGATATCCGCATTACGCGTGAAGCCTATGAGAAGCGCCAAAAATTGGCAGAGCAATATTCTAATCGCTAGAACTGAACTAGTTAGAGAGTAATTCGAGCCTTACATCCCACTCATACCCGAAAAGCTTCTCTCTCGGAATTCACGCGGCGTGATCCCAGACCACTTCTTAAACGCCTTGCGGAACACGCTCGGTTCTGAATAACCCAGCAGATAAGTGATATCCTCCACCGAGTAGCGCTCGTGCAGATACTTCTTTGCCAGCCGCTTCCGGATATCCATCAGCAGATCGCTGAAGACAACCCCTTCATCTTTGAGCCGCTTCTGAAGGGTACGTACGCTTACTGCCATCTCTTTAGCAACCTTGTTGACCGTCAGATCTTCATCATCAAGCCGCGCTAAGATGATCTTGGTAACCCGCTGTGTAGTTGCTTCTTTATTTTCCATCTCAGTCAAGATATTTTGGGCATAGTCCTCGAAATATGCTTGCAGTTCTAGGTTAGGCAGCAGCACCGGTGTTCGCAGGAGCTCGAAATCAAGCGTCATCGAAGTCTCTTTCTGATCGAAGAGCACCGGGCAGCCGAATATACGCACATATTCATCTGTCGATACGGGTTCTGGATAGCTGAAAGTTACCAGCCGCGGTCCAATCTGTTTTCCAGTCAGCGTACGCATGATACGCACACTACTCGAGAGTGCTGATTCGAAGCAGTGACGTGACATTTTTGGTGCATAGGATGGCGCCTCAAGTACAACCCTGATCTTATTGAATTTCAAACTAGCTCGTCCGCTGATTAGATTGCCAACGATCCGCTGATAGCGCGACGATTTTTCGAATGCCTCGCCGAGGTTGGCACAGTTCATCATCAAATAGCCTAAGATCGACCAGCTGCCCGGCTCTGCATACTGTCCCATATGCAAACCGAAATAGGGATCATCCGCACAGCGCGCTGCCTCTTCCTCTATATGAAGGTAGGTGTCAAATGCCATATAGCCATCTGGAGATTTGACAATCTGAGGATCAATCCCCGTTGAACGTAAGAACGAATCCGCATCGATATTCAAAGAAGCCAGATAAAGCAGCATCTGCTTCAGAACGCTCACAGAGACACTGATCGGATCTCGACTTTGTTCATGCGCAGCCATGCGCTCAATAATATCATAAGCACATTAAATTGATGCATCAAAAACCACGTTTTTGTGCATCAAAAATCATAGCCAAAGGAGGAAGAAATCGTTATCATAGATAGATAAAAGGAGAAA
>CAZJMV010000138.1:0-4921 GCA_964547225.1 uncultured Anaerolineaceae bacterium | reverse complement strand
TAAGTAAACGCCTGGGAAAAGTTTCCTTAATCCGCCTAATTGACGCAGATCACGTGTTCCGGTCTCATGATCGATGATCCCTACCAGCAAGAAAAGAGCACTCTTATAGAGGGCATGAGCAGGAACGCCAATTACCATGGCTTTAAAAGCGATCGATGTATCTTGAGCGATGAGCGCCATCAGGGCGCCTAATTGACTGATCGTTGAATATGCCAGTAATCCTTTGAGGTCATTTTGTTTTAAACCCAGATATGCTCCTATGATCAGTGTGGAGAAACCGACCAAGCTGAGCAGCCAAAACCAGCTTTCGGTGAACCCGAGAGATGGGTTGAGGCGCGCCATCAGATAGATTCCAGCTTTGACCATGGTGGCAGAATGCAGATAGGCGCTGGCAGGGGTGGGGGCGCTCATGGCGTTTGGAAGCCAAAAGTGAAAGGGAACCTGCGCGCTCTTCGTAAAAGCGCCTAAGGCGATCAATATCAATATCGCTGGATATAGGTTTGATGAAATCAGACTTTCTCTTTCGCGAAGAATGGCAGAAAATTCGAAGCTGCCGCTCACATACTGGATCAGGATACTGCCTATTAATAATGCCACACCCCCACCAGCCGTTATGAGTAGGGACATAAAAGCGCCGCGGCGTGCTTTTTCCTGATCAGATTGAAAACCAATCAATAAAAATGAGGTGATGCTGGTTCCTTCCCAAAAGATGAAAAGCGTGATCAGATCGCCGGCTGTTACCAACCCCAACATAAAAAACATGAATAAGAAAAGATAGGTTAAAAAGCGCCAGACGGTAGATTTGCCTTTGAAATAATAGGCGCTGTAAATGATGACCAGCGTTCCGATACCTGAGACTAAGAGCGCGAACAAAGCGCTTAGACTATCGTAATAAAGGTTGAATGATATGCCTAAGGCAGGGATCCAATCAAAATGCCAAGCGAGCGCTTCTCCTTCTATCACTTGGCTTAATAATCCGATGTATGAACTTAGGGCAGCAAACGGAAAAATGGCTAGCATCCATATCAACCAAAGTTGATTTTTGTTTTTTTCTTTAGTTGTCCATTCGATCAGTATGGAAACGAACGCTGCAATCAGAATTACTGCAAGTGGAAGGATAAGATTACCAGTTTGAAGAATTTGTGTTAGCATCGAAAAATTCATTAAAATTGGATATTTTTAAGCTGATTGCAGCAAGGCGAAAACCAGCGCAAGACAAAATACTATTATCCCGATCGAAAAAGCTAGCCAAGTGGATATTCTTTGACGCATCTTAAACCTTTCTAGACTAGATTGAATCGTTCTGAATGAAAATCACCCAATGGCACACCGACCTGAGGTAAAAGTTTTTCGACAATATCCATCATAGGCGGGGGCCCACAGATAAAGATTTCATAGATATCCTTTTGACGTTCCTTGGGCAGGTACTTCTCGAGAATATCTTTTGTGACAAAACCACGCTCGCCTTGCCAATCGTCGGGAGGATCTGCTAATACGTGAACCACTTTTAGATTAAGTTCCTCTTGGATCTTTTCTATCTCCTCACGAAATGTGACATCTCCCCAACGGTTGTTTGCGTAGATCAAAACCAGCGGACGCTGATCGCCTCGCTCTTTCAAGGTGCGCAGCATACTCATCATCGGAGTAATACCGATGCCGCCTGCGATGAAGACATATCCTTTGGCATGTGGTTGGCGGTCGATGCTGAAAGCGCCAAAGGGACCATCCAGATAAACTTGCTGACCAGGCTGCATGTCTTTGATCGTACTTGTGAAATCACCCAACTGCTTAATGGTGAATGCAATCAATTTCGGATTAGAAGCGCTAGAAGAGATCGAAAAAGGATGCTCTTGATCCGTAAAAGGGGATGTCCAGGCAGTCAGCCAAGCAAATTGACCTGGGATGAAGCGCATTCCATTATGATTTACAGGTTTTACAAGCAGTGTCCAGGTATTTCCGCGTTCTTCAATGACCTCGACTACTTCATAAGGTTTGCGGAGTAATAAAAATGGCTTAAGGAACCGTACATAAAGGAATGTTCCAACCCAAAAAATGCCATAAGCGATCCAGAGCAGTTGTTTGATGGGTGTATTAATATAATGACCAGCTAAGATAACATGGATTATGGAAAGTAATATGACTAGGGTAGCTAATATACCATGCCAAATACGCCATCTTGTGTATTCAATCTTGAAACGCAGTCGCCAAATAGAGGTTGCAGTGATAATGAGCGTCAGCAGTACGGCTGTTACTCCCGCACGCGCGCGCCAAGGCGCTGTAAAAATATTGATTAATTGGAGCGTATCGGGAGAATTGATAAATAACAAAAGTGGATGGGCTAGAATGAAGATCAATGCCACAAATGTAATCTGGCGATGAAAGTGGTAAACGATATCCGCGCCATAAGGGGCTTTAATGGTTTTGAAGCGTGCAGTAAGAAAGAACTGTAATCCCATGATAGCCAAACCAGCGAAGCCCAGCGCAACCGAAAGCTCTCTCCAGAATTCTCTACCGGCAGGAACAGGTCCGATCAGTAGAATCAATAATGGGGCACTAATCAGCAGGATATAGACAAGGATCCAAAAAATTCCTTGTAACCAGATTTTTTTCCGCATAGATTGTCCGCTTAGCGCAAGCCTGTTATGTAATTCTCCATCTGTTTGACAAAGAATTGAAGTTCCTCAATCAGGTCTTTTACAACGTCACCGATCGATATGAGACCGATAAGTTTTCCCTGTTCAACAACCGGCAGATGACGAATGCGGTTATCGTTCATGAGCGCCATGCATTCTCGCACGGTTAGGTCGGGTTTGACGGTGATCAGGTCAGTGGTCATTGCATCCTGAACGAGCACATCCTCTGGTTTACAGTTCATCAGACCAACTTTCCGGGCGTGATCGCGTTCCGTGAAGATACCGATCATCTCCCCATCCTCAAGAACTATTAGTGAGCCAACTTTCTTTTCCGCCATCGTTTTAAGCGCCTCGAATATGGAGGTATCTTTCGAAGTGGTATAGACTTGGTTTCCTTTACCTTTGAGTAATTGCTTAACATTGTTCAAGGATTGCCTTCCTTTCTAACCTATTTTGGTAAATATTATCATTATTATTGATATTTTTTTGGTGATTCGATGGATAAAGTATACCATAGATGCATTCTTTGGTTTGATTTTTTTTCGATCTTGAGCATTTATTCTGTGTGGGTAGGTCATTGGTTTTTAAAAGGGAATTTTGAGGGTGCGGCAGAAATAACCATTTTAAATGAAAGGCAAGGGTGTGCCAGCGGGGGAATGCACGGAGCGAGGTCACAGAGATGCACGGAGTAAGGTCACAGAGATGCACAGAGAAAAAAGGCTCTGCGAATCTCTGTGAAAAAACTCTGAGAATCTCTGTGAAAAGAATGGAGAGACACCAGCAGGGACGCTAGCTGGAGCGTGGAAGAAGGCTAATAAAAAGCTCTGCGAATCTCTGTGAAAAGAATGGAGAGACACCAGCAGGGACGCTAGCTGGAGCAGGGAAGGAGTCTAAAAAAAACTCTGAGAAGCTCTGTGAAAAGAATGGATGCGCCAGCCGGGACGCAAGATAGAAATGGTGGAGAGAATTAGTATTGAGCGTCTCACGAGAAATAGTACACAATGCATACTAAATAAAATACGAATATCAATATTTACCTAATATTAAGGAGGAAGATGCTAAAAAATCAACATAATGTTGATGATTTATATTTTATTTATGGTTATAGTATAGAAAGCGTATTAAATATTTTTTTCTAATAATTGAAAACTGTCAATAGTTTTCGCATTGAACCCCGCTTTGGAGGGGGTAAGTTGATAAAAATTTTTTAGCCAAAATTATTATTTGAAGAGTTCTCCAATTGCCCTCGCATAGACGAGCTAGCGCAACCTAAACACCACTAACGCATTCCATCAACCTAGGGCAAAGAACATTACGATAAGAGGTTTATATGATGGTTCAATTCACATATTTTTTGATTAGATTAATTAAAAATTCTTTTAGTTGTTCAAGCTGAGTAAAAGGTATCAATTTATCTCATAATTATATTGTGCAACTACTAAAAACTCTAAACATAAATATTGATAAAGGAGGATATTTGAGAAAAAGGGAAATATGTCAGAAAAACAGATAAAAGAAGGTATTCAATCAATCTAACAAAGATTTCAAATTTATGGAGGAATAAATGAAACACAAGAGAAATATATTTACTGCTACTTTCATAGTATTTATTCTGGTGTTTGGTTTGATAATCAAAACCAGTGTATTAGCAAATGGGGGCACACAAATCGATGTAAGCCAACCGATTCAACTTACTTCAAGTGAATATTATGAACGTGGACAATCCATTGTGTTTGATGGATCAGACTATTGGTTGTTCTATGGACAGTCTGCAACTGTGACAGACAGCTATGCGACCGGTAATCCTGACGTTAATGATTATGTAGTTTATTATAAAACAGCAACTTCAGTCTCAGCATTATCCAGCGCATCGGCGATATTATTGCCTGGAGACTATAATTCAAATGGTTACATGGGAGAGACAGGCTCGACTTACTTTGAAAGTGATGTGTGGGTATTTGCGACAATAGATGAAGGAACGTATGCATCACTTTATGGATGGTGGACTAATGATGGCGGTACCAAATGGAATGAAGTTGGTCCTATCATCTCTGGATTATCAGAAGGGCAAGCTCACCACGATGAAATTACATTCAATGATGAATTGTGGGTAATCGAAGGTTCTGGGAATTATACAACGATGCACTCATCAAATAAAAAAACTGGTGGGTGGAGTTCTCCGATTAGCGTTGATGCCAGCTTAACTGGTGGTTTAGCGCATTTCTTTGTGGATGGTAGTGATCTTTACCTAGCCATCAATTCATCTGGTAAAAATTATATTTATATAT
>CAZJMV010000137.1:0-55847 GCA_964547225.1 uncultured Anaerolineaceae bacterium | reverse complement strand
ATAGTACATCAAACTGGAATATGTGGAAGGAGTCGGGGTGAAAATTTGCACCTGCTCGGGATTGATTTTTAGTTTCTGACTGGCAAACTGTTTTAGTTGGTGCATCTCTCGTTCGTTACATCCTGGATGGGCGGCAATAAAATAATAGGTAAGGAATTGTTTCTTGCCAGCACGAAGAGACATCTTATCGAATTTATATTTAAAAGAAAGTAACTTTTCCGTTCCCGGTTTTCCCATATGTTTTATGACATTTGGTTGGGTATGTTCTGGAGCGACCTTTAATTGTCCGGACACATGATTTTCGCTAACTTCTTGGAGATAACGTAATCCAGAATTTTCATCGTGCAAGATAAGGTCATAACGAATACCTGAAGCGACGAAGACTTTCTTGATGCCCTCAATTTTACGAAGCATACGCAATAAATCGATCTGAGCTGCGTGATCAATGGGCATTAAAGGACAAATCTCAGGATATAAACAACGTTTATTCGAGCAGCTTCCATGGTCGAGTTTTTTCTCGCATTCAAAGCCGTACATATTGGCTGTTGGACCGCCGATATCATGAATATAGCCTTTAAAACCTGGTTTTTTGGTTAATCTCTTTGCTTCTTCTAGAATCGATTCAGCGCTTCTCCAGCGCACGGTGCGCCCCTCGTGTACTGCGATCGCGCAAAAATTACATTCACCGTAGCAACCGCGATGAGTGGGGATTGAGAATTTGATAGTTTCTAAAGCGCGCACCTTACCTTGTCTTTCGTAGAATGGGTGTTGAGCATGTTCGAAATCCATGGCATAGATTTCGTCTAATTCAGCTTGGGACAAATACTTGCCGGGTGGATTCTGGATTAGATAACGATCTCCATGTTTCTGACACAATCCTTTGGCAGTGATTGGGTCATTGTTTTTGTAGAAGGTATGAAACATGTCGATGAAAGCTGATTTACTTTCAACTACTTGTTCAAAGGAGGGGATTTCTAGATAATCATCTCTCTTTTGATGGGAGATAGTACAGAGGTTCGGGACATCTTTGATATCTATTTCTTGTTGAAGTTTTTTTGCCAGATCAAGAACCGCTTTTTCTGCCATACCATAAAGGAGATAGTCCGCTTTAGCGTCAAACAGAATTGATCTTCTCACTTTATCAGACCAATAATCAAAATGGGCAATACGACGCAGACTGGCTTCAATACCTCCGAGGACAATCGGTTTGGTAGGTTTGAAGGTTCTACGGATCAAGTTAGTATAGGCAATAGCCGCTCGATCTGGTCGTCGATTATTTACTCCTCCGGGCGTGTAATCGTCACTGCGCCGTTTTTTCTTCAAAGCTGTATAATTAGCCACCATGGAATCTACACTGCCAGCCGTGACACCCCAAAACAAGAGCGGTTCACCTAAGCGGGTAATATCCTTGTCCGATTGGACATCGGGCTGCGCGATGATACCCACTCGATAGCCAGCTTTAACCAGCAGCTTTCCGATGACAGCCACACCAAAATAGGGGTTGTCAATATAAGAATCGCCACTCACTAAAATGACGTCTAAATCCTTCCAACCCAGTTGATCGATTTCTTGGTGTGTCGTAGGGAGATACATGCTGCGATTGTATCACACCGGTTTCTTTCGAAGATGATCGAATTTTTCGGGAAAATTCTCGATAGGAGATATATTTTGGCGGTGCACCTTAGTGGGCACCGCCAAGATGATCTTGGATATTCCTAAATTTATTTCAATTTTATGCGTGACTTTTTCTTACTTCCAATACCGATAATCCCTTTTTTTGACTGCAGCTGAAATCGAATGGTTCTGATCAGTAAAGGTACAAGTAAAAGTAGGGCTAAACCTACCACTAAAGCTAAGAAAAGCCCCCAAGTAGCTGGATTTGCCACTTCTGGTATGAGCCCTCCGGGGTTATATTTTCCTTGAGTTTCATTGATGGTAGTAGCAGCATTGTTTGAATTACCATCCAAAGAGACACTTAAAGCACGATTGATGCCATCTCGAAGGGTGGAGGGTGAGGTATAGGTGATATAGTATTCACTTTGCAAGGCTCGTCCATATAATTCGTATAATTTGCGCAAGGATTCTTCATCATTTGCATAACCGTAAGTTCCTCCGGCTTGTTCAGCTAAGGCGGATAAAGCAGCTTCGTCTAAGCTGGACAAGGCGCTGGTGCTGTGGTCAGGTATCCCTAATCCAATCGTGGAGATCGAGAGACCTTCAGGACCAATCATTTGCAGGACTTCTTGTGGAGAGATCTTGCTGCGATTATCTAATCCGTCTGTCATCACAATGATCGCCTTGCGACCCGAGACTGCTTCCATATATTCAATTGAGCGAGCCAAAGCATCGTACATCGCAGTATCTCCCTGTACTTTGAGATCATTAATGGCTGTTTCAACGGCTTTATGGTTGCTTGTCAAAGGTTGGACATAATCGATTTCTGTTTCAAAGGATACCAAGCCAATTAGGTCTTTGGGACGTGATTGATCGACATAAGCAAGAGCCGCGCGCTTGGCTGAATTGATCTTATCAGCATGGTTCATACTACCTGATATATCCATAACCAACATCGTGACGAGTGGATCAGAATCACCTGTTGAACCTATATCATCGGGTGTCATGACAACACCATTTTCTCGAATGACTAAGTTTGAAGGGCTAACAGCAACTGGTTCGCCTGTAGAGTCGACAACTGAAATATACACTGTTACAACGGGAAATTGTGTAGTATCGACTTGAGTGATTTTTGCGCTAGGATCGCCCTGAGCAAGATTTGCTGGCGGTGTAGAGAAGCCACTTAAAGTCAGAATCAAAATGCTAATGATCACAAAGGTCATTGAAAATCTACGCTTAAACATAATTTACCTCTTTTCATGATAAATGAGTTGTGTGTTTCCCATACGAATCTTTTGGTTGTTCTTCAGGCTCGTTTGTTCGATTTTGCGGTTGTTGATGAAGGTTCCACTCATACTCATATCTTTGATATTCAAATGTGTATCAGCGCCCTTGATCAAGGCGTGCTGCGGATCTATATCAGGATCAGGTAAGACGATATCGGATTTAAGTGCATCGCTGCCGATGAATGCGGAGGGTCCGTTAGTTTTTATAAACTTATCCAAGATAAACTCTGTGCCTTTTAATTTCCCCGTCTCTACTTCTAGCCAGGCTTTTGACAGCAAGAACACGATCATAGCGATGAATACCCCCACGGATGTTCCTAATAACAGCAATCCGGCAGCTTTTCCCATGAGTGGATCTTGCAACCAGTTGCGTGCGCTATCTAGCAAGATACTGCCAAAGATCCCACCGATAAAACCTCCGATGGCGCCTTTCCAAATTTGACTGCCGCTGTTTGATCCGGCTGCTAAGCCAATCATCAAACCGAAGATTGCCCAACCGAAGGCTCGGCTAAATGATTGTCCGCCTAGTACCTGGAAAAGGAACTCAGCGATCGGAAGACCTACAGCGCCACCAATCAAGCCTAAGCCACCGCTTAATAGGCTCGCTTTAAGGGCATGGAAGAGATTACGGTTTAATAAGCCTTCCCCTAAACCGATCGATATACCGATACATAATCCAATCAGCGCCCCAATCACGATTTCACTGATATAAACACTTTGGGTGAAAGATAACCCCAACATATTGCTGAAATGCCAACCAATTACCCCTCCAATCGCGCCTAGAACGCCATAATAATAAAGTCTCATTACTCGACTCATTTTATTCTCCTGAAATTTGTTTCTTATCTGTGGATAAATTACACCAGTGAACCACACTACCCAATTTGCGATTTTGAATCTCATAGAAACCGTAATACAAGCGATCATCTAAGTGATTCTCATCATTCCGAATGAAGAAGCCTCCGATCGTGGAGTGTGGTTCTATGACTAATGCTACCTGATATGATTTTTGGAAGAAATTGTAGTGCAGCCATAGATCATATTCAGATAAGAATATCCCCATCTTTGGGTGAGTGTGATACCAACCGACTAGATCTTTCTTGGGGTAGCGAGTCTCCATTTCGGAATAAAGAGCAACTTGTGTGTCTTGTGTGAAAGTCAAGAAAGCGCTACCTTTACGGGTAAATTTTGCTGGGAGGATCGCCTCCACAACAATAAATTGTTTACCCGTTGTTTGATCGGCTCGCCATCTCCCGATCAACCAACCACCCACCTCGTTATCGAGATCACTCCCAGCATGTGCACAGAAACGAACGAACGCTTTTTGTGTGACAAATACAGCTAGCGAAGGTTGGTGATCGTTATCCTCAAAAGGAGACTGCCAATAAACCGCGTTTTTGGTTGGTATCTTGGCAAGCTTTGGCTTGGGAATGTCAGATGGCGTAAGATGGATTGATGGGTCTATCATAGGCGTGGTAAAATTTGTACACATTGGTTTTGGAGGAAGCCAGGTTTTTGTCTGTCCGGACTTTTCACCTGGCTTTTTCCTTATCCAGCGGTGATATCCGCAGTGATGATCAAGCGATCATCATCGGGAACGCCGGCTTCAGCAAGAGTTTCATCCTCTTGCAATTCACGTCCTAACGCTTTGCTATCTAAACGATAACTGATTGGACGTCCATCTGGTCCTGTCGATGGAAGCTCAAGCGATGTGGTCAATTCTGGGACGAGCTCTTTGACCGGTACATCGTCTGGGACTTCTGCGGTACGAGTTCCGCCAGATGGTAGTACGAGTGTTAATGATTTGTCTGTCATAGTTATTACCTCCAAATTTTTATTTGTTCAATTTCTTCATATTCTGAAATAACAGAATATTGGAACGCGGATTCATTTATGTGCATAATTTTCTCTCTCTTTCTTACTTCAAACGGATGCGAGGCTTTTGCTCACGAACTGTCTTCTTGATGGTAATGCGTTCGGGACGCAGAAGCTCACGCTTGTCTACAGGAAATGCATTGGGATGAGTTTTCCGATAGGCTCTACACCATCTTGCTGCTTCTGGATCCCACGGAAAAGGTGGTTTGGATGGGTCGTCATGAAAGTTTTTGAATTGCACCATCTCACCTATCATCAACACTAATCTGTCTAGAGAGCGACTGGCGGTCCACCAAGCTGCATCAATACAAACGGAGCCATTGATATGATTGATATTTGGATGCCAGATAGGCGTCAGCCATTTCATACCAGGCCATCGTTGTGGATACTGGTTATGTAGATAGATCTCAAGTTGATGTTTGTTCCCGAATTTTGGATTCCCTTGGCGATCAACAGAATAGATGCCTTTACATTTATACGTGACAATATATCTCTCAGGGGGTAAACCAACGCGGGCTGATTTTGCTTCAAACTGAATCATATCGCTGCGGGCGGTTAATTCGCGCATTAATTCATAATCTTGTCTTAATCGGCGCATACGCGGACTCTGCCCCACAGAAACAGCGCCTGCTGTGATATCTGCAGTTAAAATCAAGCGGTCATCGGCAGGGATTTTCGCTTTAGATAATGTCTCTTCTTCGCCAAGTTCCCTTCCTAAGGCTTTGCTATCCAAGCGATATCCCATCGGACGTCCGTCCGGTCCAACTGTTGGAAGCTGCAATAAAGCGGTTAGCTCGGGAAGCAAATCGCCAACTGGAATGTCATCGGGAATATCTGCGCGACGAGCGCCTCCGTTTGGTAATACGATTGTTACTGGCAAATCTGGCATAGCATCCTCCAATTACTCTTTTCTATCCTAAGATCACTCGATATGATGAGGTACTTGACATGTACCTGTGATTGCCCAACAATCTGCATGATGTAGAGTATGGCAGATTGGGCATTCGACAACCCCACGAGGATCATCGGGATTGACTATTTCCAAGCAATAAGGGCAGCGATGTTCAACCTGTCCACTAAACTGGATGTCTTTTTTGGCTCTTTTCGCTTTCGTTGTTGAAGAGATTTTTAAAGGTTTTCGATAAATCTGGAAAGTCTTATCCAAGGATGGTGAATTAAATTTTGACTCAAATTGCTGCCATGTAGCGCGAGTACTTGAAATAAGCGCACGAGTTTTTCTTTTTAGCTGCTCAATAGTAATGGGCAAGAACTTAGACCCATTTTTTTGTATTGATTGTGAACGTTGCTTTTTCTGATAAGGTCTTCTTGATAACGTTTGATTATTATTTCCGGCGCTCTTTGAAGAACTTTTAATTTTTGGTTTCTTTGATTTTGAGTTATCGGATTGTCTCTTCGTTGGCTTGTTAGAGCTTCTCCGTGGATGAACGGTAATTTTCCAGGCTTTCAAAGAAAATATCAGCACTAATCCTGCGCTTATAAGTTGGGAAAGAGCCAACCAATCGTAGTCAAATAGTCCATTTTGATAATTAATTCCCATATAACCATTCGTTATTTGGTTAAGCATCAATAGACTGATGAACCAAGTAATTATTGCAATCATGAGAACAAGAATCCCATTCATACCTTTAAGTAGAAGTCGAGAGGATATCCCCGCGATCAAGGCAATCATCATAAGAGTTACCCACTTAAGCGCCCAAGGTAAGATGGTTTGGTTTACCAGAAATACTAGAGGAATGATTGCAGTGTAAGCAAGTGTCGTTAATATTACTAGACTGATCTTTCCGAACACAGAATTGATCACTTTATCCATCATTGTTTTATCTTTTAAATGATTTACCTCTGCTAGGACAGACATTTTTCCTCAATCTTGTAAGGTGATCTTGCCGTGAGCAGGATTTGTTTGTCGGTTGTCAATTCTTACCGCTTCACCCAAATGTATTCGATCTCGAAGGAATTCTTTTTTACGTGGCGATGTTTCATCGAAATCATGGAAGTGTAAAGCTTCTTCTAAATCGCCAGTCAATTCATAGAAGCGGTATTCTTTTGTGTTGTAAGCGCGTAGGATATGAAGTGGGGGGATTCCAAGACTGGCTAATGTTCGATGGAGGAAGGGCTCTTCGCCTGTGATCAAATGCGTCATTTGTGTTTTGCGCATATTTCCACATATTGGACAATGCGCGGACTCAAAACTGACTTCGGAAATTGGTCGAAGCACATTTTCGATCGTTTTACAGGCGTCACATTCCAAGGAAAGAATCAATTCCTGATCCAATTCTATAATGGCGTCTGAACCCAGATCAGCGCGGGCGATACGGAGTAGGTCCTGCATGGTCATTGTCTCTGCGCGGGCAGGTAATTCACTGATCTCACCGTATATCCAGTGGCTCTCACAATCTTCGCGAGGTCTATAGGCTGTTGTATGCATTTGATTTGTCATGCCGTTAAAGTGAGTCACTTTACCAGCTTCGACAGGCAACCCATGGATAATTTTTAAAGCTTCTTGAGATTGCATAGCTCCGATAATAGAAGCAATCGTGGGGGTTGTGGGTACTTTTCCGAGAAGGATGTTTTGGCGCGCTAGGAGTGGGCAGGAATAGCGTACAGCTAAATCTCGACGGGCTTGTTCAGTGAGTGTGCATTCAAAACAAGCGCCTTCGCCAGGAACGAATACACGTACTAATCCTAGAAGCTCTTGAATAGCGCCATCGACCCAGGGTTTGTTCATCCAATAGGCAAAGCGATTGACCGCTAGACGGGCTTCGCGATTGTCAAGACATCCAATGATCACATCCATTCGCCGAATGACTCCCAGTCCTAATTGATTAGTGACATCGCCATGAAGATATTGCACATTCACATTGGGGTTAAGGTCTTTAGCGCGCGCCGCCGCCACCTCTGCCTTTTGGCGCCCCGAATCTGTCTCCCTAAAAAGTGGTGAGCGACTGAGATTGGCAGCTTCAATGGTGTCAAAATCGATGATATAAATATTTCCGATTCCCATGAGAACGAGATTTTTTATGACCTCATTACCTAGTGCACCAGCGCCCACGACAAGCGCTTTGGCTTCCTCCACTACTTTTCGATCCCACCAAGAAATAAAATCAAAGGTTCCCAAACGATCTTTACGTAGGTTTGGAATACGGAGAGGTCTTTCTGGAGCGACTGGTAATCGCATTGGTCCGCGAATGGTTTTTTCATCACCAAGCGATGTTTTTCTTTTTTCTGGAGTTGGATCTTTACTGATGTGGTTATGGGCTTTGCGGTAATTCTCTTCGGTAAGCTCGCAAACAAACCAACCAACCCCAGGATGCGCTTCAATCAAATGACTTTCTGATAATGATTTCAATCCCTCGCGTAAAGTGGAACGGCTGACACCAAGACGTCTCATTAATTCTCTTTCAGGTGGTAGTTGGCTACCTGGTGGGAGAGACTTATCTAAGATCGAAGCGGCAAGTTTTGCAGCGACAACATCGGTAAGTGATTTTCGAGAGATTGGATTGATTGGCATACTGTCTCCTGGTTTTGTGGTCTGACCAGCATACCAAATATAGGTCAAAAAATTGGATGGGTAAATAGTACATTAGTACTATTTGAGAGAGCTCTGATACATGCCTACAATCTTTTTTAGCCAGGGATTTGGCTTGATATCCAAATGGTCCAGCAATCTTAAGTTTTTATACCTACCATATGTTCAAGCGTATTTCTATAGAATAAGTAATTTTCAAACAAAATATCTTCGCGTACACGCCCATCCGCTAATGGAATATAGCCTCCTTGCTCCAGTAAGGGTGGGATAATTCTTTCCATTTCTTCCTGGATTTGTTTCTTCTCTTGACGTAAAATATCCAGATCGATTCCACCGATCAATCTAATTTCTTTCCCAAAATCACAGCGGATTTTTTGGTAATCCATCCAAACAGGATTCGTTTCACAAGCCCATACGCAGTTAATTCCAATATCAAATAATGCTGGAAGGATTGTCCTCGTATTCGCATAAGTGCGGGCGATGATGGTTTTAACACCATTGCGATTGAGTGTATCAATAATTGGAATATAGCTGTGGGCAACAAATTTCCTATACATATCCAGTGAAATTAAAGAACCGTGATCTCCACCAATCGGTTCGCTAAAAATCGCTGCATCGATTTCGATTTTCTGGAGGACCTTCTCTGTCAGCCTGGCAGCAAATTCGCCATACAGCTTCAGCGCTTCGCGTATAAATATGGGTTCATCCATCAATAAGTACACATATTTGGAAAAAGTCTTCCAATCTTGAACGCCTAAGGTGAGAAAGAAGCCATCATGAACTTGCAACATAAGAATGGAATCTCGTTTTTGCTTGAGAAACTTTTCTTGAAAAAATTCCTCAGGGAGATGTTTCGATTCTTCTCTAGCCAAATCTTTTTCTAAATGCGCAAGACCATCAGATTCTTGGGCTAATTTGACAAGGTCGAGTTCATTCTCCAGATTCAGTTCAATTTCAAAGCGAGAATCAAAGGTGAATAAATCTGAAAGAGCGATATTGGTTAAAAATCCCTGCGTTTTCCAATGATCTAAAACGCCTTCTCGAACACCATCTTCAAAGAGAGGCGGTCGGTCGGGATGATCGAATTGCATTGTCTTTAGGAAACGAGTTCGAGAATTCATGGGATCCTCCTAGATCAGTTCAAGGATTTCGAGGGGTTCTCCTTTGGAAGGTTCTTTGATCAGAGAAAGAGCTCCTTGATCACATTGATCCATACAAACCCCAAAACCCATACAGGCATCGAAATCGATCTTAACGAAATAGTCACCTAATGATAAGACGGAAAATGGACAATATTCCATGCATATTCCACAACCAATGCAAAGCTCTTCATTGACCGAAGAAATATATCCTGAAGAAGCTAACATCGGGGCGCCATTTCGGTGAGCCTTGATAGCTCCACAGCAACAAGAACAACAATTACAGATCGCATAAAATCTTTCTAACATAGCATCTTTGAATAAAGCGTGATGAACATGACCACGGTTATCTTCTTCCTCAAGAATTCTAAGAGCTTTTCTCTGGGTGATCTGGCGGGAACGTTGTGGGTGCTGCTCTTGAACCATACTGGCAAAGGGTTCCCCGATGATCAAACATACATCTAGCGGTAGACATGGATTATCTCTCGCTGAACGACAAGGACAATCCAGTACCACGATATGATCGATCTTGATGATATTGTGCGATGATGGCATTTGGTCTTTGGAAATAAAAATTGTTCATGCGATATAAATATAACATCTAACCAGAATTTGTGGCTACAGTTTTTTCTAAAGTGAATAGGATTGATGCAGAGATTTTCGTATACTTTCCCGAAAACAATGGTGATAAAATTCGGGTAAAATTGTCTTTGGTATTATGAGAAATTTAGTAGTTGAGAGGATAACAGATGGATAAGTTAAAATTAATAAACGAAATGGCAGTCGACAATGGATCAAAGATTGTGCTGCTTGTAATGGATGGGTTGGGAGGAATCCCTATGGAGGAAGGTGGAAAAACCGCCTTGGAAGCGGCTAACACACCCAATATGGATGCATTGACTGCTCGGGCTTCGCTTGGGCTCAGCGATGTAGTTGCTCCCGCATTTAGCCCTGGTAGTGGACCAGGACATTTAGCGCTATTTGGTTATGATCCCTTAGAATATGTCATAGGACGAGGAGTATTGGAGGCTCTAGGGATTGGTTTTGAACTCAAGCCAGAAGATGTCGCGGTTCGCTGTAATTTTTGTACATTGGATGCGGATGGGAATATCGCAGACCGGCGCGCAGGACGAATTCCCACAGATGAATGTGTCAAACGAGTAGAATTATTACGCCAAATTGAGATCCCGGGTGTCGAAATCTTTGTTGAACCTGTGAAAGAATATCGATTCGTACTTGTCCTGCGGGGGGAAGGATTAGGCGCGAGTATTCCCGACAACGATCCACAACAAGTTGGTATTCCACCTCTCCCAATTAAAGCATCCGATAGCGCTTCTGAGAAAACGGCTGAGATTCTGAAACAATGGTGGGAAAAAGCAAATCAATTGCTTAAAGATATGCCACCCGCAAACAGTTGTCTCTTGAGAGGAATTTCTAAAGACCCAGGTTTACCGCGTTTTTCAGAGGTTTATAAAATACGATCGGCTGCTGTCGCAGTTTATCCCATGTATAAAGGGGTATCGAAGTTGGTTGGGATAGATGTGATCGACCATAAAGCGGAATCACCGGCAGAGGAATTTGAAGTCGTCGCGAAACACTGGAATAATTATGATTTCTTCTTTGTCCATATTAAAAAAACAGATAGTTACGGCGAGGATGGAAATTTTGATAGTCGAGTGAAAGTGATCGAATCGGTTGATCAAGCATTACCTGAATTGTTAAAATTGAAACCTGATGTACTTGTCATCACTGGTGATCATTCAACCCCCGCAAAACTCAAGAGACATAGTTGGCATCGAGTACCGGTTCTATTAGCGGCTGATTCAGCTAGGTTTGATTCAAAAACGACCTTTGGAGAGACTAGTTGTATAACAGGCGCCTTAGGTCCAATTCATCATGTTGATATCATGCCCCTTGCGTTAGCTCACGCGATGCGATTAAATAAATATGGCGCCTAATTTGTGTTGCTCGAAAAATGCTGGCATTTGCCAGCATTTTGTTTTAAATCGCTTTTCTATTACAATCGTTTTTTTTGAGAAGTCAAAGAAGACTAAGGTAAAATTAAATGTCATAAATGGTGCAGTTTATTTTTTGTTTGCTAATTTAGATGTGCTTTATGGATGCTTTATCTAGAGAATACCATAATAATCCAATTCAAAATATCCGACCTTTTAGTATTGTAAATGATCTCGAAAAAACCGCAGATTTGGTTGAATTGTGTTTTGCTGATACCTTAGATGCAGACAGTAGACGGTACTTGAATCATATGCATAATGTTTCAAGGAACAAATCAACATTACGTTGGGCGAGATTCTTACCTAGTTTAGCCACTTTACCTTTTAATGGATTCGTCTGGGAGGAAAATGATCGATTGGTAGGCAATATTACTTTAATTCCCTACTATGTAAAAGGAAAACGCTTCTTCCTGATTGCCAATGTAGCCGTTCATCCGGAATTCCGTCGACGCGGAATAGCACATCTTTTGACAGTCCATGCGATGGAATATATTAAACAACAAGGCGTGTCCTCTATTTGGTTACATGCCCGTGATGAAAATCCTTATGCCATAAAATTATATGAGCGACTCGGTTTTCTTGAAAGAGCGCGTAGGACTTCCTGGGAAAATGATCCCAATAGTACGCCTCAACAAAATCTGAACGAGACCTATATCGCGCCGCTAAATAGTAAAGATTGGAAATATCATAAGGAATGGATAATGACAAATTATCCCCCTGAACTATCCTGGCATATGCCATTAAATATTGGAAGCCTAAGACCGGGAATTTGGGGAATACTTCATCGCAATGTGATGAATGATTATATCGTTCAATGGGGAGTATTTCAAAATAATAAAATTCTTGGCGCTGTTTCCTGGCAAGAAACTTCAAGTCATGCGAATATGCTTTGGTTGTCGGTACCTCCGAATGCGCATGATAGGATTGTGACAGCGTTGTTGCTTTACGCTCAAAATCATGCTCCATCTTCAAGACCAATGAAGTTGAATTTCACAACCGATCAATATATTGATGCAATTCAGAAGGCGGGTTTTTCTAAACAACAGACTTTAATTTGGATGTCATACACTTTCCCATAATCAATCATCAGAAATATTGAAAAAAACATCGTTGTGAAAGTTGATTAATCAAGGTAATCCCTCGCACACCAATCCATTGTTATTTTTATCCGCTAAAACGGGACCATAGCCTTCGGACAAACAGTAATCGTAACATTCTTGGGCTTGACTTTGTGTCCAAAAATTATTACAAGAGTAAAACTTGTTACATGAACAAGGCGCTGGTTGAGGAATTTCTGTATCTGTTGGAAGTAGAGTCTCGGTGGCGGTGGATGTGATCGTGAATGTTGGTAAAGGAGTCGCTTGCCAAATCCCAGCAATATCCGCTTGAGCCTGTAACAAGGCAGACATAAAAACATCCTGGCAAGATGTATTTGGTGGGATGATATTTACTTCAGCGAATCCTTTCAGAATTTGCTCGTAATTGACAAAAACCTCATCAACCAAGACATAGCGAAGATAATATCCTTCATCATCCAAATCAGCGGTGTCTTGAACGAGGGTAACATATTTTCCACTCACTAATTGTTCATTTGCGGCGATTGCCTGGGGACCCTGCCATTCAAGGTTAGGAGCTATACCTGGTGAGTCTAAACCGATATAACGAACAGAGTAATTTCCTAACTCAGTTGCGACCTCAATGGAGGCTCCATCGATCACTTTTGTGACCAATGCACGATCGCGTTGTGTATCGGTAGGTATACAATAAGCGCCGGTTGCATTAGGATTGATCTCAGGTGTTGGTTGACTTGCATCAATTGTTGGACTGGGGATTGTTGACGCGATCAAGTCAACCGTAGGCGTGTCTGTTCTCGGCATAGCTGCCATCGTTTGTGCTGCTAACGTACCAGGAGGAACCAATGTGATTGGGGTTGGTAGACAGGCAGTTAAAGCAAGAAGTAGACAGATTACGAATAGCTGTTTCATGGTTTATTCTCCTCATTTGATAAATGGTTGTGTGGAAAATTCAACATGATGCTTACTCCAGGAGATCAAGCGATCTTAGTGTCAATTAATTCTAGGTACTTCCGCTAAGATTGTAACACATTACGCTCTAGGAAAATTCTTGATCAATTGTTTCGGGTAGTAATTTAGTAATGGTGGGTGATTTGTAACTATTGAGAGATTTGTTGATAGGAAGTGAATTATATAAATATTGTTGACGTTTAGATTGACAAGGTTTATACTAGTAATATCGGAGGCTTGATTTGGGAGTATTGAAGGACATATTGAATGTAAAGAAAGGTAAGGCACGCGCGCGCGTGCCTTTTTTTATTCTTATCCTCATATGAAAGGAGAACTTTTAATGGATTACAGTATGATTGGAAAAATTGACAAAGCAAAACGATATGCAGAGGAACGAGATCGAATACGTATCGATTCATTATCGGTGACTTTTGAAGGACAAAATAATCCACACACAGTTCATTATAAAGATGGAATTTGGGAATGTGATTGTGATTTCTTTAAAACGCGAGGAAGATGCAGCCATACCATGGCACTTGAGATTATCCTAGAAGGAATGATCCCCGAATTCGCAGATTAATCCCGCTTATGAATTCTATCTATTAAGGAATTGAGCCCTAAACTGGGCTCTTTTTTTTATTAAATTTCAAATTTAGATTAGATTTTTTGGTTGTTATTTTATGTATTCATTCGGATCTGCTTACCTTTTCGATTGCTATTTTCCGCAATTCCTGAGGCATTTTCTCAATGGCATACCTTAGAGATGTCCTAGGCATTATTTTCTTGTTTTTCATAACATAATCAAAGACTTCTTTTTGGTGGATCCTACTTTCCTCCTTAAGCAACCAACCATATCCTTTTTGAACCAAATCATCTTTATCTGTTAATAAAATATTTGAGATTTCAAAAGCTTGATCTAGAAACTTACCCTTCCTTGCTGGAATAATTAAGGAAACAGCAGATGCTCTTCTCATCCAGCGATTAGGAGATTTTGCCCATTTTTTTAATTCTTCAATGTGAATTGGATACTTTTCGATAAAGGCTCCGATGGTGTGATTGCATAAAGTATCGCATGTTGCCCAGTTATTGACATACTTTTCAATCCATTTCTCGAAGATTAAGAAGTCTGCTTCTTCATAATTTTCATGGATATTGAAAGACCAATTACAGGCGATAAACGATTCTTCAATATATCCTGAAGAAAACAAGTCCTCACATAATTTTAAGATCTCATCTTTCTTAAGATCTTGAATTTTGAGAAAATATTCTTTGGATAATTTGCTTACCACAGATGTTTTTATGCCATAGAATTTTATTTGTTCCTTGAAGAATTTTTGAGCAGTACTTTTTGTGCCCTCATCAATATTATTCTTTAATTCGTTTCGTAAGTTAATTAAAAAATTTTTCATATCTAAGATTTAATTTGTTATTTCTTTTCTTGACCAGTTATCCTTTCGTTTTCTAGTTGTGTGTCTAAAAGTTCTTGCTCTTGTTGCCGAAGTTTTCCTTCCAGTTGCTGTTCTTGATCAAGTTCTTTTTGTTGGTCTCGGCGTTGCTTTCTGGCTTCTTCTTGTTGTTTCTCTAATTTTTCTTGCTGTTCTTGTCTCAATTTCCTGCTTTTTTCTTGTTCTTGCTCTAGTTCCTTGCGTTCTTTCTTATATTGATCAAGTTCTTCTTGTTGTCTTTTGCTCATGTCTTTTTCCTTTGTCTTTATAGGGATCTGATTTTTTTTATCGATAATTGCGCCTATATGCTGTTCAAGTTTAAGGTGAGGCTCCCTTTAATCATCTTAGTGTGCATTAATAAAAGGATGCACAGCTGTCTCTTGCTGAATGGTTGTGTAGACAGTTTGTTCGGCTTTACTCAAAAACGTACTTTAGATAGTGATATTATTTTGTGATGATCGCTAGAGATGATTGATATAAACCGTAAAATCTATTTCAGCGGAGAGGGTGGGATTCGAACCCACGGTGGGTACAAGCCCCACAACGGTTTTCGAGACCGCCCCAATCGTCCACTCTGGCACCTCTCCATTGCTTGTGGGCTGATTATAGCAAAGAACTTTAGATTTTCCAATAATCAATTTCTATTTTATTGTCAAACCTTATTTGTTTTATATTTCAACACTTGTGTGTAATTCTGGGTAAAAGACGTCTTCAATATTACTTTGTCTCATTTTTTCCATCAGAGCTTCTGCTCCGCGTTCTTCGCCATGTACAAGATAAACTTGTTTCAAAGTGTCTTGTGTAGATTGGGCATATTCGAGTAATAAGTTTTGCCCAGCATGGGCAGATAAACCACCGATAGTATCTACTTCAGCTTTTCGGTGATATTTTTCTCCAAAAATCCTTATTTCTTTTTCGCGATCTGCCAAACGACGACCTAATGTGTGTGGCGCTTGCCAGGAAACGATTAAAATAGTATTTCGTGGATCTTCGATATTGTTTTTAAGGTGATGCAGGATTCGACCTGCTTCTGCCATGCCTGATGCAGAAATTATGATCATAGGATCTTCGCGATAGTTTAGAGCTTTTGATTCTTCAACAGAGCGCGTATATGTCAGCATTTCAAATCCAAGAGCAGCTTTATTTTTATCATTTGCAATGAATGCGCGTGTTTCTTGATCGAAGCATTCGGGATGGCTGCGGAAAATATCGGTTGCACTGACAGCTAAAGGGCTGTCGACAAAAACTGGAATTTTTGGGATCTCTCCATTATCCATCATGATATGTAAGTCATAAACCAATTCTTGTGTACGACCAACCGCGAAGGCTGGAATGATCACCTTTCCACCTCTGTTAATGGTCCTTATTACAACTTGACGAAATTCATCAAAAGCTTCTTGTGGATCACGATGACTCTTGTCGCCATATGTACATTCCATCATCAAATAATCTGTTCGGGTAGGCAGAATGGGATCTCGGATCAATGGTAGATCACGACGACCAATATCCCCTGAGAACCAAAGGCGAAAGCGATTGTTCTTGTAAGGGAGTTTTTCTTCGATATCCAAGACGATGGCAGCTGAACCTAAAATATGTCCGGCTTCTATCAGTTGAGCTTCTACACCGGGGATCGGATAAAAGGGTTGGTTGTAGGATGTGGGTAAAAAATGCTGAGCAACTTGTGCAGCATCTTCAAGGGTGTAAAGAGGTTCAATCGGTTCTAGACCTTTTTTTCTGCGCTTTTCGTTGACGTAATTCGCGTCTGATTCATGAATATGACCAGAATCCATCAACATGATATTGGCTAAGTGGCTTGTTGCTGGAGTAGCATAAATTGATTTATGATAACCCTTTTTGATTAAATTAGGGAGATTGCCACTATGATCAATATGTGCGTGAGAAAGGATAACCGCATCTAACTCTTTGGGGTCAAAACGAAAATGGCGATTGCATTCAAAAAATTCTGCCCGTTTGCCTTGAAATAATCCACATTCGAGTAGAAGTTTATACCCATTTATCTCTAAAAGATATTGTGAACCGGTGACGGTCCGAGCTGCTCCATGAAATGTAATTTTCATAATTTCCTTTCGTTTATCTCCTTGATAATAGAACTTGCATGATCTGATCCCCAAACTTTTCTAAGCGCCACGGGACGGATTGTAATAACTCCCCTAATTCATTTTTATTTGTGGGATTCTTGCTGACGAGTAAGAGCATTAAGTCACGCGGTAAGATCACATCGGATGGTACGCCCATCTCTATACCTACTTTTTTTCTCCACCGTCTGATGGCATCAAGTCGCTCCAAATAGTGATCATCGGGTCGTTGATTACGGGGAGCATAGAGCGGTTCAGCTTTCTTACCCGCTCTTACAGCTTGGATGATCGAATCCCCACGGTGATTGATTTGTCGAGCGCTCATGCCTGGAATATGTCTAAGTTCATCTGTCTTTTGAGGACTTTGTTCGGCAATTGCGATTAAGGTCTTGTCGCTAAATATCTTAAATAACGGTAGATTTAATTCCTTAGCAACTTTATCTCGATACTGACAAACTTTGTGTAAAACAGCCGCTTGCTTCGGATTCAAATCAGTAGCACCTTTAATTTTCCAGCAATCTAAGATTTTCGGTTTTAATAATTGACCATTCGTGTTTAAATTTTCTAATTTACTCAGCCGATTGAAGTCCTCTTGAGCTAGTTGTATCAAGTTCTTTTGCTCTAATTCACGATATAGGATTTGTCTCAGAGGAATAAGAAAATGGGTGTCAAGGTGAGCATAATGTAACATATCATCTGGAAGAGGTCTTTTTCCCCAATTGGCGCGTTGGTAGCGTTTATCAAGATTCACCTCAAATGCAGTCTTTAAAATGGAGCCTAGACCTACATCCTTCCGTCCGAGAATACGTGAAGCGACCATTGTGTCGAAAATATTATTAACTGTAAAGGCGAAATCCCGTTGTAGACAAATTAAATCATATTCAGCTGCATGGAAAACCTTTTCGATTTGTGAGTCTTCTAGAATCCTACTGAGTGAGCTTAGATCATGGATCACTAGTGGATCAACCAAGTAATCTGCTTCTGGTGTAGAGAATTGAACGAGACAAACCTGCTCTTGATAGGCATATAGACTATTTGATTCAGTGTCTACAGCAATAATTGATTGAAATGTGAGTTCTTTGACCAGTTGCTCTAGTTCGATGGTTTTAGTGATGAATTTCGGTTTTGTGATTGGGTCAGTATTCATTTTTTATTATGCTTAAATGGAGGATTACCTTAGTCGCTTCTCCATAATAAGTGCATCCTCTCCATCATGATAATACTCTTTCCAAAGATCAATATCTTGATAACCGGCTTTCTGATACATTCTAATTGCTGGAAAGTTGGTGATGCGTACACTTAAACGGATGGTTGGAACAAAAATCTTTTCCTCACATTGATTGAGTAAAGTTGATCCTAATCCATAGCCTCGATAATTAGGTAAGATTGCAATAGTCGCTATCCAAGCAACTTGTTCAGTAGGGCGTATATCTGCTGCGACAAAGCCGATCATAAGATTCCTTAACATTGCACGCAGACGAATGACGTTTGGTAAAGTTAATACACCGACCAGATCTAGAAGTGGCCAGGCATCTTTAGGAAAACAACTTGTTTCTAGTTGCCTTAGTTGATTTAAATCGCGCCAGTTAGCGGGCTTAATAATTGCTCGTTTATCCGGCGCGATTATTATTGCTTCCATAAATTACCGGATTGTGTTTGGAAGGCTATTCTTCGCGGCTCTTGATGAAGTTTTCCAACATACTTGTGAATTCCATAGGGAATATATATTTTGTTGATGGACTCGAACCAATATTTTTTAATGTCTCAAAATATTGCAGAGTCATCGTCTTCGGATCAACGGTTTGGGCAACCTGGAAAATTCGTTGGAGGGCATCGGAGAACCCTTCAGCGCGTAAGAGCTGAGCTTTCCGCTCACCCTCTGCGACTAATATTGCAGACTGCTTCTCACCTTCTGCACGCAGAATAGCTGCTTGTTTCTCACCGTCAGCGACATTGACGGCTGCTTCACGTTGTCCAGTTGATTCCGTTACTACAGCTCGACGATTGCGTTCTGCAGACATCTGTCTGTTCATGGCATCTTGAATTTCACGCGGTGGATTGATTTCTCTAATTTCAACGTTGGTTACTTTAACCCCCCATCGTTCAGTGACTTCATCTAAACGAGTTCGAAGAAGATTGTTAATATGTTCTCGTTTTGAGAGAACATCATCCAGGAGAATGCCTCCGATGACAGCACGCAAGGTGGTTGTTGCCATACCTTGGGCAGCAGATTCGAAATTGGCTACTTGCAAGACACTCATAGTCGGGTCAAGTATTTTGTAATACCAGATGAAATCCACTGATACAGCTGCATTGTCTTGAGTGATCGAATTTTGATGTGGGATTTCTCGGACTTGCTCTCTAAGATCGACTTTCACAGCTCGATCAACAACTGGTATGAGAATGATCACTCCAGGACCACGCGCACCAACACAACGTCCCAATCTAAACACGACAAGGCGTTGATATTCTGGAACAATTCGTATAGCGCTGGCTAATAATGCCAGAACAACTATGGCAATTGCTCCAAAGATACATATTAATGTTCCACCGAAAGCTTCCATTATATACCTCCTTGGTTTAGGTTAATAAATTTTTTTTAATTTCATATCAATAATACTCGATTTTTTCAATCATTTATAGTCTCTACAATAAGAATAAATCCTTCTCGTCCAATGACACGCACCTCGCTTCCATTTTGGATGGGTTCTTTACTGCGTGCTGTCCATAGTTCGCCAGCAACTTGAACAGATCCATCTTTATGAATATAAGACTTTGCTTCGCCCGTGTTTCCAATCAATGATTGTAGATCATGAGTCGGAATGATGGATTTTGTCTCTAGTACTTTGCTTGTCATGATCCAAAAGAAAGTACCTGAAAGCGCTGATAGGGTGAAGGCAAGGAAAGGATTTACAGAAGGGAGATACCATTCATCGCTGCGGAATAAATAAACTGATCCGATAATGATCAATACGATTGAGATAACCAGATAAATGGGTTGTTTAGGAATCTTGACTGAAATGATGAAGAAGACCATCCCTGCTAGAATAATTAGAATTGACCACCAGTTAATCATATTTTGATCAGCTAATCCATACACACTTACACCAGCGGCAAGAAGTGTAAACAGCGCTCCAATTTCAAGTATTCCCGTCCCAGGATTCAAGATTGCCATAACAGTGAAGATGATCCCACCAGCTAGAAGGATATAGGCAATATTTGGATCAAATATATATTCCATTATCGCACCTTTTCAAGAGCCCATTAAATAAAACGACTATCTGCATTATACATCTTCTTATGCCTCTAAGCAAATCCTTAGGAAGCTCAATTATTAGCATTGAATCATAGATTAATTAAATTGATAAGATTTTCACAATGTAAGTAAGCGGTGCTAATAATCGTGATAATATTTATAGTATCCTTATTCCATTCAATGATCAAGAGATAAGGAATCTTTATCTTATAAAAACGAGAAGCGCTTATGAAACTATCCCTAGCGATTGCACAAATTAATACCTATCTTGGAGATGTGGATGCTAATCTTGAAAAGCATATCCACTTTTCAAGACAAGCCATTCAAACAGGCGCTGACCTGATTGTCTTTCCAGAGCTCTCTCTGACAGGGTATGTTTTACAGGACCTTGCTACCACAGTTGCTCATCGTGCTGTCCCAGAAGATCCTGTATTTAAATATTTGTTAGATATAAGTAAAAAGATTGATCTTGTGATTGGATTTGTTGATGAAGATATTCGTCATCGTTTTTATATCGCATCTGCTTATCTTTCCAAAGGCGAAGTGCGACATATTCACCATAAGGTATATTTACCAACTTATGGTTTGTTTGATGAGGGCAGATTTTTTGCTTGGGGAAATTCAATTCGTGCCTTTGATACTCGCTTTGGCAGAATGGGGATATTGATCTGTGAGGATTTTTGGCATGCTTCACCCCCTTATCTTCTTTGGCTTGATGGAGCGGAAGTGTTGGTCTTTACATCCGCTTCTCCTGGACGAGGCATCAATAGTCAACCGCAATTGGAATCGGCGCGTTGGGTAGAACATATCAATCGTGCTTACGCTAGCCTTTTCACGACATTTGTCATTCATGCTAACCGAGTTGGCTATGAAGATGGCTTGAATTTTTGGGGTGCATCGACTGTATTTGATCCAAATGGTGAACTGCTGTCAAAAGCTGCGTATCATCAAGAAGACCTGATTTATACGGAGATGGATTTAAATCAACTTCACAGAACTCGAGCCCGATTGCCATTATTGCGTGATGAGAGAACTGCACTTGCTTTACGTGAAATGACGCGTATTCTTCAAACGAGTTCACAGATGAATTATAATAGGTTGAATTCAAAATTATGAAAGGCAACACCCATTCAAAAATGGGAAAGTTAGATATTAATACAGAATTAGCTAGAACGATCCTAACTGGTTTTATCCATAGCGAAATTACTCGCGCTGGATTTTCAAGAGCGGTTATTGGTCTATCGGGGGGTATTGATTCCGCGCTGTCATGTTATTTAACAGCTGAAGCGCTGGGAGCAGATAATGTTCTTGCTCTTAGAATGCCCTATGAATCATCTTCTCTCGATTCACTTGAAGATGCTCAGAGTGTAATTGATGATCTTGTGCTTCCGTCAATGACTATTCCAATCACCGATATAGTTGAACCGATTTTTTCTCGCTTTCCCGACGCAAATCAAATCCGACGCGGGAATGTTATGGCACGCGCTCGAATGATTTTGTTATACGATCAATCGGAAGTCTTTAATGGTCTCGTTGTTGGAACGGGGAATAAAACAGAATTGCTCTTGGGTTATTCAACCTTGTATGGTGATTCTGCTTGTGCGATCAATCCGATTGGTGATCTTTATAAAACGCAAGTTCGTCAACTCGCCATAGATTTGGGAGTCCCACCAGAAATTATTAATAAACCGCCTTCTGCGGATCTATGGATAGGACAAACGGATGAAGATGAACTTGGGTTTACTTATGAAGAGGTTGATCAATTACTCTATTTGTTGGTTGATCAACGTTATAGACCTGAAGAATGTGTTTCAGCTGGTTTCTCTGAAGAATTTGTTAAAGCTGTTGTAACAAGGGTTCGCAAGAATCATTTTAAAAGAATCTTGCCACCCATTGCCAAGTTGAGCAATCGTACAATCGGGTATGATTATCTATATCTACGCGATTGGGGGACTTAAGTTTCGTTTTACCTGGTTAGACAAAATTGAATAATATTAAAAAATTAATCACTTAGGCTGCAATATGTCCTTTCATATCCCTTCGTCGTTACATTATCGGCAATTTCGTTTACTTTGGCTAGGCTTGATGGTTTCCGTTTCGGGAAGCCAGATGCAAACATGGTCGTTATTCTGGCATATTCGTACACTTACGGAACATCCCATCGCACTAGGTGGTGTCGGTGTTGCTCGGATAGTCCCGATTATTGTGTTTTCATTGTTAGGTGGTGCAATCGCCGATGTTGTTAACCGTAGAAATCTACTTTTCCTGACACAAACGATTATGACCCTAACCGCGGTTGGCTTAGCCATCTTGACATTAAATGATCAAATTACCATATGGCATATTTATTTACTCACTGCAATTCAAGCATCCGCGGCTGCATTTGATACACCTGCGCGTCAATCTTTGGTCCCGAATCTTGTACCAAAGAAAGAATTGACCAATGCCTTCAGTATGTCATCGCTAGCTTTTCAGGTAGGGGCAATTGCAGGACCAGCTTTGAGTGGTCTTGTGATCGCTTATCTAGGGCAATCTTATACGTACATTTTTAATGCAATTTCATATGGGGCTGTCTTGGTCGCATTAGTGTTAATGGGGAATGTTCACCAGGATGTTTTTCATGATCGACGCAATAATATTAGTCTTCAATCGATCAAATATGGGATCGATTATATTTTGGGGCAACCGATCATTCTTTCGAGCATGATCCTTGACTTTTTCGCTACATTCTTTTCTTCCGCGAACACTTTAATGCCAATCTTTACCCGTGATATTTTGAAAGTGGGAGCGGTTGAGTATGGATGGTTATCAGCAGCACAGTCGATTGGCGCTGTCACCGCAGCCGCGGTCATTTCACAAATAGAAAATATTAAACGTCAAGGGAAGATATTACTTGGCTCTGTGATCGTGTTTGGGATAGCGACGATCTTCTTTGGCGCGACGAGGGTCTTTCTATTGGCTATGTTCGCATTAATGATCATTGGCGCCGCAGACTCGGTAAGTATGATCATCCGAAATACAATACGTCAGCTACAGACACCAGATTATGTGCGGGGAAGGATGACTAGCATCAATCAGATCTTTTTTATGGGAGGACCTCAATTAGGGGAAATCGAAGCCGGGGTTGTGGCTCAACTCTTTGGTGCACCTTTTGCTATCATTACAGGAGGAATTGGTTGTATTCTTGCAGTATTATATATTGGGAATCGATGGAAACAGCTTCGTTTCTATAATGGCGATGAGCCTATCCTGGCAGGGGTAAAGGCTACTGCAGATTAGAAATTAATCTGTTAATTGATCCCACTCATGTATAAGTGTATCGAGGGTGTTTTGTGTTTGCATATAGGCGTGTCCAAGGTTTTGAATTTCTTTGGTGTCAGAAGGTGGGTTTTCCAACTGCTTGCCAAGAATAGCTAAATCATTTTCCAACTTAGCAATTTGTTTCTCAATATCTTCTCGTCTAATTTTTATTTGGTGTTCATTAAAATTAGTTTTTTTAGGGTTCTTGATAGATTGACCCTGCTGATTATTATCCTGTTTAGGTTTTTCTAGATTCTCTTGACTTTCAAGAAATTCGTGATATTGGGTATATGTTCCTTCAAAGACCTCTAAAATGGATTTATGCGGATCTATCTCCCAAATTTGTGTCCCTAAGGCATCAATGAGATATCGATCATGGGATACCAGTAAGATCGTACCTTGATAATGGAATAGGACTTCCTGTAATATTTCTTGTGATGGAATATCGAGGTGATTGGAAGGTTCATCCAATAATAGTAGATTGGCTTTTGCTAGCGAGAGCTTTGCGAGAGCTAAGCGACCACGTTCTCCACCCGAAAGTGTGGAGACCTGCTTGTACACATCTTCACCTCTAAACAAAAAGCGAGCTAAATAATCTCTGATCTCGTGAACCAGGATGTTTGGAGCAACAATTTGGATCTCTTGGATCAAGTTGTTTTCAGGTTGTAGGTCTTCATGGGCTTGGGCAAAGTAACCAATTTTTAGACTAGCACCTAGGTTCACTTCACCATTCAGGGGATCGATTTGTCCTAAAAGTGTCTTTAAGAAAGTTGTTTTTCCAGCGCCATTTGGACCAATAACGGCTGCACATTCTCCACGTCTTAAAATTAGATCTGGTGATAAGAACAGCGGTTTTCCTTCGTCTGCATAGCCGATTTCTATATCTTTTGTACGGAGTACGAGATCACCTGATCGGGTATCTGTTTTAAGCTGCAGACTTAGATTCAAAGGACGTTCTGAAGGGCGATGTAAGCTGCGAATACGGTGCTCTAACTCAGCTACCCCTAAAGGATGGCTGGAAATTTCAATATCTTGACTGATTTGTGACCAAGTGTTACTTTGTAAGACGTTAAATCCCAATTGTTCTATAGCTTGAATTTCTCGGCTTAATCGACGTAATTTTCCTTTTGCTTGGCGAGTGTTTTGTCCGGCAATATTACGTTTAATATAATCTAATTCCTTTAATAAGCGCGATTTTTCGCTTTCGTAAATATTTTGGCTTAATTCCCAGCGTTCCTGCCTTTGCTGAAGGTAAGCGCTGTAATTACCGTGGTAGATCTCTAGACCAATCCCCTTCATTTCCCAAATATGATCTGCAACGCGATCTAAAAAATAACGGTCATGGGAGACGATCAGCGCTGCACCTTCCCACTGGCTTAAATACCCTTCTAACCATTCGACCGCTTCTATATCCAAATGATTAGTTGGTTCATCTAAGACCAATAAATTTGGATCGGAGAGTAGCAAGCGTGCTAATAAGGCGCGTGTTCGTTGCCCTCCCGAGAGTTGAGGAATAGGGCGGTGATAATCTCGTTCTGAGAAACCAAGTCCAGTCAATGTTTGCTGGATTCTGGTTTCGTACATATATCCGCCACGGCGTTCAAATTCTTCTTGTAATCTACCATAACGCTCTATTGCTTGGTCAACTTGGTCTGGGTCTGCCATGGCAAGTTCTAATTTTGACAATTTTTCTTCTAACTCTAATAAATCAGCCATCGCCTTCAAACACTCATCCCAAAGAGTGTGGGTGGCTGTAAGGACCGCTTCTTGAGGAAGATAACCGATCTTGATTTTGCTGGTTTTTTGAACGCTACCAGATGTTGGTTCTTCCTGACCAACCAAAATTCGCAAAAGGGTCGTCTTGCCGATTCCATTAGGACCGACGATAGCTATTCGGGCTTTGTTAGGAATACTCAATGAAATCGCCGAAAAGATATCATCTGGTCCAAATGATTTGGATAGATTTTGTGCAAATAACAAAGACATGATATGACACCATTTTTACAAATTGAAAATCAAATAACCTTGATGGAAAGCATTTGATCAATTTTGCGCGCCAATTATACCGTGATATAATCATTTCGCTTGAAATTTGTTTATTGATGATCATGTCAAGTGTGTTTATATGACAAGAGATAATACTATGGATATGGAAACGGAAAATCAAGAAATTAAAAATAATCAACAAACTGAAAAGTCCCCGAAAAGATCAGCAACCTGGTTGAAATTTATACTTTTGGGTGGATTTTTAATCGCGGTGTTATTAATTGGATTCCTCACATTTACAGTTGTTCGGGATCTGGTAGCAACTTGGGAGATAACGAATTTACCGGGTATTTCTGTGGAAGGGAAAGGGACTCCAGCAGAAGGGGAAATGGTTTCCTTAGACCCAGAAACTCAATTGCAGCCTGTGGCGGGACCAACACCGCCACCGTGGGATGGAGCGGAACGCGTATCTGTTCTTGTTATGGGGTTGGATTATCGAGATTGGGCTGCGGGAGAGGGTCCCCCTCGTACAGATACAATGATTCTCTTTACTGTGGATCCCATTAATAGAACGGCTGGCATTCTCTCTATCCCGCGTGATTTATGGGTCAATATTCCTGGTTTCGATTACGGACGTATCAATACGGCATTTCAACTCGGTGAAGCCTACAACTTGCCAGGTGGAGGACCGCAGCTAGCTGCAGAAACCGTGGAAAAGTTATTAGGTGTTCCCGTTAATTACTACGCTCAAGTCGACTTTGGAGCTTTTGTGCGTTTTATTGATGAAATCGGGGGTGTAGAAGTCGATATTGAAGAGACCATCAAGATTGACCCGCTTGGTGATAACAATACAAAGAGGTTAAAACCAGGTAGATATAATCTTCCAGGTGATCTTGCGCTTGCCTATGTGAGAGCAAGAAAAACTGAAGGAGGCGATTTTGACCGTGCCCAGAGACAACAAGAAGTCATTATGAATATTCGCGATCGTATCTTGGAATATGAATTGTTGCCAATTTTGATCAAAAAGGCGCCGACCCTCTATAATGAAATCGAATCAGGGATTCATACTAATATGAATCTAGATGAAGCCATCAAACTAGCATGGTTAGCTATCCAAATACCCAAAGAAAATATCAAACAAGGGGCAATCGGTGCAGACCAAATTACTTTTGCGAAATCTCCTGATGGTTCTCAGGATGTGTTAAAACCCTTGACAGAAAAAATTCGAGCCCTGCGTGATGAAATTTTCACAGAGACAGATCCAGCAAGTCCTGCTGCGATTGAAATGGAGCAAGGTGAATTGCTGAAAGCTGAAAGTGCGCGAGTATCGATTCTGAATGGTAGTTATACTGCTGGTCTGGCATCTCAAACAACGGAATATTTACAGTCACAAGGTGTCAATATTGTAGGAACTTCAAATTCGGATCAGTATGCAACTTATACCGAAATCACATTTTATACCGGGAAACCGTATACAACAAAATATCTTGTTGATCTGATGCAGATCAGTCCATTTCGAATAAGGCATTTATTTGATCCGAATAGTGAGGCGGATATCGTGATTATTTTGGGCGATGATTGGGCTGCGAATAATCCCATGCAATAAGTTGTTATCTAGAATATTCATTTCAATCATGGAATGAATATTCTAAAAGGTCAATATCAAGTCTTACAGAGATTATGGAAGCGCTTACTGGTTTAGTAGAGCGTATTACATTTTATAACCCTGAAAATGGGTATAGTGTAATTCGTTTACGTTCAGATCATCAAAAATCTCCTGGAGTGGATCAGGAGGGTTTAATAACGGTCACAGGAAATCTACCGGAGCTATCACCAGGGATGCACCTGCGAATTGAGGGGAATTGGGTAAATCATCCAAAACATGGAAAACAATTTCAGGTTCAAGTAGTAGAACAAATTTTGCCTTCAACCATTAAGGGTATTAGGCGTTATCTGGGATCGGGGTTAGTTAAAGGCATAGGTCCACAGCTTGCAGATCGGATAGTGGATCATTTTGGTATGCAGACACTTGAGATCATAGAAAGAGCGCCTCAACGATTACATGAGGTTCCTGATATTGGACCTAAACGCGCTGAGATGATTGCAGTCGCCTGGCAGGAACAAAAACAGATCAAAGAAATTATGTTGTTCTTGCATAGTTTTACAATCAGCACAAATTTAGCCACAAAGATTTATAAACAATATGGGTTGGAAGCGGTAAATATTATTCAAAACGATCCTTATCGCTTAGCAACGGATATTAGAGGCGTAGGATTTAAGACAGCCGATAGAATTGGTAGAGAGATAGGGCTGCCTCATGACCATCCATATAGAATAAAAGCTGGTCTGAGTTATATTTTAAATAAAGCGCTCGATGATGGTCATGTCTTTCTTCCTAAGCATATCTTAGAAGACCAATCAGTAAAACTGCTAGAAAGTGATAAAGGCTGTGTTATTCAATCCTTAGATGATTTAGAAAAGGAAGGCATTGTCAGAAAGGAATGGCTTCCCTGGGCTGAAAAAGGAAATCAATCCTCTTTCGCTGAAGGTGAAAAAGGTTTATTAGATGATGAAATTGCTAGTGAAAATGATAAGCTTATCGATGTAATATATCTAAGCCGCTTTTATACACTCGAAAAAGGAATCGCGGATGATCTCCAAGCAATTTCAAGAGCAATTCCATCAGCCCTTAGTGAGTTATCCGCAAATTTCTTGACGCTTGATGCTGATCTTTCTGATGAACAAAAGTCAGCGATTAAAACAAGCGTTCAACATCCTTTAAGCATTCTAACCGGTGGACCTGGTACTGGAAAGACGACGGCATTGCGCGCGCTTATCATGAATCTTGAAGCTACAAATAAGCGTTATGTCTTGGCTTCTCCCACAGGACGCGCAGCGAAGCGTTTGGGTCAAGCGACGAACCGAAACGCAAGTACTGTTCACCGTATGTTAGGGTATTCACCAGGTGAAGGATTTCTGCATAATCGTAAAAACTTTCTCAAAGTTGATCTGGTAGTTGTTGATGAAGCCTCAATGTTGGATACATATCTTACCTATCACTTATTACAAGCAATTAGCCCAGGCACCCATGTATTGCTGGTTGGAGATGTCGATCAATTATCTTCTGTTGGGGCGGGTGATATCTTACGAGATATCATTGCAAGTGGAATAGCGCCCGTTACTCGACTGAAAAAAATTTTCCGTCAGGCGGCGCATTCCCATATCATTACAAATTCACATCGTATCAACCATGGGGAAATGCCAATATTTGTATCGAGTGAGAATTCTGAAGAGGGAGATTTTTTCTTGTTTCCATCAGATTCTCCAGATGAAGCTGCTGAATGGGTTCAAGATATCGTCTGTAACCGTATCCCTCAAAAATTCCATCTACATGCACGAGATGATATCCAGGTTCTCGCGCCTATGTATCGTGGACCGATAGGCGTTACGGCACTCAATGATCGAATTCAATCTATTCTCAATCCAACAAGTAGTTCAAAGCCCGAGAAGAAATTATTTGGTCAGGTCTTTCGTGTGGGCGATAAAGTCATGCAGATCCATAATAATTACGATAAAGATGTTTTTAATGGCGATATTGGTTTTATACTTGACATCAACCTTATTGAACAAACCCTTAGTATCGATTTTGAGGGTCGAATGGTTTACTATGATTGGAGTGAGGCAGATCAATTAGTGCTTGCGTATGCGATTTCAGTACATAAAGCGCAGGGATCTGAATTTCCAGCAGTTGTCCTTCCAGTAATGACACAGCATTATATAATGTTGCAAAGGAATTTATTATACACAGCGGTCACGCGTGCAAAAAAACTATGTGTAATCGTTGGAAATACTAGATCGATATCAATTGCTGTAAGAAATGACAAAGTCTCTCATCGTTATACGGCTTTAGATTGGCGACTTAGATCGTCGGGGTAAGTATGGATCGATACTCGTATCAATCAAGGACTATATGTCGGATTTTTATCTAATACCAGATTTCCCAATCCGAATAGAGTAAGCGCAATAATCAGATCAATCATAATTGCCCACATTGCCGGGATCGCACCGAGGGATTCAAAGAGGATGCCAAACAACCAGGGTAATACCATTCCACCTATACCTGCAGCAAAGAAGAACCAGCGTGTGATTTGACCACTCAGGTCTATTCTTCTTTCCGCAAAAGCCATCATAGTAGGAAAATAGGACGCCATCGCGAATCCTAATCCAATCGTTCCAACCCAAATTGCCAGATAATTATCTTGGAAGAACAGTATGATCCCAAGACAAATTAAACAACCGATCAGATCAAAAAGGATAATCTTTTTGGGATTGATACGATTGGCTATAGGGATTCCTAATAAGCGACCAAGAGTGAGCGCTCCCCAAAAAGCTGAAGTCAGATATGCAGCAGATGTACTGTTTCCTAACCCTTGTTCAGTGGTGAATGTAAAGATCCAGCCACCGTAACTGACCTCAGCGCCTACATATAAAGTAAATAGGGTGGCTACCATGATCACGAGAAATAGGTTTTGTGGTTGTGGATCATTATTATCATTATTGTTTGTTGGCTCGGGGCTTTTTATTTGAAGGAACCAGAGTGCTATTGGAAGAGCGAGAAATAATAAGAGCCAAAAAGCCCAGTTAATTTTTCCGGTGATCAAGATAGCTTGGGCTACGAATATCGGGCTTAGAAAAGCTCCTATTCCAAAGCAAAAATGTAGAGCGTTTAGAAAAGGTGCAGCTTTTCCACGATATTTCCAGACGATCAACAAATTCACACCTATGTCCAAAACTGCTTCGCCGATCCCTAATAAAAAAATTAGAGCAATCAATATCCATATCCAATATACAAAAGGGATTAGAGTTCCGACAACTCCGAGGCTTATTAAAATGGCAGCTAATAGTTTGTGACCAGGAAACCGATCGAAAGCATTTCCACCTTGTAAGGAACCGACGATATATCCTAACGATCGAGCTGTGAATAGAAGACCAATTTCACTTAAGCTAGTAGATGTGTTTTTTGCTAGGTAAGGTAATGTGGGTCCTAGGATTGATGCGAATAATCCGAGTGTGATAAAAGAAATAAAATAAACAAAAGTACCTGTTTTTAATGGGTGATTTTGATATTCAGTGGAATGCGTTTGGTTGAAAAATTTCATTGAATGTTATTTTAACTACCTCTTTAAAGAAGATCGCTTTAGAGAAAGCCTGTGGATATTATTGTTGGACAAAAGTCAGACTTAATGCCCCCCAATATTTTTCCCCATAAGTATTTGTACATTCTACAGGAATTAGATCTTTAATTGGTTGTCCTGTTTCACTAAGGCGAAGCGTATATTTCATCTCTTGCTTTGGGGAGTAATCAGCGTAGCCTAATCCTTTTTCGGGTTTCAGTCCGGTGAAAAAACGGTCTTCTCCTTCTTCCCAGTAAATGATAACCAGGACACCGGGAATTGGATTTCCCTGAGTATCTTCGACATAAATTTGGAAGAGTGGAATATCTAGAGGAGGTTCGCATACCTCCACTTGGCTTTCCAGAACAAATGTATTAAATCCTGGTTTTAGTGTTGGAGCAGAGATGGTAGGAATGTTTGTTTTTGGTAGTGGAGTGTTAAGCGTCGCCAAAGTTACGGTTGGCGTTGAAATGATTTCTGTGCTTGTCGTTGGACTTTCAGTTTGCAAAATCGTTTCAGTTGATTCTGTATTTGTGACAGCTTGGTGATTTGTTGCGCTTGTTGATTTTGAGGGTGGGATATTGGTGCTTGAAGGATTTTTTATTGGAGATGAAGTTTGAATTTTCGTTTTTGTTAAGTTAGGTAAGCTTGGCGTAGTCATTGATAACTCTGAACCTAAAGCGACTGCTAATAATCCCAATGCTCGCGCTTCTTCGATTGAGCCATTTTCAGCCAGAGTCATCTGAGCTTGTTCAGATAAGACTTTGAATTGATCATCATCTCCGAGTAGGTCTAGGCGAGCTTTTGCCCTAACGATATCCTGATTGCCTATATACGCTAAGGCGATCATCGCTCTGTATTGATTTTTAAAATCATCTCTCAAAGTGGCTGGTTCGGTTTCTGTATACTCGACAGGTTGAATTAACCAAGTAAACATGAGCCCAAGGATTATTCCAAGGATCAAGCCTGTTAATAAATACCAATGTCCTCGGTTTTTATGATTCATGGTGCTTGAGTCCCCATTGAGAGTTCAAATGCTTGTAAAGCACCTAATAACTGTTGCATCATTGATAAATCATCATCGGTATATTGATGATTTTGGGCGAATAAAATTGCTTGATAGACGATATCTTTGGCTGGCGTATCACCCAATAACGCTAGTCGTCGAGTAGCCAGTTCAGGATCATTGTCTCCTTGATAGGCTTCTGAAGCCATTAATACATAATCTGTTCGATAATCGATCCTAAGTGTTTCAGGAACGGTATTCACGTAATCTACGGGATTAACTAACCATCCGTACACTAAACCTAACCCGATGCCAATTAAGATGGCAAGTATAAATAGGATCCAGCGTGTCATATTCACTTATTGTGCCATAGACTAGCTTGCATTACAAGGTTTATAGTTTGTATTATCGGGGCAAGTACCAAGGTAACACCCTGTAAATGAAAGTTGGTGCTTGCTACAAATCGAAAAATCCTGTAAAATTAAACCGCAAGTCATTATCAAAACAGAACCTTCAAATTAACTCTAGGAGTAAAAGCCAGGGAGGGGAGTGTTAGCATGAATATCATTAAGGTCTCAGGAACGTCACGCACTTCTGCAGTCGCAGGTGCCATCGCTGGGGTTTTCCGCGACAATAAACGCGCTGAAGTACAAGCTATCGGCGCAATAGCTGTAAACCAAGCAGTCAAAGCTCTGGCGCTTGCAAAAGGATATTTGCAAGAAGATGGATACGATATTGTATTCGCACCCGAATTTGTCGACGTCACGATTGACGACAAGGTTCGAACTGCAATTAGATTTGTTGTTGAAGCTAGGTAATTCTATAATAAAAATCTAATTAGCAAGCTTATTTACCGTACAAGGTAAGATTTCACAGACGTATCGGGGGAAGTAATGACTATAAGACGGATGTGATAGATGTTTTATATAATAATTGCAGGGATAAATTGTTATCCCTGTTGTTAGCGCGTTTATATATCTTATAATTTAGGTTTGATTTGTGAGTGGTTTTAATTTATATGATTATCGTTTGTTAATTATGCTATGGGTAATTGGTTTTGGTTTGAGCGCCTGCAATGTCCAGGATCAAGTCGAAGTTTATGATCAAAAATTAGCCAAGGATATTGTCTTAACAATATCTCCTGATGAAACTGAATTGGCAACCGCAACTTATACGAAAACACCTTCTCCCGTGCCCTCTATGACTCCTACATTCACATCAACGGTAAAACCTTCAGCAACCAGAACGGCTACAATTGCACCTTCTCCAACTGTATTGACATGTTGGCGTGAGGGTGGCGACATTGAAAGGATGACATTAATTTCAGAACAACTTCGGCTTCCGCTCGATTACTTGGTTTATAAACCACCGTGTTATGAAGAAGAAAAAATGCGCCATTATCCTGTTCTTTACCTTATGCATGGACAGAGCTTCACCGCAGAGCAATGGAATCGAATCGGAGCTGATGAAGCTGTAGATAAACTAGTGCTTGAAGGCGAAATCCAACCGATTATGATTGTTATGCCTCATGATCGTTATGGTGGTCAACCTATTGAAAGTAACTTCGGTAAGGTTGTTGTTGAAGAATTAATACCGAAAATTGATTCAGAGTACAGAACTATTCCTAATCGAGAACACCGTGCAGTTGGAGGGATGTCTCGGGGAGCAGGCTGGGCTATCCATTTTGGAATTGCTTATTGGGATGTTTTTGGTGCATTTGGCGCGCATAGTCCGGCTGTGTTTCACTCAGATGCCCAGCGAATGCGGACTTGGTTAGATGAGATACCGGAGCATGGTTTCCCTCGCATTTATGTGGATATAGGAGACAAAGATCGTCCAGAGATTATGCGATCTGCAGTTTGGTTTGAAGACTTGCTTAATGAAAAAAATATCCCCCATGAATGGCACCTGTTTTCTGGGTATCATTCGGAAGAATACTGGCAGTCTCATGTCGAGAAATATATTCTCTGGTATTCGGAGAATTGGTAAAGGTTAGTGATATAATTTCCATTATGATTCTTAACATAGAAGAAATCGATCACATTGCAAATCTAGCTAAACTGAAACTCAGCCAGGATGAAAAAGAACTTTATCGCAAACAGCTTTCAGCAATATTGGATTATATTGCTATCCTTCAGGGTGCAGATACTACAGGAATTTCATCAACTTCCAGTGTTCTTCCGTCACAAAGTGTCTTAAGGGATGATGATGTTAAATCTGGTCTTACAACGGAACAATTGCTAAGCAATACACCTTATGTAAAAGACCAACAATTCAAAGTGCCTCCAGTGTTGGAATGAATCGGATGGGAGTATTCGTATCCAAATTGAAATCATATTGAAAGCATCGAAGCCATTATGAACGATATTAGTAACTTTTCCTTGACAACAATCACAAAATCATTGCGTCAGGGAGAATTATCAAGCAGGGAAATTACACAAGCTTTTCTCTCTCGAATCGATAATTTTGAGAAAGATCTACACGCTTTTATCACCATTACACCAGACTTGGCGTTAGAGCAAGCAGATCAAGCAGACCATAACTATGTTTCATGGAGAAAACAATCGAAGAATTCAATTCCTGCTCTGTTAGGTGTGCCAATTGCAATCAAAGATATAATTAGTGTGGCAAATGTCCGCTGTACTTGTGGCTCGAATATTTTAGAAAACTTTGTACCGTCTTATAACGCCACTTCTGTTCAGCGTCTCTTGGATGCCGGGGTTGTGATCTTGGGTAAAACGAATACCGATGAATTCGCAATGGGTTCGTCTACTGAGAACTCCGCCTATGGAGTTACCCATAATCCATGGGATTTGTCGCGTGTTCCTGGTGGGTCGAGTGGTGGGAGCGCAAGCGCAGTTGCAGCGCGAATAGTGCCAGCAGCCTTAGGTACAGATACAGGGGGAAGTATTCGGCAACCAGCCTCCTTTTGTGGAGTCACTGGTCTAAAACCAACTTATGGACGTGTATCCCGTTATGGATTGATCGCCTATGGATCATCTTTGGATGTTATTGGAACGTTGACAAAAGATGCGAAGGATGCTGCGCTTTTATTTTCGGTTTTTGCAGGTCATGATGAATTAGATGCAACTTCTGTAAATCAACCGCTACCAGTATTGGATCTTGATAACTCCATAGGAAAGATATTTACCGGACTAAGAATTGGTGTGCCAGAGGAATATTTCATTGAAGGTATACAATCTGACGTTGAAAGCCAAGTCATGGAAGCGGTCAAGTACTTCGAATCACTTGGCGCCGAAATAAAAAATGTCCGTTTACCGCATACACAATATGCAGTCCCCGTTTATTATATTTTGGCTCCCGCGGAAGCCTCTGCAAACTTAGCTCGTTATGATGGAATACGCTACGGAGAGAGAATCGATGCGGATTCAATTTGGGATATCTTTCAAAAAACGCGCGGTGAAAAGTTCGGACAAGAGGTAAAACGTCGTATTATGCTAGGGACTTATGCACTTTCTGCTGGTTATTATGATGCATATTATAGTCAAGCTCAAAAAGTGCGCACTTTAATGAGAAGAGACTTTGAATTAGCATTTGATGAAGTTGATATTATTGCCGCGCCCGTTGCTCCTACAACAGCATTTCGGATCGGTGAACATGGAGATGATCCCTTATCGATGTATTTAGAAGATGTGTTTACCTTACCGGCGAATTTGGCTGGTATTCCAGGAATATCGTTTCCGGTTGGTTTTGATCGAAATGGGTTGCCAATCGGACTACAGATGATGGCGCCTCCTTTCAAAGAAGATATGATCTTAAAAATAGCTAATGCCTATCAACATGAAACTGATTGGCATACGAGACTTCCGAAAGGTTTCTAACCCATTTTGTGAAAGATATTCTTATGCTTTGCTTGACTTTAAATATTGAAAAACATAAAATTATAGTACAGTTTTAAATTAATCAAAAGATAATATGATCTAGGGAATGATTGAACGCAGAAAGAGTGGAAAAAAATGAGTAATCAAGGATTAAAAGTAGTAATTCCAATGGCTGGGTTAGGTACTCGGTTGCGACCACATACATGGTCAAAACCCAAACAACTTGTTAGTGTCGCAGGAAAGACGGTTCTCGATCATGTCATTGACAGCTTAGATACTCTTCCTGAACCTAATAATTTTGAATTAGTGAGTATTGTTGGTTATTTAGGAGACCAGATTGAAGCGCATGTCAAAGAAAATTATCCGAAGTTAGAGTCGCATTTTGTGATCCAAGAAAATCCATTAGGTCAATCACATGCCATTAAGTTAGCTGAAAAATATCTACAGGGACCTCTTTTAATAGTTTTTGCGGATACACTGTTAAAAACCGATTTATCGTTCCTAAATAATGAGCAGTCAGATGCGGTCGCTTGGGTGAAACCCGTTGATGACCCGCGCCGATTTGGGGTTGCAGAGTTGGGCGAAGATGGATTGGTAACCAGGCTGATTGAGAAGCCCGAGAATTTCAACAACAATCTTGCGGTAGTTGGTTTTTATTATTTTAGAAGAGGGCAAGATTTGATCGATGCCATTGATGAGCAAATGAAGATGGGGTTAGATCTAAATGGTGAATTCTATTTGGCAGATGCGATCAATATTATGTTAGCAACAGGAATGAAAATGCGAACCGAGATTGTGGATATTTGGTTAGACGCTGGTACCCCCGCCTCTTTATTAAAGACCAATCGTTATTTATTAGAACATGACCGAAATAATGATGATGATTGTTCAGCTCATAAGGGTGTTGTAATTATTCCCCCTGTGTTCATCCATCCAACAGCCAAAGTAAAAACATCGATCATTGGACCATACGTCTCTTTAGGCGCGGGTTGTAATGTGAAACAGAGTATCATTCAGGACTCAATCTTAGAAGATGATGCCCAGGTGATTGGTGTGATCTTAGAAAAATCAATGGTAGGGCGAAGTGCACAATTACGTCGTAGAGCTGGTGTTGTAAATGCTGGCGATAATACTAATGTCACAATATGAGAGATTATTGGATGACAAAGATAACACTTCTCGTTTGTTCCACCTTAATGGATTATCCGGATAGAGAATTATAGAAAATCCGGGTAGATTGTGTTTTTTAACTGAAAAGGAGTAAAAAATGCCAAAAAGATTTCTTTCTGAAAGAGTCGCCACTTTAAAACCCTCTGGTATTAGGAGATTCTTTGATATTGCTGCGACCATGGATGATGTCATCTCATTAGGGATAGGTGAACCCGATTTTATAACCCCTGAGCCAATTTTGCGCGCAGGGCTTCAATCCCTGCACGAAGGGCAAACCCACTATACTTCAAATTCTGGAATACTTGAGCTAAGAGAAGCAATTTCTGATCAATTGCAGAAACTTTATGGGGTTTACTATGATCCAAACGATGAAATTGTCGTCACGGTCGGTGTTTCTGAGGCTTTGTATCTGGCGATGACAGCTATCTTAGAACCTGGTGATGAAGTCTTGATTCCAACGCCGTGTTTTGTTTCTTATCAAGCAGAAGTGATATTAGCGGGTGGTGTGCCGATTGAGGTACCAAGCCGAGTAGAGGATAATTTCCAACCAAACCTTGAAGGATTGGCAAATGCCATTTCTCCACGCACAAAAGCAATCTTGATTGGCTATCCCAACAATCCTACTGGAGCAGTAGCTTCTCGTGAAACTTTATTAAAAGTCTTGGAGATGGCAGAAGAACATGATTTAGTCGTGATTTCTGATGAAATCTATGATCAACTTGTTTATGGGGTGGAACATGTCAACTTTGCATCATTGCCAAATGCTAGGAATCGAACGATAACACTAGGAGGGTTCTCAAAGAATTACGCCATGACTGGTTGGCGAATTGGGTATGCTGCAGGACCAGCAGAATTGCTTGTGGGATTGTTACGGGTTCACCAATTTACGATCATGTCTGCCCCAACACCGGCACAGGTGGCGGCTTTAGCTGCTATTAATATTGGAAAAAAACATGTCGATGAAATGGTAGCCGAGTATAACCGTAGAAGGGTACTTATCGTGGAAGGATTAAATAATCTCGGTTTGCCTACTTTCGAACCGAAAGGCGCATTTTATTCCTTCCCAGATATTAAGGTTACGGGGATGGATGATGAGGCTTTCGCGGAAAAATTATTACAAGAAGAAAGGGTGGCTGTTGTTCCCGGGTCTGCTTTTGGATTAGGTGGGGATGGATTCGTCCGCTGCTCATATGCAACCGAGTATGAAAAGATAGAGGAAGCACTAAACAGAATTCAAAAGTTCATGAAACGTTATGGTTGATAGAGATAAACAAGAATTCGTTCCCGTGATAGGTTTGGAAGTACATGCTGAATTGCAAACTTCCTCGAAAATGTTCTGTTCATGTCCCGTTGTTGATGTGACGGTTGCTAAACCTAATACTGCAGTCTGTCCGATTTGTACAGGAATGCCAGGCGTGCTTCCGGTGATCAATAAACGGGCGGTTGATTTTGCATTAATGGTCGCCATTGCGCTTGATTGTGAAATTCAAGAAATCAGTATTTTTGCCAGAAAGAATTATTTTTATCCTGATTTACCAAAGGGATATCAAATATCACAATATGAACAACCTTTGGCGATAAATGGTAAACTCAAAATTGTTACTTCCCAAGGTGAAAGGATAATTCGAATAAGGCGTGTACATATTGAGGAAGATACTGGAAGATTAACCCACAGGAAGGATGAAGAGGGTTCTTACTCTCTTGTGGATCTAAACCGAGCTGGAGTTCCTCTATTGGAGATTGTTTCAGAACCCGATTTGCATTCTGCAGAAGAAGTCCGTGAATATGCCACTACATTACGTTCATTGCTAAGGTATTTGGAGGTCAATTCAGGGGACATGCAAAAAGGGGTCATGAGAATTGAGCCAAATATTTCTGTTCATAGATTGAGTGAGACAAAATTTGGGACTCGAACAGAGATAAAGAATTTAAACAGCTTTCGCGCTTTGGAACATTCTGTTGAATTTGAAATAAAACGCCAAACCGATTTATTGAGAAAAGGATTGGTTGTAAGACAAGAGACGCGTGGTTGGGATGAAAAAACGCAAGAGACTTTTACTCAAAGGGTAAAGGAGGAAGCTGAGGATTATCGGTATTTTCCAGAACCAGATTTGCCCCCACTCGTTGTTAATCGAGGCTGGCGGGAAAAAGTTAGTAATCAATTGCCAGAATTACCGATGGCAAAGGTTCAACGTTATCAAATTCAATATGGATTGAATCTATATGACGCAGGCGTTTTAACTTCAGAAAAGAAAGTAGCAGAGTATTTTGAAGAAACAGTGAATGCTACCCCCGAAATAACCCCGAAGGTGATTGCCAACTGGATTAGCGGTGATCTATTTGGATTATTAAATCAATCTAATAGATTAATCGAAGATTGCCCAGTCAAACCTAAGGCGCTTGCAGAGCTCATTTCTTTCATTTCAAGTGGTGAAATCAATAAGAATTCAGCGAAATCTGTTTTAGGTGAGATGTTTGTTAGTGGAAAATCAGCGGAATCGATTATTGCCAAACATGGTCTAAAACAAATTTCTGATTCTCAATTGATTGGTGAACTGATTGATCAATTATTCTTAGATAATCCGCAACTGATCCAGTCTTATCAGGATGGGAATCAAAAAGTTGCAGGTTGGTTTGTTGGGCAAATCATGCAGTCTACGAAAGGGCAGGCTGATCCGAAAGTGGTTAATCAAGAATTAGAAAAGCGGTTCAAGGATCTTATTGAAAGAGATGTTCCATGAAGGTGTTATGCATTGTTTGATGTATAATTACTCAAAACAGAGATTTATTCAAATATAAATGAAAAAGTTTAGAATAAGAATTCGTACTCTATTGACCAAAAGAAGAAAAAAGGATCTTCTTGGATTGAGGTTTTATTTAGCAAAAACGGGCGCTATACTTATTGCTCGTTTATTTTTTTTAGAGAAGGTTATATAAAAACATAGGAGAATATTGATGACGGAGTTAATTAATGCTTTTCAGATGGCACAAGCACAATTTGATCACGTCGCACAGCAACTGAATCTTGACCCTCAAGTTGCTGAACTATTACGTTATCCGATGCGCGAGTTTAAATTCCAAATTCCAGTTCGAATGGATGATGGCTCGATACGGACTTTTTTTGGATACAGAGTACAACACAATGATGCTCGCGGACCTTCGAAAGGTGGGATAAGATTTCATCCATCTGAAACGATGGATACAGTTAGAGCCTTAGCTATGTGGATGACATGGAAAACAGCGGTTGCAGATATTCCTTTAGGTGGGGGGAAGGGAGGTGTTCCGGTTGATTCAGCTACTCTTTCTGTTTCTGAAAAAGAAAAATTGTGTCGTGGCTGGATAGATCAAATGTGGCGAAATATCGGACCAAGACAAGATGTTCCTGCACCTGATGTTGGAACGACGCCTCAAATGATGGGCTGGATGATGGATGAGTATTCCAAATTGAGAGGAGAATATACGCCTGGAGTGATCACAGGAAAACCCGTTGGCGGAGGAGGATCACTCGGTAGGACAGAAGCGACTGGTTTCGGTGTAATTTATACCGTTAGGGAAGCAATGAAGTATCTCCAATTAGACGCTAGTAAATCGGTCGCTGCGATCCAAGGATTTGGAAATGTATCTCAATTTGCAGCTCTTGGCTTTAAAGAGCTATTAGGGGGGAATGTGATTTGTGTTTCTTATTGGGATCGGGATGATCGAGTAGCGTATACGGTATCGAAACCTGATGGAATTGATGTGCGCTTATTGATCTCCATTACAGATCAATATGGATCTATCGATAAAGACAAAGCTCGAGATATGGGGTATCAGATAGAAGACGGAAATGCTTGGATATCAAAAGAAGCGGATGTTCTTATTCCAGCAGCTTTAGAAGGTCAAATAAATGGAGAGACCGTTCACGATATCAGCAATCGTGTCCGTCTTATTGCAGAAGGAGCTAATGGTCCTACCACTCCAGAGGCTGATGAGTATCTCATGAAAAAGAATATTTTTGTGATACCAGATTTTCTATGTAATGCAGGTGGTGTGACGGTTTCATATTTCGAAAGTGTACAAAATGATATGAACTATTATTGGACACGCGATGAAGTATTGGATCGTTTAGACACGAAAATAACACAAGCCTTTAATAGTGTTCTGACGATGGCTGAGAATGAAAAAGTTTTTATGCGGGATGCAGCATATATGGTAGCTATTCAACGCGTTGTTACTGCCATGGAATTACGAGGCTTGATTTAGGAAAAAATTTGTTTATTACACCCCCGGAAAATGACCGGGGGTTGTTTTTCCCTAATTATGAAATCAATTCACGGTCATCTAAATTAGTCATGAAATAATCATCCTTATTTATCTATGACAAATTACTATTTTCCGATTTTCTAGGTTCAAAAAAGATTTCCTACCTCTAATATGTTGTGGATTTCAGAGAACTTCTTTTGAAAAACCGATTCTTTTTTAAAAATATATGCTGGAAAAAAAAGGCTTAACGTTGTATACTCTATTAAATGCATAATAGAGGAGAAAAAGAAACATGAAAGTCACTGTCTTGCAAGAGAATCTAGCTCGCGGAATTAATATTGTTTCACGTGCCGTTTCACCCCGGAGCACTTTACCTGTACTAGGGAATATTCTAGTCGCGACGGATGAGGGCAGATTAAGATTATCAGCCACTAATCTGGAACTCGGAATCACTTGTTGGATAGGGGCAAAAATCCAAGATGAGGGTTCAACAACTGTGCCAGCGCGCACTTTTTCGGATTTAATTGGAACTTTATCCGATAAGCAAGTTGAAATGGATTTGAGTGTGAGGACACAAACGCTCAATTTGCGATGTGGCGCGTCTAATACAGATCTTAAGTGCATAGATTCTCAAGAGTTTCCTCCTATGCCAGTTGCTGATTTTTCTGAAGGACTTGAAATTAATGTCTCGGATTTAAAAGACATGATTCATCAGGTTGTGTTTGCCGCATCTACGGATGATGCACGACCAATTCTCACTGGTGTCTTAGCGACTGTAGATGGTGATCAATTTACAATGGCTGCTGCGGACGGTTTTCGCTTGTCAGTTCGCAAGATACAACTTTCCTCACCCACATCACAGCCGATAAAAGCGATTATTCCTGCCCGCGCCCTCTCTGAATTAGCTCGGATAGCTGGAGAAGGAAATCAAACGGTTACTATGGTACTACCTCTTAATCGGGGACAAGTAATTTTTAGAATGAAAGAAATAGAATTGGTATCACAATTAATTGAAGGTTCCTTTCCGGATTATGAGCAGATCATCCCTAAAAAGCATGAAACGCGCGCTGTTCTATCGAGTAATGCTTTCTTAAAAGCATGCCAACAAGCGGAAATATTTGCCCGCGAGGGTTCACATATCGCAAAATTAAACATTTCTCCTGGTGGAGAACTCGAACCCGGTTCTGTAGAAATATCAGGGCAATCTGAAGAGACTGGATTCAATCAGAATATTGTGGATGCTACTATCGAGGGGCCTCCTTTGGTCATTGCGTTCAATGTCCGCTTTTTGCGAGAAGTACTTGATGTTATCGATACTCCCAATGTTGTCTTGGAAACTTCCACGGATACAAGTCCTGGTGTGATCCGACCAGCCGGTGAAAAAGGAGAACAATCGAAATTCCTGCATGTTATCATGCCAATGCATTTAGGGAATTAATTCATTGCAGTTATGACTTTGCCATCCGCGCCAGCAGACCGGACCCTACAAATTTATCTCTCATTAGCTCAATATCCCATTTTAAGCGCTCAAATTAGGTCACGAATGCGTCGTGAGCTGTTCAATCGTGGAATTATTTCTTCCCAAACTTTTGAGGCAGAAGCAAGAGAAAAAGCAATCCAATCGCAAGCTTTAGAGGGACTCCATGATCCATTTTCGGAAGAACCTGTTGACATTTGGGAATTACGCATAAGCCGAGTGCGAGATCATCTGACCGATTTTTATTTTGCATATAATCTTCCTTTTGAGCTTTTCGAACAAGTTGTGAGAGAAACACTTTCAGAGACCGGTGCGGGTGGGCATGATATGAAGGTCACATTTAATCCGGAACTTGCTCCGCAAACCATGCTTTTCGAACAAGCTATGACAATAGAACGTCTTCCACCAGAAAAACGGATCGAATTTGAAGCACGCTTGCAAGAGATTAAGGTTGTTTTGATACGCACTTTGATCAGTGATCAATTGGCATATGTGAAAATAGCCAAAGATTGGTTTACTATATCCGATTTAAATGAAATCCGAACACATAAGATCGGTCAAGGGAAAATTGGAGGGAAGGCAGCCGGGATGTTATTAGCTGCTCGCATTCTCGTTGAAAGAGGAGACGAAGAGATCCGCTTGTGTTTACGCTTACCGGAATCTTATTTTTTGGGCGCTGATCTTACCTATACCTTTATGTCGATGAATGGGCTGATGCACTGGGGAGACCAAAAATATAAAACAGAGGAAGAAATTCGAGCAGATCATCCCGTTCTCTTAAGAGATTTTCTGGCTGGAGAATTACCTGAAGATATCTTGGATAAGTTGCGGTCAATGTTAGAAAATGTGGGAAATCAACCGCTGATTGTACGATCCTCAAGTCTATTGGAAGATAACTTTGGTACATCATTTGCGGGGAAATATGAAAGTCATTTCTGCCCGAATCAAGGAACCTCTAAAGAGAATTTGAAAGACCTATCGGAAGCAATAATACGTATTTATGCAAGTGTCTTTACAGCGGACGCGTTGTTATATCGTCGGACAAAAGGTCTCCAGGATTATGATGAACGAATGGCGATTCTCATTCAGGTTGTTCAAGGAAATCAATTTGAGAATTATTTCTTCCCTCAAGCAGCAGGAGTTGCCTTTAGTCGGAATATGTATCGATGGTCACCTCAAATAAGGAAAGAGGATGGTTTTATGAGGTTGGTTTGGGGGCTAGGTACGCGTGCAGTCGATAGGGTCGGAAATGATTATCCCCGCTTGGTTGCTCTGAGCCATCCAAATTTACATCCCGAAGCGTCTGCTAAGAGTATCCGCCGTTACTCACAACAATATATTGACTTGATTGATTTAGAAGAAAATGTATTCAAAACGATGCCAGTGAAAGAAATATTAAGTCCCTTCTATCCGGTTCTACGTTATATGGTACAAGTCGACCAAGGAGGATATTTAACACCACTTCGAATGGTATTGCGTGAGAATAGCAATGCAAATCTTGTGCTTACCTTTGATGAATTACTTCGTCGCACACCATTTGCTAAAAGAATTTCAAGGATGTTACAAATACTGGAAGACACCTATGGTTCACCAGTTGACACTGAGTTTGCTGCGGAAATCATTAATCCATCGAGTGCTCAACCTGATGTTGAAATTTCCTTGCTTCAGTGCAGACCTCAGAGCCATTTTATTGAAAATTCTGTGCGGTTACCAAAAAATTTAGATGAAAAAGATATCATTTTTTCGACCTCTCGCATGGCTCCACAAGGAAGAATCAGCGATATTCGTTATGTGATATATGTTTCTCCAAAAGATTATTTTGCATTGCCAACTCCTTCGGCAAGAGCTGAGTTGGGTAGATCCATCGGGTTGCTGAATTCAGTTCTGAAGGAAGAGACTTTTATTTGCATTGGTCCCGGTAGATGGGGGACATCAAATCCAGATCTCGGTGTACGCATAGGGTATGCAGATATTTATCATACCCGTGCATTGGTTGAATTGACTGGCGAAGGAATTGGAGAAGCTCCGGAGGCATCCTTTGGAACTCATTTCTTCCAAGATTTGGTTGAATCGAATATCTACCCGCTAGCCATTTACTTAGATGAAAAAGATATGATTTTTAATGATAACTTTTTTGATAAAACAATAAACCGTTTGACTAATTTTCTGCCAGATCACCATTCCATTGAAAAATGTTTACGGTTATTAGATATCCAAGATTACTGCAAGGGATATCATATGGAACTTGTCATGGATGATGAAGCGGGAAAATCGGTTGCTTTTTTGGAAATCGATCAATGAAAAAATTTATTGCTGTAGCAGGAAATATTGGAGTGGGAAAATCAACACTTGTGACTATGCTCTCAAAGCGTTTAGGTTGGAAACCTTTCTTTGAACCGGTGGGTGAAAACCCTTATCTAGCAGATTTTTATAAAGATATGAAGGCGTGGGCTTTTCAATCGCAGATTTTCTTCTTAACCCGTCGCCTACGCATACACCGACAATTAATAGATTATCCTAATTCAGCTCTTCAAGATCGTAGCGTTTATGAAGATGCGGAAGTATTTGCGCTTAATCTTTATAATCAAAATTTACTTGATGATCGCGATTATGCTTCCTATCACGAGCTTTATCAAGTGCTGACTGAGTTTCTGCCCCCTCCCGATTTGGTAATCTATCTGCGAGCTTCAGTGAATACATTAATTGATCGCATCAAACAAAGAGGGCGGGACTACGAACAAAAAATTAATCCAGATTATCTTATCCAACTGAATAATCTATACGAAAAATGGACTGACAATTTTCGGTTATGTCCTGTGCTGACTGTACCTGCAGACGATCTTGATTATGTTTCTATTCCGGAACATCTCGATCTGATAGTAAAGAAAGTTCAAGAAAAACTTATGGGAAAAGAAGAAGTTGTTTTTAATTTGAAAGATTTACGTTAGAAATATAACAATGAACATAGTTTAATCTTCTTATGCACGTTTTTGAGAAGTAATTGGTAATGGAGAATTTATGAAAGAATTAATTGCTTCAGCTCGATCTGATAAAGGTCTTTTGCGAGAGGCGAATGAAGATACAGTTTGGGCTGAAGTACATTATACCGATAAGAAAAAACCGATTGGTTTATTTATTATTAGTGATGGTATGGGGGGGCATATGGGTGGGAAATATGCTAGCCATTGGGCAACCGAGGCGATCAAACGGGTTTTTGCGGATATTTTCTTCTCAGATGATCCACGTAAGACTCTAATTCTAAAGCAAGATAAACAAACAGATAAAAAGAATAATGAGAAAAATATGCATAAATTAAGTTATTCTGATCTAGAAAAATTAGTTTTATTTGCGATCAACAAAGCTAATAATGTTGTCTATGAGTTCGCGCAGCATAAACCAGACGAAGCGAGTAATGCCGGCACTACGATCAGTATGTTGGTTGTTTATGATAACCAAGCGATTATTGCCAATGTGGGTGATAGTCGAACATATATTTTACGTGATCATAGATTGCAACAAGTCAGTCAAGATCATTCGTTAGTCGCCAGATTAGTGGCAACCGGACAAATATTACCGGATGAAGTTTATTCGCATCCACATCGAAATGTTATATTCCGATATATTGGGCAGAAGGATTTAGAAAATGTAGATATTTTTCACCGACAGCTACAATCAGGTGATTACTTCTTGTTATGCTCGGATGGTCTTTGGGAAATGATTCCAAGCGATGAGCAGATTGTTCAGATCATCGAAAAATCGAAAAATCCAGAACAAGCTTGCAAGAAATTAATTGAAGCCGCCAATATGGCTGGTGGGGAAGATAATATTGGTGTGGTTGTTGGTTTAATCAAGTGAAAAAAATTACTTTTCCTGGAATGGAAAACTGCAATATTGACAATAATTTGCATCACTAGCACTTAATTCTCCACATCTTGGGCATTTTTTAAAACCAGTCTTCTCTGGAAGAGCTTTTCTTTTTTTGACAGGTAATCGTAGACGACTTGCTTTGGGGATTTTGATTCTCGGAAGTCGATGTAATAAACTACTCGCAACCTGTTTCCCCCGTGTGATCGCTCTGGAATATAGATTTTGGATTTGTTTTCTGGAAAGGTGCTTACCGGTTAGATACCATTCCAAGATGGCATGCCCTACAATATAGGTTCCCGCATATGCGATTGCTGTTTTTGGAATAAGCCCCCACACTGGAATCAAGCCAACCAATGTTCGTGCGATTTGTCTCCAAGCAAATCCACCTCCTAATACACTACCAAATTCTGCTACATAATCTTGCCATCGTGAAGAGTATCCGAGCGTTAACCCTAGTTTATAAACTAAATAAGCTTGGTTCTTGGTGAGAATGATCGAGTCTGCCACTACAATTGGGATATTAAAGATCGCGATTGTTTCTGCTAAACCTGTGCTTAAAGCATAGGAAGCGTTAGTAAGACAATTATCATTAATAAGATGGTTTGCGATAGGAACCCTGAAAAGAGGAAAATAACGTCCTAATCCCAACAACTTGTCAGGAATCAATCTGATGACTGCAGGTGCAAATTTATTCAGGAGAAAATCCGTATCCTCGACTGACCCCCAAACGACATGCTTTCTTCCCCAATCTTTTTCTGGGTTAATGATGATCATTTTGTTGGATTGATCGATTTGATGGAGGAAAATAATCACTTTTTTTTGCTTATTGGTAAAATTGTTAGCTAATTCCCGTTCTATTGTCAATTTAGGGTTGGATGGATCAGCCATTAAGATAATTAGGTCTGCCTCCAAAGCTGGTGAGGATTGCTCAAGATCGAGAATCAATAGAGGTGTATCAGTTTGCAGATGGGGACGTGATGGGTCCCTACGCATTTGATTTGCTAAGCTACGACGGCATGACCCTTCTATACCGATAATTGCGATTTTTACACCAGTCAATGCTTCCTGCTTTATTGGTCTTAGATCGACTTCCTTAATGGCATCCCAGGTGTTTGTTAGATAGTTATTCTTTCCCAAGTTTACTCCTTATTGAGTACTGAGCTTGACTTCTATAAAAATTTTCCAATAAGTTTTATTTCTTTTGTTACCACGCATACCATAATAATCATTGTCTTAAGGTAAACGCTAGTCTTCTGCAAAATAATTTTATCCGAGAAGCGGACAATCAGGAAAGGTAAAACCTCTTTTTTATTGAACATCATTTTTGAATTGTGTAAAGATCTCCAATATTTTATCAGCGTAAGAGTAGCCAATGTCCATTGGTCCGTAGGATTTTAATGCTTCGCGATAATTTCCTTTTTGGGTTATCAGATCTGCAATCATATGAGTGCCATAGGAAATGTTAAACTCCGGATCTTCTAGTTCAACCATTGTGGGTCGGTTACTGAAACATGGTCCGTTAATGCACATAAATGAAGCTGCTAATCCATCTCGTGGCATGATCTGCATTAGTCCAATGGCGCCACTGTTGGAGTAAGCGTTGGGGTTTCCCTCACTCTCTTGCAAGATTATGGCAGCAATTAGGTCAGCAGGTAAGCCTTTCTTTTCTGCGTATTTAGTAATGATTGGACACCATTGTTGGATACTTTGAGGATATTTATGACTGATATTGCAGGTTGTTGGAAGCGTTTTATTCTCTACTGGGCTTAAAATAAGGGATAATCTAATTAGTATTGAAGATAAAGTAATCATCGCGATAAAAATACTTAGCATGATATTAAGTGGATGTATCGGATAACTACTTTGATGGTGATCAAAAAATTCATCGTATTCATATTCATTTATTTCTAAATCAGAAAATGGTAAATCAAATTCATTCGATGGCATAATCATATTCCGTTCTTCAGGAAAGTCAATCATTGTATTCATAGGTAATGTCTAGATTCCACTTAGTACAATCAGTAATATTTTTCTAGAAATTCTTAGGGCGTATTATGCTTACTGGCTATAAATAGAACATTAATTCCATTTTACCTCTTGACAAAAACGAACAATTGTTCTATATTATATTCATCAATCAATGTAATGTCAATATCCAGATATTCAGCAATGTTTGGTTGACTGATATCTGGGAAAAATATCAGGTTTGATCTAAAGAAATAGGAGGCACGAAATGACTACAACAAGTTTGACACGACAATCGTTATTAAATCAATTCAGAATCAGAAAAGGTTTAGTCTTTGGGGTGATCATTATTACTGCTTTATTTGCTTTTGAGATATTCAATTACAGCACAACAGACTATGCGCTTTCAGATTTATTAGGGGATATGAAATTCATCGGAATCCGCTGGGCAACGATTTTAGCGATTGCTTTTTGTGGAATTGATTTTGCTGGAATAGCTCGCTTGTTTACTCCTGAAGAATATTCATCTCGAGGAGATGGTGTTCACAATGAAGTATGGTATTTGTTCGGCGCTTGGCTTCTTGCAGCTACGATGAATGCTATGTTGACCTGGTGGGGAGTTTCTCTAGCAATATTAAGTCATGAAACATTGGGTAACACAGTGATCAATCGTGATTTATTAATTCGAGTTGTTCCCATATTCGTCGCGATCCTGGTTTGGTTGATCCGTGTATTGATCATTGGATCTTTTTCTGTCGCAGGAGATAGACTTTTTAGTCAAGGTACCCAGCCTATATCTTCTCGTACTCGTAATCAAACGAGGGTAGCTTCAAAACCATCACAAGCAAATTCGTTTAGTCAGGCTAGTAATTCGGTATCTGGACATAGCTATAATCAAAATCCAGCCAAAGTATCTGCAAGACAGTCCCATCAGAACAATGGAAATAATGTACGCACGGAACCTACCTATCATTCAGTATCTATGCATGCAAGTACACAAAACACAAACTCTTCAGCTAGAAAAATTTCTGGTACTCAAATGAATAATCAGTTAAGACATTGAGTGATGGAGAAAAAAGGATGAGTAATTAATGACCTTGTTGGGTTTGAATATATGGGGTAATTTTAACCAATTAGGTCATTTTCTCTTTTCCTGGACAATTATTAGTAGCCAAAGGAAGGATAACACAAAACGTTGTTCCTTTTGCCGCAGTTGATGATACCTCGATTTGTCCACCATGATTTCGAACAATCCAATAAGCAATCGAAAGTCCTAGTCCAAATCCTTTCCCATCACCACGGCGAGTGCGCGATTTTTCTGCACGATAAAATCGTTCAAAGATAAAGGGTAAATCTTCTTGAGGAATTCCAGGCCCATTATCGCTTACCGTTATTCGTGTCATTTCGTCTATCTTTCCCAGTCCAACAATGACTTTTCCTCCTTTTGGAGTGTATTTAATCGCATTGCCAATTAGATTAACCATTACTTGTTTGAGTCGATCTCGGTCTCCACATACTTGAACTTGATCAAAGTCACCAAGACTCAGGTTTACTCGACCTTTTGCTAAAATCTGCATCTGACTTAGAATATCAAGAAGGAGTGAGTCCATTTCAACTAGTTCTTGTGCAAGGGGTATTTTCCCGGATTCTGCTTGGGCTAAGAGTAGAAGATCACCCACTAACCGTGACAACCGATCGACCTCGCTATCAATACTCTGAATTGATTCGGTATCGGAACATCCAATACGGCGCATTAGGTCAACATTCCCTTTGATAACAGTCAATGGAGTACGAAGTTCATGCCCCACATCAGCAAGGAAGCGTCTTTGAGAATTAAAGAGATTTTCTAGCCTACTCAAGGTTTGGTTGAATGCACTGATTAACTGTCCTACTTCGTCATTCGGTTGACCATAATAGGGAATTCTTCTGGAGAGATCATCAGCACGCGTGATGAGTAGGGCAGTTTGTGTTAAACCTTCAAGTGGTGATAATGCCTGAGTAGTGCTGAACCAGCCACCAAGACCAGCGATGACCATAGAGATCCCCGCGCCAATAAATAGAACCCAAAGCAAAATATCTTGTGTTGTTTGAACCATATCAACGCTAGTTGCCAGTTGAAGTAAACCAATAGGACGGTTATTGTGGCGAATTACAAGTGGAACTGTTAAGACTCGTAACTTAGCATTCCCGATGGAATTATCTCGATAAACGGGTTTGTTTTCCCTTAGACTTTCAATATCTAATGGAAAATTGAAGCCTTCAATATTGGGTGAAGCTGATTCCAATTGTCCATTTATCCCCCACATTTGAATATAGATATCAGTTGATAGATCAATTTCGGGTAAAGTAACGCCAACCGAACCAACACGCGCAGAATTAATGATCTGTGTAGCAGCCCAAGCTAGAGTATCGTCAATGTGGTTTGTAAGCGTTATGCTGACAGATATATATACAACCATACCAAAGAGGAATAAGATTCCTCCCACGATGGATGTATACAAGAGTGCCAGTCGAGCTCGTAATGACATTCCTAGAAGCTAGGTTGCTTCTCGTAAGACATATCCCATACCACGAACGGTGTGGATCAAACGAGGTTCTTCTTCAGCTTCCAACTTTTGCCGCAGATAGCGAATATAGACTTCTATGATATTGCTTTCACCTCCGAAATCGTATCCCCATACTCGATCAAAAATCATGTCTCGAGTAAGTACTTGACGAGGATGTCTAAGGAAGAGCTCTAGCAATTCGTATTCTTTAGCGGTTAAGGAAATAATTCGCTCTCCTCTGGATGCCTGTCGTGTGCCTGTATCAAGGGATAAATCAGAAAAGCGTAGAATATGTGGACGGCTAGGTTGGGCACGTCGTAATAAAGCTCGAATTCTAGCTAGTAATTCATCTAAATTGAAAGGCTTCACCATATAATCATCGGCGCCCATATCCAACCCCTGGATACGATCTGTGACAGCATCTTTAGCGGTTAGTATTAAGATTGGAACTGCTCCACCAGCTCTTAACCTTCTACATACCTCAAGTCCATCGATTCCGGGAAGCATTAGGTCAAGAACTACTAGATCTGGTGGATTGTCACGAGCCAGAACTAACCCATTTTGCCCATCTAGGGCAGTATCAACTTGATATCCTTCATATGCCAACCCCCTTTTTAAAAATTTGAGGATGGCTTCGTCGTCTTCAATAATCAATATTCGTGCGCTCATAAACCCTCCGATCTCGTTTTATTAATATTACCACAGGCTTTAAAAACTAAAAAGACTACCGAAAGGCAGTCTTTTTAGTTCATGAAAAAAAATGAGTAATTGATTTAAGTTTTATGCAATAGATACAACAGCTCCCGCTGCTTCGAGTTTTGACTTTGCGTCATCGGCTGCTTCTTTGCTGACACCCTCGAGGATTTTACTATCTGCAGTTTCAGCGACCTCTTTGGCTTCTTTAAGACCCAGGTTGGTCAATTGGCGGATCGCTTTAATAACTTCGATCTTCTTTGGACCAGTTTCTTTGATAATAACATCAAATTCGGTCTTTTCCTCTTCTTGCTCCCCAGAACTCGCATCGGCTGAAGCGGCGGCTGCAATGGCTACTGGCGCGGCGGCTGAAACCCCCCAAGTCTCTTCGAGTTTCTTTACTAATTCAGCAGCTTCTATAACAGTAAGCTGTCCTAGTTCTTCTACTAATTTATCAATATCTGCCATTTTTATTTCTCCTATCTAAAAAGTTATTTCTATAATACGATTCAAAAATTTCATTACCCTTTATACGGTTTCAGGTGTTGCATCTTTATCAGAGTATGCTTTAAAGACGCTAGCCAATTGGCGTGCTGGCTCTGCAATCGTTCGAGCTAGCTTCGATGCCGGCGCCATTATTACGCCTAATAATTGGGCACGCATGATAGGCAATGGTGGTAATTCAGCTAATGCATTAATCTCAATAGCGCTTACCAATTTCTTGTCTAGGTAGCCACCTTTTACCTTGATAAACTCAGATTCTTTTGTCAAATCAGATATGACTTTTGCAGTTGCCGGGGCGTCAGCGAAAGCAAATGCAATCGCAGTACTTCCCTCAAGATAATTTTCGGGAATTTCCAAACCAACTTGATCGAATGCAACTTTCCCAAGTGTATTCTTAACGATATGAAACTCTCCACCCGCCTCACGAATCTTACTTCTTAAAGTATCCATTGATTTCATATCTAGACCGGTATACTCTGTCAAGATTAATGCTTTGCTTTGATCAACCCATTTGACATAGTTTTCAACCACTTCTTGTTTTTCTTTTTTTGTAATTGCCAAAGTACTTCACCTCCTTTCAAAATGAAAGTCTTTGCCTCGCTGTTGATAAGGCAAAGACTTTTTCTCTAGAATAAAAAATTAGAACGAATATTTCTTTGAGATCTAGCCTTCACCTGGGTAGGAAATTAAGTTTCATATCGAAACACCTACTGTCTCTGGCGAAGCAATGGAATATTATTTAATCGAGCATCTAGTCTCGTATTTCCATAGCTATTGATTGGAGTGGGTCAATTTTGATCCCAGGTCCCATCGTTGTTGTTATCGTTACTCTTCGGACGTAAGTTCCTTTTGTCGCTGCAGGTCGAGCCTTTTTAACGGCATCCATCAAGACTGCCATATTATCATAAAGTTGCTTCTCTGCAAAGGATACCTTACCTATTGGAACATGCAGGTTAGCTGTTTTATCCGTGCGGAATTCAACCCGTCCTGCCTTGGCTTCTTTTACAGTTCTTCCGATATCCTCAGGAGCAACAACAGTGCCTGCTTTTGGATTAGGCATCAAACCACGCGGACCTAAAACACGCCCTAACCGACCAACTTGTCCCATCATATCAGGGGTAGCGATGGTTACATCGAAGTCGGTCCATCCACCTTGAATCTTTTTTATCATTTCATCATCATCTACGATGTAGTCAGCGCCTGCTTCTCTTGCTTGTGCAGCGCCTTCGGCTTGAGCAAAAACAAGAACGCGCACAGTTTTCCCGAGTCCATGAGGAAGGACAACTACATCACGTACTTGTTGGTCTGCGTGTCGTGTATCAACGCCTAAACGAATATGCAACTCAACGGTCGCATCAAAATTTGTGGCTGATGTATCTTTTGCTAAAGCAATCGCCTCTTCGGGTTGATATATTTTTTCCCTATCGACCTTTCCTAATAATTCGTTATATTTTTTTCCGTGTTTTGCCATTATTTCTCCTTCGTGGTTCAGGCGGGTAGTAAATACCCTCCCACAGGATTAATCTACAACATCCAGTCCCATATTACGGGCTGTGCCTTCAATTTGTTTAATTGCGCCTTCAATATCAATTGCGTTGAGGTCTTTCATTTTAATCTCTGCAATCTCGCGAACTTGTGCTCGGTTTACCTTACCGGCTTTCTCGCGCGGTGGGTTAGAGGACCCTTTATCTACTCCGGCTGCTTTTTTCAATAGCACTGAAGCTGGTGGAGTCTTTAGAATGAATTTAAAAGATCCATCCGTAAAGACGCTGATTTCTGCTGGAATGATTTCACCCATTCGGTTTGAAGTACGCGCGTTATACTCTTTGCAGAACGCCATTAAATTGATTCCATGACCAGCTAACGCAGGTCCAATGGGGGGCGCTGGATTTGCTTTTCCAGCTTCGATTTGTAATCTTACAATCGCTTTTAATTTCTTTGCCACTACTACACTCCTTTGTGGTATTAACGGATACGTATTAGTACCCTCCCACGATTTCAAAGGTCAGATGAATTGAGTATGGTTTTTTCTGACCGAAATTATGATTTCTCAACCTGTAAAAAGTCTAATTCTACAGGGGTTTCTCTACCAAAAAAGTTTACCATAACGCGTACTTTCGCTCTTTCCATGTCAATTTCAGAAACTGTGCCACGGAAATCATTAAAAGGACCGTCGACAATACGAACACGTTCTCCAGGTCGAAAAGTAACCTTAATTCGAGGAGCATCTGCTTCCATTCGTTTGATGATCGAAGCAACTTCTTCGGGGCGAAGAGGTGTAGGCGTGTTTCCCATACCAACAAATCCGGTAACACCCGGGGTATTGCGAACGACAAACCAGGAGCTTTCTGTCATAACCATATTCACGAGAATATATCCCGGGAAAACCCTTCGCTCAATGGTTCTTCGTTTACCTTCTCTAACTTCGATCTCTTCTTCGGTTGGAATGACGACATCAAAGATTTTGTCTTTCATGTCCATTGATTCGATACGCTGCTCCAGGTTATGTTGAACCTTGTTCTCATAGCCAGAGTAACAATGTACAACATACCAGGCGCGTCCATCATTGTTTTCCTCGCTTTGAGAATCAGAAACAGACGAGCTGGAATCATTTTCGGTTTCGATACGATCTGAAGTTTCTGCAGTACCACTATCGGGTAAAGAAAAATCTTTGGTATCGAAAGTTGGCTCGTTGTTTTCTTCAGGTTCTATTTCAGGCTGAAAATTTTGATCCATTAGATCCATAACGCCAATTTCCTAACAAATTTCTTGAGCAGTTTTCTATACATATTCTCCAGACACTTCCGAATGGTTTAAGCAAACAGTAAACTGAAGAAACGAGAGAATATAAAATCTAATATTCCCAAAAAGGCGCTTACACTTAGCGTTACAACGATAACGATGATTGTTAAATTTGTAGCTTCTTTTCGGGTTGGCCAAGATACTTTTCTTAACTCACCGATTGTTTCGTTGAAATAGCGTTGAATTGCATTTTGCTTTTTTCGAGCGCTACTTTTTGTATTGCTCTTTCCACTGTTTTTCTTCGGCACAACTCTCTCCTTTTAGAGCAAAACCAATGCTCCTCTCTGCAGTTACGGGCAAAACGCCGCCTTAGAAGACGGCGTTGCTCTGAATTCAGGCAGGCCAGGCAGGAATCGAACCCACAACCTACGGTTTTGGAGACCGTTGCTCTACCAGTTGAGCTACTGGCCTATGGGTCGTCTAGCAGTTATTATACTGCTAGACGGATGTATCTGATATTCTATTTTGTCTCTCGGTGCAATGTATGCTTCCTACAACGAGAGCAAAACTTGTTCAGTTCTAAACGCCCCGGATCATTCCGGCGGTTTTTCTCGGATGTATAATTTCTTTCCTTGCATTCTGTACATGCAAGTGTGATAATTGGACGAACGCCTTTCTTTGATGCCATATTTCACTATCTCACGATCGGATGCTATCGATCATGCTCCTGTTTTACTCAATAATTTTAGTGATCACGCCAGCGCCAACCGTCAAACCGCCCTCACGGATTGCGAAGTTGGAACCTTGCTCTAATGCCACTGGTACGATCAGTTCTACTTCCAGGTTCACGCGATCACCTGGCATAACCATTTCTATGCCTTCTGGCAATGTAATATCTCCAGTTACATCCATCGTGCGAATAAAGAACTGTGGTCGATATCCCGTGAAGAATGCCTTATGTCGTCCACCTTCATCCTTGCGCAACACGTATACTTCGCTCATGAACTTGGTGTGTGGAGTGATGCTGCCTGGCTTA
>CAZJMV010000136.1:0-6809 GCA_964547225.1 uncultured Anaerolineaceae bacterium | reverse complement strand
TAATCAAGATAATCAGGGCAATCTTCAGTATCCGAATTGATCACTTGCTGTTTGAAGATCATATCCCCGCAGATATGAATCTCGAGCACACAGGTCGTTTGACCTTCCGGTAGGGAATCGCCGAGGTTACCGAATTGATCATAGGCATACGGCGACCCTTTGCTGGATGACCAAATATCTTCTAATAAGCAGTCGACTTCTGTTTCAAACCAAGGCGCTGGTACGAGTTCGTCAACCGGAGTACCTTGTGGAGCCGCTTCTTCCCCCGGCAGACAATCTTGGGGGCAGTTCTCAGTGTTTTCCGGTCCATCGCAGACCCCATCGCCACAGCGATTTTCGGAAACCGGCGCTTCAGTTGCTTGAGTGCTGGTTTCTCCACTGCTGAGAAATCCACCCAGGGAACAAGCCATGCTGAAGATGACTAAGATGCTGATCATTAAGAATAATCGTTTCATGATATGTACTCCTACAAGATAATATTAAATAAATAGTCTAATGTCCTTATGGTAATCAAAAGATGTTTAGATATTGTGTAAAAATAGTAAAAATCATGCAAATAACAATTTTCCTGCTTCAATATCTATTTTATCAAATATTTTAGTTAAATTACTATCATTTTTGACAGGAGAATTTATCCGCCCAAACCCACCATCTTGAAATAAGATTTCTTGACGTCTCTAAATCAATCAATCTTCTGGGAATGTAGTTATCGTATGTTTTTTTGCTGCAGTTGTTAACTGCTGATCGAATGTCGCCATAAGGATTTCAAGCCCCAGCGCATTCCTCCATTCAATAAGCGACGCTAAGTGAATTGCATCATACCCCCGCAATCCATCACTCCATGCAAGTTGACTGGCTAGATTTATCAATTAATAGTTCAACATCTCTAGCTTCGCAGATCAAGTCGGCAATGTTTCCGGAATCAAGGTTTTTCACAATCGGCTCACGTGGTGGTGGTTTTTGACCATTCCAGGATATCAAACCACTTAAAACCAAGGACTGCATTCGCTGCTGTGCTGAGGTTGTTTCCGGAATGATTCTGGCAATCGGTTTACCATGCTTGGTAATAATAATCGCCTTACCTTGTTGAACCTGTTGGAGATATATCCTTAAATTGCTTTTCAATTCTCGGATGCTAGCTTTCAGCATGTCATTATTCCTTTCACTTGTGACTATATTATAACATATGTAGCCTCCGATCAAACCACCATCTTTAACCTAAGCTAGACAACTGATTTTACTGAGTGAGTCTTTAAATATTCATCTAGCTTCGATATTGACTTTCTTTTTCGATTTTATATATAATAATCATGTAGTTGTTTATCTTATTATTATTGGTAATAATGTCTTTTATAGATCTCTATTTTCACAACATAGTGCATCAAATCAATTATTATCACTTATCAATTTTCAAAAAAAGGAGAACATTATGACAAATAGAAACCCTGCTCAATCTGCTGAAGGTGCGCAACGCACTGTGTTGGTGAATCAATTTACCAACGGAATTCTTGATCCGGCTGAACCCATGCTCGGGCCTGTCAAGGATGGAGGTCATATTATTGCAAATACCGCTCCTGGTTGTTGGGGACCGATGATCACGCCCGCCATCCGCGGCGGGCACGAAGTCACCCGCCCGGTTGCAGTCGAAGGCGCTCAGGTTGGCGACGCGATTGTCATCCGCATCGAAGATATCACCGTCACCTCGCTTGCTACCGCTTCTGGCAATGACAAGGTTATGGAAGGTCGCTTCCTAGGCGATCCATATGTGGCGGGAAAATGCCCGCAATGCGGCACGCTCTATCCAGAAACCCACGTAGAAGGCATCGGACAGACAGCAATTCGGTGTAATAATTGTGGTGCTGAAATCGCTGCGTTCAATTTCACCAACGGTTATACCATTTATTTTGATGCTAAGCACAGCGTTGGTGTGACCATGCCGCGCAAAGCGGCGGAGGAAATCGCCCACGACGCTAAACGCTACGCTGCCCTGCCTGATAATTCGATCCAGAATCCCATCCTGACGTTTGCTCCGCATGATCTGGTCGGACTCGTCGCTCGAATGCGTCCATTCATGGGACAAATCGGAACGACACCATCCATGCCAATTCCTGATTCACACAACGCCGGAGATTTTGGCGTGTTCCTGATTGGCGCGCCGCACGAATATGCTCTCACTTCGGAAGAGTTGAACCAACATCGCACCGATGGGCATATGGATATCGACGCGGTGCGTGCGGGCGCGATCCTGATTTGCCCGGTTAAGGTTCCTGGCGGCGGTGTCTATCTTGGCGATATGCACGCGCTTCAAGGCGATGGCGAGATTGCTGGTCACACCTGTGATATTTCCGGTACAGTTACCATACAAGTGCATGTGCTGAAAGGACTCAATATTGACGGTCCGATTCTACTGCCGGTTGTGGATGATCTACCCTTCCTTGCGCGTCCGCTATCAGAGGCAGAAAAGACGAAGGCTATGAATATAGCTCGGCAGTGGGGTCTCGATGCGCTAGAAGAATCCGCTCCGATATCCGTGATCGGAACGGGAGCTGATTTAAATGCCGCGACGGATAATGGTTTGCAGCGTGCGGCAGATTTGTTGGAAATGTCCGTTCCCGAAGTGAAGAACCGCGCCACGATCACCGGCGCGATCGAGATCGGACGCAATCCTGGCGTGGTGCAGGTCACTTTCCGTGCGCCTTTAGAGCGACTCAAAAAACGTGGTTTGCTTCCCTTCATACGCGATCAGTACGGAGTTGGCTAATTGTTAACACGTTAGAGAAAAGAAGCGGATGAATACATCATCCTATGCCGCTTTCTTATTAATGATACAGAGAATTGATCAATAATCTCTTATTCTATTGATTACTCCTTTAATATCGAAAGCCTAATAGCGCTCTGATCCTGGAAAAAACCTGCTCAAATAGCTAACGGCTTTTTTAGCGTTTTTTTATTGAGGATGGCGAGCAAGAAGTACAGCGAATAAGTAGAACTCAACAAATGGGGATGAAGAGCAGTTCTCATAATGAGCTATTGATGACAAGGGGCAGGTAGAGCAAACTACCTGGGATGTAAATTTGAGATATCGTTTCGATGACAGAACCTGAGCCGTTCCACATACCTGAGGCGAAGGTGCCTCTGGCGCGTATAAATATATTATACCCTCTTGGAGGGCGAATTTCATCCAACTGCCAGCCGCCGCTGATGCGCTCGCCTTCACCCAACCGCGTATAGTTTTCACCATCCGTGGAGACCTCAAACAAAACGCGCGCGAATTCCTGGTTAATGCCGCTGCGCAGCCAGGTGATCGTATCGCCCGCATCATTGACGGTTAGGCTTTGTATAACAGCCTGATCATCACTGAGCTTACCGATATAATCCACATTTTGACCATCAAGTTGAGTAAAATCTCCGACTAGGACAGTCTTCCCATCTGATTGAACTGCGATGCCGCGCACAAACTTATCCGCGCCTGGATTGAAGGTTGTATCTGCTGAGCCATCCGCCTTCAAACGAGCAGCATATTTTATAAACTCTCCTCCAATCACTTCGAACCTGCCGCCAACCAGGATCTTGCCGTCGCTTTGCAGCGCTAAGCTGCCCACAATATCATCCGCAGCCGGATTGAACGACGTATCGATAGAACCAGAAGCATTCAGCCTTCCGATATTCTCGCGATTGACTCCAGCCAAGGTATTGAACTGCCCGCCAACCACGATCTTGCCATCTGTTTGAACAACAAGCGCGGCAACCAAATCATTCGCGCCAGGGTTAAAAGCGCTGTCGAGGGAGCCATCCGCATTCAGGCGAGCGATATGCTGCCGTGACTGCCCATCGAGTGTGGTAAAGCCGCCCCCGATCAGAATCTTACCATCTAGCTGCAATGCAATTGTTGAAACTGAATTATTTAAAGCAGGGTTGAAATCGGCATCCAGCGAGCCATCCGCGTTCAGGCGCGCCAGATAAGCCTGATCCTGCCCAGCTATTCGAGTGAACTCCCCCGCAACGAGTATCTTGCCGTCCGGTTGGATTACAAGCGTCCATACTTTCCCATTCGCTATCGGGTTAAAAGCTGTATCGAGGGCGCCGTCATGATTGAGCCTAGCAATATTCTCACGACCGATCCCATTGATGGCGTTAAAATAGCCGCCAATAATTATCCGATCATCGGCTTGAACGGCTACAGCATCAACAAACCAACCTGTAACCGTTGGGGTAAAGCTCGTATCCAGACTACCATCCACATTAAAACGTCCTAAATAGGATCGGTTTTGATGATTGAGTTGAGTAAAATCGCCCGCAACTAAAATCTTATCGTCCGCCTGCAATGCCATGGTGTATATCCCCCTATCGGCTGAGGCTTCGAAAGGAGCTTCCAACGTCCCATCACGGTACAAACGTGCAAGACGCAGGCGTGATTGGGAATCAATATTGGCAAACTCCCCACCTAGGACCACTTTGCCATCCGACTGCACAGCTATACTCAGCACGGTGTTATCCGCATCACAATCAAAAGAGTCATCAATAGAACCATCAGCATTCAATCGTGCCAGATAGTGGTGTGCCGATCCATCCACGGTCGTAAAATCCCCACCCAGGACAACTTTGCCATCCGACTGAAGCGCCAGCGCGCCAACAGTAGCATCGACCTCCAGATCGAAGTCAAAATCCAGCGAGCCATCTGCGTTCACGCGAGCAAGATGCGGCTGGTAATGACTGTTGACTAGGGTAAAATCACCACCGAATATGATCTTTCCATCCGGCTGCTGCACAAGGGTATAGACCGTGTGATTGACTAGCGCATAAAAGCTGCTGTCCAAACTTCCATCGGCATTCAAGCGGGCGATACGATCATATGGATAACCGCCGATCTCGGTGAAATCGCCACCTACCAGGATCTTACCATCCGGTTGTTCGAGCAGTGCATGCACGGTACCATTTGCGCTCGGATTGAAAGTGCTGTCCAATGTCCCATCAGCGTTGAGACGGGCGATGCGCTGACGGGTTTGCCCACCTATTTGGGTGAACGAACCGCCAACCAAGATCTTATGGTCAGACTGCACAGCGATCGACCACACCCGATCATTGGCATTCGGATCGAAGGTAGTATCCAGCTCGCCACCCGAATCGAGACGCGCGATATAATTGCGGTTCTGCCAATCCAAATTGGTGAAATTACCTCCCACGAGTATCTTTCCATCGCTTTGCTGTGCCAGCGCAAATACGAGACTATCCGCAGGAGCATTAAAACCCGTATCGAGAGAACCATCCGCGTTCAAGCGACCGAGGTAATAGCGCGTGGAAACACCCAATGTATTGAACTGCCCGCCAACTACGATCTTGCCGTCTGACTGGATCAGGACAGTGTAAACCTTATTGTCCGCGCCTGGATTGAAGCCTTCATCCAGCGATTGGGCAAAAACGATTTGGGTTGTTTGCGTAGTAAGAAACAGCGGGAATATAATTACAAAGATGAACAAAAACCGTGACAAAATGAAGGTGTTGCGCGCGAATCGATCATCGAACATATTTCTCTCCTTTGGTTATTTATTTTTGTTATTCGATCCTAAACAATCATCCGATAGCAAGGCTGAGGCGAGGGTTGTTGAGCAATACGGAGGTTAATTTATTCAGGGATTAAAATAATTATCCCGTAACACCCAAGATCATCTTGCCGACCATCGATCTGACATATTCAGAGCTCTTCTGCAAAGACAGTGTTTTGGCATCGCGGAAGTAACGCCCGACAGCAAAGTCGCTCGTACAGCCATATCCGCCGTGCAGTTCAACTGCTTTTCCAGTCACATCCATGGCAACTTGATTACAGAACATAGCCGATAAGATACCCAGCGGATCAGGACCAATCCCTTCAGGCGGAAGCGCAGCCCGATAGGAGATCAATCGAGCCGCCTCGACTGAGACCATCATATCCGCAATGGCGCGCTGCACATTCTCGAAGTTCGCCAAGGTATTTGGGTCGATAACGCTTCTCTCTTTAACATATCGAATGCAGGCATCTAAGGCAGCTTGGGCGATACCAACACAAGTACTGGCTTGGACGGCACAATCTAAAGCAGAGATCGCCTGAAAGATGCGAAATCCACTGCCTTCTTCATTGATCAAATTCGCTTTAGGCACTCGGCAATCTTCGAAAAAAAGCTCTCCGGTGGGGTCAGCGCGCAGCCCGAATTTGTCTTCAATGCGCCCAAAGGAGAAACCTGGTGTATCCTTCTCGATGATGATATACGAGAAACCCATCATCCCCTTTTCAGGGTTTGTACGCGTCATGACGACATACAGGTCAGCTTCACCAGCATTACTGGTGAAACATTTCGAGCCATTGATCACATAATGATCGCCATCAGCGACTGCACGCGTTCGCAGCGTGTGCGCCCAATTCGTCCCGCCGCTGGGTTCAACCAAGCCATAAGCGGCGATCTTCTCACCTTTTGCCATAGCGGGAAGGTATTTCTCTTTTTGCTGATCATTGCCAAACGCCAGCAGCATAAACTGAATGGCAGCATTCGTGGCGAAGCTCCAACCAATGGCTGCGCTGGCGATTGAAAGTTCTTCGATTGTCAGCAGCAAGTCCAGTCGTGTGCCGCCAGCGCCGCCAAAGGGTGGCGGGATCAGAATGCCAAACAAACCCGCCTCAGCGATCTTTTCCATGATCTCGCGAGGAAAACGACCGCTCTCATCAATCTCGGCAGCAATGGGTTCGATCTCGTTCGCAGCCAGCTCTCTAACCATACTCTTAGTCATCTCTTGTTCTTGCGTTAGATTCAATTCCATTTTCGTGATCTCCTTTCCAC
>CAZJMV010000135.1:0-23766 GCA_964547225.1 uncultured Anaerolineaceae bacterium | reverse complement strand
GGCGCTTGGGGTTTGGGTTGGGAAGTTTGGCTAGACGGTCAAGAAATCACGCAATTCACTTACTTCCAACAAGCTGGTGGAATCGTGTTGGACCCTGTGTCCGTAGAATTAACTTATGGACTGGAACGCATAGCTATTGCACTCCAAAGAGTTTCAAATTTCAGAGATATACAATGGAATTCAATACTGACGGATGGAGATGTCAACCTTCAAGCAGAACAAGAACATAGTAAATATTATTTCGAGATAGCCGATATTGAACGCTTACGGAAGATGTATTCCTTGTTTGAAGCAGAAGCAGAAACGTGTTTGGAACAAGGATTGGTTCTGCCAGCTTATGATTATATTCTAAAATGTTCGCATACATTTAATATGCTCGATACGCGTGGTGCAGTTGGTGTCACAGAACGACAAGCGCTATTTGGACGAATGCGTGAACTCGCCCGACGTGTATCAGAGACCTATATCGAACAACGCACACGGTTAGATTATCCTTTTATTAAAAATGGTGCTGATGTATTTCCTCATAAATTAAAAAAGGGTATTGACGAAAAATCAAACCGAATTCATGCTATGCCAATCTCTAAACCCTCACCATTTTTGTTAGAAATTGGTACTGAAGAAATTCCAGCTAAAGATCTTGATTCGGCAATCTCTCAATTAGAAAAACTAGTGGAGGAACTTCTAAACCGATTGCGGTTGCCTTATCAGGGAATCCATATTCATGGTACACCGCGTAGATTGGTGGTTCATGTTGAAGGGTTATCACCTAGGCAGGATGATCTTGAACAAGTAGTTAAGGGACCGCCAGCCAACCGCTCTTTTGATAAAGATGGAGTACCAACGAAAGCAGCCGAAGGATTTGCTCTCAGTAAAGGAGTCTCTATCGATCAATTAGAGGTTCGAGAAATTGATGGCGGTAATTATGTAACTGCAGTTGTACGTGAGAGTGGAAAAGATACCTTAAACTTATTGTCTGAAGAGCTGCCAACTCTAATTGCTGGCATTCGCTTCGATAAAACGATGCGCTGGAACTATACGAATATCGCTTTTTCACGCCCCATTCGTTGGATTTTAGCGATCTATGGCGAAGGGGAACAAACTCAGGTTGTCCCCTTTGAGTATGCTGGATTGCATTCTTCCAATTTTACTCATGGCTTACGTTTTCATGAGCCCGAAAAGATCGAGATAGAATCTATGGATGCATATTTCGAAGCTATCGAGAAGCAAGGAATTTTATTAGATATACAAGAGAGGCGAAATGTGATCCAAAACCTGGTACAAGACGCAGCTTTAGAGGTGGGTGGCAGTATACCAGATGATCCTGCTTTGCTTGCCGAGGTGGCAAATCTAGTTGAAGCGCCTACAGTGTTACGTGGTGAATTTGAAGCTAAGTACCTAGATCTTCCAAAGGAAGTATTGGTCTCTGTGATGAAGAAACATCAACGTTACTTCCCGGTAGTCCCGAAGGATAATACTAGCTCTTCAGATCAGCTACTACCTCATTTCATCGCTATCCGAAATGGTGAACGAGAATGGATGGATATCGTAAAGGAGGGAAATGAACAAGTCATTCGTGCTCGTTTTGCCGATGCGGAATTCTTTATTAATGAAGACCTGAGAGAGCCTTTAGAAGATTATGTTCATAAACTTTATACCCTGACATTTCAAGTAAAACTAGGTTCAATGTTAGATAAAACCAAACGGCTTGTGGAGTTGGTTGATTCTTTAACTGGACTAGTGAAGTTATCAGAAGAAGAGAGAGAAACAGCAAGGAGGGCTGCATATTTATGTAAAGCTGACCTGACAACAAAAATGGTCATCGAGATGACTTCCTTACAGGGACAAATGGGACGATATTATGCATTGAGCTCTGGTGAAACAAACCAGGTTGCGCAAGCGATTTATGATCATTACCTGCCTCGTTTTGCGGGTGATGAAATACCAAGAGGAAAAGCTGGTTTGATGGTTGGGCTTGCAGATCGATTAGATAGCCTTACCGGATTGTTTTCTGCAGGATTGGCGCCCTCCGGTAATAAAGACCCGTTTGCGCTTCGGAGAGCTGCATTGGGACTTGTGCAAAATTTGATCCATTGGGATATAGATTTTGATCTATTAATAGCAATCCGAGAAGCTGCGAAGTATTTACCGATTGAAACTAATGAAGAAGATCTATTCGCGGTTAAGGATTTTATCATTGAGCGTTTACGAAATCTTCTCCTGGAACAAGGTGCTCGTTATGATATTGTGGATGCAGTTCTCGCAGCTCAAGGCGATCATCCAGCTCGGGCAAGTCATGCAGTACTAGAGTTAGGGAAATGGGTATCACGTTCTGATTGGGATACTATTTTGCCTGCTTTTTCTAGATGTGTACGAATTACACGGGATATGAAGACTAGTTATTCAGTGAATTCAGGTGTATTGGTTCAGAGAGAAGAACGTGATCTCTTTGAGGCTGTAGATCGAGTAATTAATACTCATCGTTCAGAAGGATCGGTTGATGATTTCTTATCAGCTTTCCTACCACTGATTCCATTGATCAATCAATTCTTCGATGAAGTATTGGTCATGGTTGATGATGCAAAACTTCGGGAAAATCGGCTTGGGTTATTGCAACAGATTGCATCCATGGCTGATCATGTGGCAGATATGTCGAGGCTGGAGGGGTTTTAATAGAAGTGTTTTAAGTTAGGTGATTGAACGCTTTGCTTTTCAGTTTGAAACGAGCGCTGATAAGCAAAGCACATAAAGCGATTGGTATGGTTGTGTAAACCTTTTTTGGGAGAATTAAAATGATGATATTAGATACACAGATTGTTGCAGCAACAGTTTATTTAAAGGGTGCTAGGATCACACGTAAGGGTACAATATCTCTTAAACGCGGTAAACACCAATTGGAGATAGAAGGATTATCTTTGCAAATGCATCGAGATTCGGCTCGTGCATCTGCAAAAGCAACTGTTCCGTCTCGCCTTTTGGGCATGCAAATTCAACGGCGTTTTTACGTGGAAAATCCTATCGATAAAGTAAACGACTTAGAGAAGCGTCTAGAATCATTGCAGGATGAAGCCAATGAATTGCAGGCGCAAATTGATTTGATCAATAAAGAACGTTCCCAAGTAGAGGCAATTTCCGGACATTCGGAACTCTACGCGACCGGATTGATATCGGGAGAAGCTGATTTTAAAACCTTGGTGGAAATTTTCAAACAATTAAGAGAACAATCTGAACATCTATATACAAATGGGCACAAGCTTCAAGTGAAGAAAAGGGATGTAGATCAACAGATCTACCAAACTCAGAATCAACTTGAACAGCTAAGAAATTCACGCTCCAAGGAACGTTACTCTGCTTATGTTGATGTAGAAATGTTGGATGATGGAGACTTAACGGTCGAATTCAATTATCTTGAAATGTCAGCATCTTGGAAACCGTTGTATGACTATAGATTGAAAGACAATCAAGGTCAATATAAGCTCGAGATTTCTTACTTAGCGCAGGTTTCTCAAAAGGCAGATGAAGATTGGGTGGATGTTATGCTCAACCTTTCAACAGCACGCCCAACCTTAGCTTTTATCAAACCGGAACTCGATCCCTGGTATATTTCCCCAAGACAAGAATTATGGGATATGGCGCCTGCACCGATGCATGCAGGTTTCGATGTGGCTGCAGAATCATCGGTGGATGACTTGGAGCTCGATAAAAAGACTATGAAACGCCGTACTAGCGCGATGATCAAATCTGAAGAAGTCGGTGTGCAGGTGGATAGCTCTGGTCTTTCTGTTTCTTACAAGCTACCAGGCAAGGTTAATATACCTGCTGATGGGTCGCCTCACAAGGTCAATATTACTTCTATTGATCTCTCTCCAAGTATGAAATATGTGACTGCTCCTCGGATAGTTGAAGCCGTTTATCGCCAAGTTAGTGTGAAAAATGACAGTGTTTACACATTTTTGCCTGGTCAAGTAAACCTGTTTTTCGGTGAAGAATATTTAGGTAGCACGGAGATTGAATTGATTGCTCCGAAGGGTGAACTTAACATGTTTTTTGGCGTAGAGGATCGCATCAAGATTGAGCGTGAATTGATCCGTCAAGAGGTCGATAAGCGAATCATTGGCGGAAAACGTCGTCATCAGATAGGATATGAAATTCGTTTGGAAAATCTTCTAAACACCGAAGTTAATATCAACCTCCAGGATCAGATCCCTGTTTCAGAACATGAGGATATAAAAATACGTCTTGTTAATATTGACCCAAAACTGAAAAATCAAAGTGAATTAAATGTAATTGACTGGGAACTCTATCTTCAAAAACAAGCAAAAATTACAATCCGTTATGATTATGAAGTTGAATACCCGCAAAAGATGGTTTTATCCGGTCCTGTTTATTAAATAGAATGACACATCGGTTGCGAATACTGGTTTCGAACGATATGAGCTGAGTTATTATGTACGATCATAAAATATTTTGGATGAAGAACTTTTGAAAAGATGTCCGCAATAGAACAAATAAAAAATCAGATTGATATCGTTGATATAGTATCTGAGACAGTACAGCTTCGTCGCACTGGAAAGAACTTTATTGGGTTTTGTCCATTTCATTCGAATACCCGCACACCAGCGTTTGTGGTTTTTCCTGATACGGGTACTTGGCGCTGTTTTGGTCAATGCAATGATGGTGGAGATGTATTTAAGTTTATTATGAAACGAGAGGGATGGGATTTTTCTGAAGCGCTACAATTTCTTGCTGATAGAGCGGGGGTTGAATTAAAACCACCATCACCAGAAGAACAAACTGCTGCGGAGGAAAATGATCATCTACGGAATTTGCTGGAAAATGCAGTTATTTATTACCGCCATCAACTAATAAATTCTCAGCGGGGGGCAACCGCACTTAAATATCTTCAGGAAGAGCGTGGATTAAGTGAAGAAACGATAGAGGCATTTGGTTTGGGTTATTCTCCGGAATCTTGGGATGCTACTTTACAGTTTCTTTTATCTAAAGGATTCTCTCAGGATGATTTGGTCTTATCGGGTATGGTCAGCGAGCGAGATTCTGGGGGATATTATGATCGATTCCGTCATCGTGTAATGTTTCCAATCCGTGATTTACGCGGTCGGATGACTGGATTTGGCGCGCGTATACTCAATCCAGAGGATGTCCCAAAATTTTTAAATTCACCGCAAACAGCAGTCTTTGATAAAGGACATTTGTTATATGGATTGGATCGGGCGAGAAAGACAATCCGAGCAAATGATCAAGTTGTTATTGTGGAGGGATACCTGGATGTGATTGCTGTCCATCAAGCAGGTTTTACAAATACTGTCTCGCCCATGGGAACGGCGCTAACTGAATTTCAGTTGTCTCAACTTAAACGTTACAGCCGTCGAATCGTTTTAGCGTTAGATCCTGATGCAGCCGGGGATAAAGCAACGTTACGGGGGCTGGAAATTGCCCGCCAGACTCTAGATCATGAACAAGATCCGATTTTTGATGCACGTGGGTTGTTGGGACACGAAGCCAGGTTGAATGCTGATATTCGTGTGGCAGCATTGCCAGATGGTCTAGACCCAGATGAAATTGTTAATCGAGATCCACAAGAATGGGAAAAGATTATTGGAAATGCTCGCCCAATCGTGATCCATGTAATGGAGACATTAGCCGCTAATCTTGATTTGGACGATCCTAAAGCGAAAAACGAAGTTGCGGAACAGGTATTACCTTTAATTGCCGATGTCCCCAATCCTATTGAACGAGATGCTTATCATCAAAGATTAGCTCGCCTTTTACATGTTGATGAACGGGCTCTTTTAGAAAGCTCAACCATTCGAACACGAAGAACAAATTGGCGCAGAAAAAAAGATGAAAGAGAATCTATTTCAACAAAAAAAGTCGTTACGACTATAAAGGTAAGCACTTCGAAATTAGAGGAACATTGCTTAGCAATTCTCTTACGTTATCCCGATATGGTTTTTAATATTGATCGCAAGTTTAGAGAAAAGAATCTAACAATATTATCGGAAAAAGATTTTGAACAAGTTGATCATCAAGAATTTATACGTCTGATATTAAATGCAAACAACCAAGATATTGCTGAACCTCGCGAATATATTTTTAGTAATTTATCGTATGAAATGATGGATACAGCTGACGAATTATTATCAAAAACATCTGATCTTGACCCAAGAAAAGAACGGGTTGTTGAGGACTTGCTGCGAGGTTTATTAGATTTACGCCAAAGAAGATTGTCTCAAGATATTGATTACATTCGATTCTTATTAGACGAATCAGAAAATGATCAAAGGGATTATAAAACCATTTCCCAATATGGGCAAACTATGGTACAACTTACGCAACAAAGAAAATTATTAGATCATGCAATCTATGAATGCACCGGGCGATCATCATATAATGAACATAAATAGGGTCGCATGTGCTTAATGATAAGAACAAGAATTCAAATCCAATCTCTGGAATTCAATTCTCTCACCGATATAGGAGATTTGGATGAGTAAAATAAAAGGAGACCCCTCGACAAAGAATAAAGATTGGAACAATTCAGATACTATGTCTTTTGATCGGTTAGATAACGAAATTGAACATGGGGAAGATATTTACGATGATGATCTCTCATCAGAAGGGAATGATTTGGAAAGTATAACACAAGAAGAACCGAATGAAATTCTCAGAGATCCTAAGTTATTATCAGAAATTGGGGAAGATCCCGTTCGTTTATATTTAAAGGAAATCGGAAATATATCACTTCTGAATGTTGATCAGGAGTTTTGGTTAGCCACACAGCTTGAGGCTGAAAAACGTCTGGAGCTAATTTCAAAAAAACATCCTTTAGCTCAAGGGAAAGGATCATTATCAGACCATGAGATTATTTCACCGCGCCCGGTTTATCGAGCTATCTTTGAGGACATGACAACTTCATGGACTCGAGTTCTTGAAGATACGAATAGATTGGGTTATAAATTTCCTCAGCTCGAAAAGATTCTCATGGAATCTCAGATGCTACGTGAAACCTGGAGCATTCCAGGAACATCCTATTTAAGATCCTATCTGGATAATGGACTCTGGGGAACAGATCAATTATGGAATGGTGTAGCCAGGAATGCCTTTTCTGTGTTTCTGTATTTATACACAATGCCAAATGAAACAAGCCCTTTGCTAACTAATTACATAACTAAGAAAGAAAAACTACCATCCGAATCAACTTTTATTCGATATTTACCTGATGATCAGATCCTGCTCGATGAGATCAAATTGATTCATGAGCGAAGCGACGAGGCTCATCACGCGATCATTCGTGCGAACCTTCGGCTTGTTGTAAGCGTAGCTAAACGTTATATTGGTCGTGGCAGCTCATTCTTAGATTTGATCCAAGAAGGAAATATTGGTTTGTTAAGAGCTGTGACAAAATTTGATCCCACAAGAGGCTATAAATTTAGCACCTATGCTACTTGGTGGATCCGTCAATCAATTAGCCGATCAATAGCTGATCAAGCTCGCACGATACGGATTCCGGTGCATATTTTCGAATCATTAAACCGATTATTGAGAATCCAAAGGGACCTGATACAAAAGCTTGGTCGTGAACCGACCAGTGAAGATATTGCCCTAGAATCAGGATACCTAGACCCAGGTGATAAGCAAGCGATCTTGTATTCCTTGGAAAATGCGACTCCTGTAGACGATAGTATTCGTAGACGATGGAATCGAGCTGCGGCAAAAGTAAATCGGATCATGCGCGCCATGGAAGAACCAATGTCATTGGATAGTCCCATAGGGAACGAAGATAGCAGCCAACTAGGAGACTTTATTGAGGATGAGGATGCTCAAGAGCCGATGGATGCTGCAGCTAGGGAGATGTTGCGCGAGTCAGTTAAGGATGCTTTGGCTGTCTTATCTGAACGGGAGCGTCAGGTGCTTGAGTTGCGATTTGGTTTGGTTGATGGAAAAGACCATACCTTAGAGGAGGTTGGTCAATACTTTAATGTTACTCGAGAGCGTATTCGGCAAATTGAATCAAAAGCTTTGCGAAAATTACGCCATCCAACTAGAAGTCGCGAATTGCGGGATTATCTCTAGAAAAAAATACACCAAATCATTATAATATGATTTGTTTTAAATAGTTTATTATTGTTTACATTATCGTAATCGATCAGTTTTATTCTACATTGTGGAGATAAGTCATATATATTTCTTTTATGGAAATTGTCGATAAGATGAAGGAAAAATGAGCAATTAAGATTAATTTTGATATTTAATTCCACATTTTACAAAGAATATGATAAACTTGGTTAAGTTAAATTTAATATTTTCAATCGGTTGAACCGTCTTTACAAATTGAAAGGAACACTACTATGTTGCATGAATATCTTCCGATTGTTGTTTTGATCGCTTTTGCGACCATCTTGGCAATCCTTGTAGTGGTCATAGGTCATGTGTTCGGACCACACCATCCCACTCCTAGAAAATCCTTCCCTTATGAATCTGGTATGAGACCAATCGGACCGGGTACTAGAAGAATGCCGATACGTTTTTACTTGATAGCGGTTCTCTTTATTTTGTTTGATATTGAAATTGTATTTTTCTTGCCTTGGGCAGTGGTATTTAATCAATTGGGATTATTTGGGTTGATTGAAATGTTCATCTTTATCCTGGTTTTACTGGTAGGTTATGTTTATGCCTGGAAGAAAGGAGCATTGGAATGGGAATAGAGCAAAAACTTGGCGATATGGGCATCGTAACAGTAAAACTTGAGCAAGCTGTCAACTGGGCTCGTACTAATGCGATGTGGCCAATGTTATTTGGTTTGGCTTGTTGCGCTATTGAAATGATGGCAGCCCAAGCCGCACATCATGATATGAGCCGTTTTGGTATGGAACTGATGCGAGCCAGTCCAAGACAATCAGATCTCATGATTGTCGCTGGACGGGTAACTCGAAAGATGAGCGCAGTACTTCGCCGGTTATATGACCAAATGCCTGACCCGAAGTGGGTGATTTCTATGGGAGATTGTGCTTCCACTGGCGGTGTGTTTAATAATTATGCTATCGTTCAAGGGGTTGATGAGATTGTCCCTGTAGATATATATATTGCTGGTTGCCCGCCTAGACCTGAAGCCTTGATCCATGGCATTTTGACTTTACATGAAAAAGTTAGAAACGAAACATTAAAAGATTGGGCATAATCTATCAAAAACTTGAACTAGATTGCGTCAAGAAATATTGGCGATGAAAAAAAATAATGTTGGAATGAAGATTCTATGACAGAAATTAATCAATCTCCTACAATCGAAGAAATTAAGCTAGAGCTTAAAAAACAATTTTTAGCAGATGATTATGAACCTTGTAATGAAGCCTGTATGGTAGTTCCTCCAGAGAATATCATCCACGTTTGTAAGGTCATGAAAGATAAGTTTCATTTTGAATTACTTGCTGAAGAGACTGCTGTGGATTATTGGCCTGAGGAAACACCACGTTTTCATCTTATCTATCGACTAAGGTCTATTAAGCATAATTTGATATTTGGGTTACGTGTAGCGCTAGATGGAAATGCGCCAATAATGCCTAGTTTGGTAGAAGTATATAATAACGCGAATTGGTTTGAACGCGAAATTTGGGATATGTTTGGCATTAGGTTTGAGGGTCATCCTGATTTACGGCGTGTTATCATGCCGTATGATTGGGAAGGTCACCCTTTGCGGAAAGACTATCCCTTGGGGTATGAAGAAGTTCAATACACGTTCAATTTTGACGAAATTGATGTTCGCAAACCTTATGCAGAAGAATAGAATATTCAAAAATATCACGGAAGCGCGCCAATGAATAATGATAATAATCTCGTTGGAACAAGTTTTACACTTACTCCTGTTTCGCTTGATGAAATTAAACATCTAGTTTCAAGCCGTGCCATTGAAGGGGATACAGTCTTGTTGAACATGGGTCCCCAACATCCAAGTACGCATGGTGTTTTACGCTTATTGCTTGAGTTAGATGGCGAGACAGTGATCAACTGTATTCCTGATGTCGGTTTCTTGCATACCGGGATCGAAAAAAATATGGAAGCTAAGACTTATATCAAGGCTGAGGTTATGAGTGATCGTATTGACTATCTTAATAACGTCGGAAATAACCTCGTTTATTGTCTTGCGATTGAAAAATTAACTGGGCTTGACGTACCTCCACGCGCTCAGGCTATCAGGGTAATCTTAACTGAGCTCCAGAGAATAGCCTCTCATTTAGTATGGTTAGGAACCCATGCCTTAGACTTAGCCGCTATGTCTGTTTTTCTGTATTGCTTTCGCGAAAGGGAAAAGATACTAGATATTATGGAATTGGTAAGCGGTCAACGGATGATGACAACTTATCTAAGACCAGGTGGTTTGTGGCGAGATGTACCGGTTGAGTTCGAGGATGCAGTCCGTGATATCTTAAAGGAATTCCCAGCCAGAATCGATGAATATGAAGCGCTGTTGACCAAAAACCCATTATTTGTTGATCGAACCGTAGGCATTGGGGTTCTTAAACCTGAAGTAGCGTTAGATTATGGACTTACAGGTCCAGGCTTAAGAGCCGCTGGGATACCGCATGATTTGCGAAAATCCCAACCCTATTCAGGTTATGAGTTATATGATTTTGATATCCCAACCCATACGGATAGTGATACGTACGCTCGTTATGTCGTTCGAATGGAAGAAATGCGTCAATCTTTACGCATCATTCAACAAGCGATGGACAAAATACCAATGGGTCCAATTCGCAGTAATAATCGCAAATATGTTCCACCGCCGCGTAGTGAGATTGGTACTAGCATGGAAGCTCTAATTCATCACTTTAAGTTATGGACAGAAGGCTTTTCTCCACCTAAAGGTTCGGTTTATGTAGCAGTTGAATCCCCGCGAGGAGAATTAGGTCTGTATCTCGAAAGTGATGGAAGTCCGAAACCTTATCGAGTACATTGGCGAACTCCATCTTTTACCAATATGCAGATCCTCCCTGTGATTGCAAAGGGGCATCTAGTTGCTGATCTGGTTGCATTAATTGGAACTGTGGATATTGTATTGGGTGATGTAGATCGCTAAAATGATTGAAAACATCGGTAACATGAAATAACGTCCTGATAATTAATGAGGTTGTATGTTGCTTGAAAAATACGCTAACGAAATAAAAGAAATACTTGACAAGTATCCACCCGGTGAAAGACGGTCTGCGGTTATGTCGCTGATATACCTGGCACAAAGAGATAAAATGTTTGTTAGCCGGGAAGAAATGATCGAAATCGGTCAAATAGTGGGCATTTCTACGACCGAAGTAGCCTCTGTGGTAGGTTTTTACAGCTTGTATTACGATCACCCTCAGGGAAGTTATCGTATGCAGGTTTGCACAGATCTCCCGTGTGCGCTACGAGGTTCAGAAAAATTCCTAGAAGATCTATGCTCAAGATTAGGAATCAAGCCAGGTGAAACGACATCGGATGGTCTCATCACTGTAGAATCAGTAATGTGTTTGGCAGCATGTGATCGTGCGCCTGTTTTTCAGCTCCAATCAGGTGAAGGATTGGAGTATTATGAAAAACAAACTGTTGAAAATGCCTTATCGCTAGTTGAAAGACTTAGAGCGAAAGCTGCACAATATCGAAGGAGAGATAACCTTGATTGAGCATGGCATAACCACAAATGGAAATCAATCTCAACAGTATGTTTTATTAAGACATAGAGATATTCAAGACATTGACAACTTGGAAGTTTATCGTGAATCGGGTGGCTTTCAAGCATTTAAAAATGCGGTGAATACTATGGATCCCAGTGAAGTCACTGCGATAGTGAAAGATTCTGGGCTTAGAGGGCGTGGTGGCGCTGGTTTCCCAACAGGTCTAAAATGGTCGTTTATCGATAATCATCAATTTCCTCATTATGTTGTTGCTAATGCGGATGAATCTGAGCCGGGCACTTTTAAAGATCGAGAAATTATGGAAAGCAATCCCTACCAGTTCTTGGAAGGGGTTGCTTTATGCGCTTATGCCGTTCAAGCCAGGGAAGCCTACATATACTTGCGAGGAGAGTTTTGGCAAATTGCTGCAAAAATCGATCAGCAAATCGCAGCCATGAGAGCGGCTGGATACTTGGGAGAGAATTTATTTGGGAGTGATTACTCCTTAGAAATTTATACACATTTGGGTGCGGGAGCTTATATCTGTGGGGAAGAGACTGCTTTGTTAGAATCGATGGAAGGTAAGATGGGGCAGCCAAGATTGAGACCTCCTTTCCCGCCTTCTTATGGTCTATTTGGAAAGCCAACCATTGTGAATAATGTGGAAACGCTAACAAATGTCCCAATGATTGTAGCGCATGGGGCTGATTGGTACCGAAATTTTGGAACTGAAAAAAGCCCAGGAACAAAAATATTCTCTCTCTCTGGAAATGTAAATAATCCTGGAAATTATGAACTCCCTTTAGGAACGACTTTCAGAGAACTAATATTTGAACATGGAGGTGGTATTCCAAAAGGTCGCCAGATAAAAGCGATTATGGCAGCCGGCGCTAGTTCATCTCTGATCATTGCAAATGAAAAGGCATTGGATACACCAATGGATTATGAGAGTGTGCCCAATGTAGGCGCGCAACTTGGTAGTGCATCAGTCATTGTGATTGATGACTCGGTTAGTATTCCATGGTTGATTAACAAGACTACTCATTTCTTTCGACATGAATCGTGTGGAAAATGCACTCCCTGCAGAGAAGGTACTTTTTGGATGAGCCATCTTACTGAGCGAATCGCGAATGGTAATGCATCATTAGATGATGTTGATTTACTGTATGATGTCGCCAATCAAATCAAAGGTAAATGCTTTTGCGCGCTTGGCGAGTTCTCAACAGAATCAGTTTTGAGCGGAATCGAGCGGTTTCGAGATGATTTCACGAAAGCCGTAAATCGTTGATGAATATATCTAAAAATCTTCTGTACGATAACCACCCCGATTAGGGCTATTTGATGCCAAAATGATAGGCTTCAGTCTATGTTGAGGCACGAAATATCTGAAGCAAACGGAGTTTTGAATGACGAATTTGGTCACATTGACAATCGACGGATTACAGGTAGAGGTGCCTGAAGGGACTCTGGTTGTAGATGCTGCAAAAAAAATCGGCATTGACATACCAGTATTTTGCTATCATCCAAAAATGGAGCCAGTTGGAATGTGTAGAATGTGTCTAGTAGAATTAGGCAACCCAGTGATAGATCGTTCCACAGGCAAACCGGTTTTGGAGGAGGATGGTACCCCTAAGATACAATTCAGCCCGAAATTAGAGACCGCTTGCACTACGCCTGTCTCACAAGGGATGGTAGTCATTGGTGCATCAGATAGAGTCAAGGAAGCTCGCGAAGATGTTTTGGAGTTCTTGTTAACTTCTCATCCATTGGATTGTCCGATTTGTGATAAGGGCGGCGAGTGTCCATTACAAAATTTGACGATGGAATTTGGTCCCAGTAGAAGTCGCTTCGCATTTAGCGACAAAAAGCATATGGAAAAGCACGTCCCCTTAGGGGATTTAATCTTCCTGGACCGGGAGCGCTGTATACAATGTGCCAGATGTGTTAGATTTCAAGATTTGATCGCAGATGATCCAGTCATCGGCTTCTACAACCGAGGTAGATCTTTGGAAATCGAAACACATTCTGAACCCGGCTTCAATTCTTATTGGTCTGGGAATACGACTGATATTTGTCCTGTGGGCGCCTTAACCACCGCTGATTTTCGCTTTGGCGCCCGTCCTTGGGAATTACAGACAGCTGCTTCTATATGCACGCATTGTCCAGTCGGATGTAATTTAACGCTCAATATCCGCAGGGAAGCTGTTAGCGGGGGAAATACTGTCGTCAAACGCATTATGCCACGCCAAAATGAAGATGTTAATGAGTTGTGGATTTGTGATAAAGGACGGTTTGGTTACCATTTTGCTTCAAACGCTCCGCTTCACGATGATCACAAGAGAATTATAGAACCTCTTATTCGGCAAGAAGGTAAGCTTGTAGCTACATCGTGGGATAATGCTTTACAAATCGCTTCAGAAAAATTAAGAACTTCAGGGAATAATTTATTCACCCTTGCTGGCGGAAGATTATCGAACGAGGATTTTTATAACCTAGGAACCCTGACTGATAAATTGGGAGGAAAAAAGGCGTTATATTCAACAATGGGAGGCGGAGAAAATACACGCAACTTTGGACTTCCTGAGGGATCAACGTTATCGGATATAGGGGAGGGTGATGTGGTGCTTGTTGTAGGGTCTGATTTGGAAGAAGAGGCTCCCTTATGGTGGTTGCGAGTAAAACAAGCAGCTCAACGTGGCGCTAATTTGATTGTTTTGAATACACGTGAAACAAAATTGAATCGCCATGCAAACCATTTTATTAAGGTTGATTTTGGTACCGCAACTGCCTTGATTGTCGCCATGACATCGATCATCAAACAAGCGCCCAAACAGCGCCAAAACCTCACGGAATCTATTCAAAACTTTTTGAATGATCAATCTGTTCAAAAAGCTGCCAAAGAATTCGCTCAAGCAAAGAACGCGATGATTTTCTATGGAAGTGATGGGATGGGCTTGCGTGAAACAGAGGCTCTTTCTCAAGCTTGTGTGAATATGTTGGTTGAAAGCAAGCATGTTGGCAAACCAAATAACGGTTTGATTGGTGTTTGGCAACATGCCAACGACCAAGGCGCGTGGGAGATCGGCTGGAAACCGAGTCGCCATCTTGAAGATGATATCCGGAATGCAGAAGTGCTTTATATTATTGCTGCTGATCCAGAAGGTGATGATCCCGCTTTTCACCCTGCATTTGGAGGAGATAAGTTTGTCATCGTACAGGAACTTTTCTTGACACAAACAGCTAGGTTGGCAGACATAGTCCTTCCAGCGCAATCCTGGATTGAGCGAGAAGGCAGTTATACTTCTGGCGAACGGCGTGTGCAGCGATTTTATCCTGCATTATCAGCAACTACCGTACCGCCAAAGCAGGAGTCTAGCCCTGGAACCAGGCACTCACCGGTCCTCTTGTCATTAAAACCAGAACTTGAAGGACCTCAGGCGGATTATTCGATTCCAGCCTTTATTGCTGAAAGACTGGGAATAGATGGTCTTGTAACGAGTAGCGCTTCACGAGTATTTGATCAATTAGCAAGCAAGATGCCTGTATTTAAAGATCTCGATTACCAAAAATTGGCTGAAACTCATGAGCAGAACCCAATTATAGGGCGTGATGATTTGTATTACGGTGGTACGGGTTATGCAAATAGACAGGGATTAGGCGTTCAATTACCTTTAGCGTCTGAAGAAATTATACCGGAAAGCCCTGTCATTAAAGACGCCACATTGCCAAAACTAGGCATGATGGCGTTTCCAATCACTCGTCTTTATGACCAAGGAACCACATTGGCGCATTCTAAACTTCTAAAAAACCGAATTGGAGAATCTTATGTGATTGTCAATGCTTATGATGCTGGTCGTATAAAGGTCGATGATGGCGACATGGTAAGAATAAGATTTTCTGAAACGGGTACAACTGTTGCCGTAAAAGCAATGATTAGTGAGGAACTACCTGAGAGAGTATTACTAATTCCTAGATCCTTTGGTATCCCAATCAATAGCCCTGCAATTGTAGAATTAAAGCGCGAAGAATAATTTAAAGATATCATGAGGTTCGAAGTAAAGGATTAAATATGGATTTTGCATTATGGATTGAATGGGCAATAAAATCTGTTGCAATGCTGCTTGTATTATTGACTGGATTTGCATATTTAACACTGATGGAGAGAAGAGTGTTAGGGAGAATCCAGTCAAGGATTGGTCCAAACCGAGCTGGTCCAAAAGGCATATTACAACCAGTGGCAGATGGAATTAAATTGATATTTAAAGAAGAGTTGATTCCTGCGGAGGCTGACAAATTCATTTTTATATTAGCGCCTGTTGTCACGGTTATCCCCGCTTTAATCATTTTAGCTGTTGTTCCATTCGGTGGTACAGTGCAGGTTTTTGGAAGACAAGTCGCTCTTGGCGTTTCTGGTAATGTAAATATAGGTGTTTTATATATCACTGCAGTAACATCGATTGCGATCTATGGTATTGTACTAGCGGGATGGTCTTCTAACAATAAATATGCGCTGATGGGCGGGATTCGCTCATCAGCACAAATGATCAGTTATGAATTAGCTTTAGGGTTGGCTTTTGTCGGTCCGATTCTAATGGCGGGTTCAATGAGTTTGCAGGAGATCATTGATACGCAAGCGAGAGTGGGCTGGTTTGCCATTTATCAGCCAATTGGCTTTCTGATTTTGTTGATAGCAACGCTGGCTGAAGTAAACCGAGCTCCTTTTGATATGCCAGAAGCTGAACAGGAACTTACGGCAGGGTATCACACAGAATATTCTGGTATGAAATTCGCCTTATTCTTTATGGCTGAGTATGTCAAAATGATTGCGGTTAGCGCGATCTCTGCTGCTCTTTTTCTCGGTGGTTATTTAGGCCCCGGCGTGGAACAATTTCCATGGCTAGGTCCTTTGTATTTCTTTATAAAAATTGTTGCGCTTTTATTTGTTATGATCTGGGTGAGAGCAACTCTCCCTCGCTTCCGTTACGATCGCTTAATGGCGTTTGGTTGGAAGATATTATTGCCAGTCGCTTTAGGGAATGTGTTTTTAACAGCGGCGCTGGCAGAAATTCTAAAGATTTATTTTCCAGGACTGGGTCTTTAATGGTGGTTCAAGGTAAAACACAGGTATATGGAGGACTTGAATGTTCGCAGTCGAATTAATGCGCGGATTAATAACGACTTTCCGTGAAATGTTGCAGAAACCTGTCACGGTTCAATATCCAGAGGTGAAGCGCCCCACTTTTCAACGTTTTAAAGGTCGCCATACCCTCAATCGCTATGAAAATGGTTTAGAGAAATGCATTGGTTGTTCGTTGTGTGCTGCGGCTTGCCCTGCCGACGCGATTTTCGTTGAATCAGCAGAGAATACCGATGAAAATCGGTTTTCACCAGGCGAACGATATGCCAGTACTTATGAAATCAATATGTTGCGCTGTATTTTTTGTGGGTTCTGCGAGGACGCGTGTCCTACAGAGGCGATTACTCTTGGAGATAACTACGAGCTCTCCTTTACAGACCGAAGAGACGCGATCTATACCAAGGAAATGTTACTCGAACCAGTGATTGGAATAGATAATACTACTCCTCGAAAGGTTGAGTCTGGTATATTTACTCGTTCTATTCCTGAGATGCAAGATCCCATTGATTAAAAGGTTAGGAGATTTTTGATGGTTGCGGATTATATCCTTTTTTTTGGTCTTTCAATTGTAGCTGTAGCCTCAGCACTTGGAATGTTGATTAGTAAGAATGCAGTCTATTCTGCTTTGAATTTGATATTAAATTTTTTGACTGTTGCTGTATTCTATCTTTGGCTTGGAGCCCCATTCATAGCTCTTACCCAAGTCACTGTATATGCAGGAGCTATCATGGTTCTTTTCTTATTTGTGATTATGCTCCTGGGTATTGAACAATTGGGAAAAGCACCAGCGCTTCCCTGGCAGCGTCCAATTGCTATTATTCTTGGTTTGATATTAGTCTTTGAAGCAGGATATTTAATGATCACTCGTTGGACAATATTGAACCCTATGCAGGCATCTAGTTCGGGTTTTGGGAGTCCGAAAGCTGTTGGGCTATTATTATTTAATGAATATTTATTGCCATTTGAGGCGATATCAGTATTGCTTTTAGCATCTATGGTTGGAGTAATCATCCTGAGTCATCGGGTAAAAAATGACGGGGGGGAGAAACCAGTTCCATTCTCTTTAGAAGGAGAAGAAGAATAATGCTTCCGATACAATATTTTTTAGGTTTGTCGATTATCTTATTTACAATTGGAACATTGGGTGTGCTTATACGCCGAAATGCGATCATTATTTTTATGTCAGTTGAATTGATGCTTAATTCAGCAAATTTAGCCTTTGTTGCTTTTTCGCATATGCACCAAGTGCTGAATGGTCAGGTATTTGTTTTCTTTACGATGGCTGTTGCGGCTGCGGAAGTTGGTGTTGGATTAGCTTTGATCGTGTCAATTTTCAAAGCTAAGCAAAGCATCAATATCGATGATATTAATAATTTACGAGGTTGAAATATGTCTCAATCTTTTGATTTCTTTTCTTTTGTTCCTTGGGTAGTCTTCTTCCCAGCGATTGGTCTTATCTTTAATATGTTCTTTGGTGGATGGATTCTGGAAAAGAGCTCTCATGGTGAAAAGATTGTGGGCTGGATTGCAAGTAGTGCAGCTGGTTTATCGTTCGTTGTGGCTGCATTACTGGGGATTTCTTTATTATCTCATCCGGAGGGTCAAGTTGTACCTTTAGCCGAGTGGATAACGATAGGAGAACTAAATATCCGTTGGGCTTTTCAGGTAGATACGTTATCAGTCACCATGATGTTGGTTGTTGCTGGTGTTGGTACATTGATCCATATTTATTCCATTGGATATATGCACGAAGATGTGCGACATCATAATGATCCCAGCCAATTTAGACGTTTTTTTGTTTTTATGAATTTATTCATCACGATGATGATGGTATTGGTGAGCAGCAATAACTATTTGATGCTTTTTGTTGGTTGGGAAGGTGTTGGGCTGTGTTCATATTTATTAATCGGCTTTTGGTACAGTAAGGGTAAAGATGGGATTGGTAATGCCTTAGCCGCGAAAAAGGCTTTCATTGTCAATAGAATCGGTGATTTTGGATTCTTGATCGCAGCATTTATGGTTTTTTGGGCATTCGGTACATTCGAATTTACATCAATTTTTGAAAAAGCGCCTGAAGTAGCAGCCGCTTATCCATCTGTTCTAGTGGCAATTACAGCGTTCATGTTGATCGGGGTGACTGGAAAATCTGCTCAACTTCCCTTATATGTCTGGCTTCCAGATGCTATGGCAGGTCCAACCCCAGTCTCAGCGTTGATCCATGCTGCAACGATGGTTACTGCAGGTGTATATCTTGTGGCTCGTTCAAGTGAAATATATTCTCTGGTTCCATTTTCTCAAAATTTGGTCGCGATGGTAGGTGCAATCACTGCGTTGTTCGCAGCAACCATTGCATTAGGTCAGTTTGATATCAAAAAAGTGCTCGCTTATTCAACGGTCAGTCAGCTAGGTTTTATGGTCGCTGCTGTTGGGATGGGAGCCGTGGTTGCGGGGATGTTTCATCTAGTAACGCATGCGTTTTTCAAAGCTTTGTTATTCCTTTCGGCGGGATCTGTCATTCAGGGAGTAGAGAGAGGTCATCATCATGCGAACCATCATAAGACAGAAAAGCACGCCAAAAATTTTGATCCCCAAGATATGCGCAATATGGGTGGGATCAAAGACCGTATGAAGATCACTTTTTATGTTTTCTTAGCTGGCGCGATTGCTTTGTCGGGCATACCGGTTTTTGCTGGTTTTTGGTCTAAGGATGAAATCCTGGCAGAGGCGAGAGATTTGAATAGGATTGCGTATGTTTTAATGACCATGGCAGCTTTGTTGACCGCTTTCTATATCACCAGACAAGTGTTGATGGTTTTCTTTGGTAAACCTCGCTCCGCTGCTGCTGAACATGCGCAAGAAAGTCCTGCCGTGATGACTGTACCCTTGATCATCTTGGCTGTTTTTTCAGCGGTAGGTGGTATTTTAAACCTACCTCATTTCCATACTTTTACTCATTGGATAGAACATACCTTAAAGCATGTTCATGCCGGTGAGTTTGTGTTGTCTGTGGCTGCCATCAGCACCGGCTTGGCTCTTCTTGGTGTTTTCCTATCTTGGTTGATCTATAAGCCGCAAAGCTATGAAAAATTTCTGACTTTACCACCAGCAAATCGTCCTGATGATCCTTTACGAAAGTATCTAGGACCCTTATTCGACGCATCGAATAATAAATGGTGGGTGGATGAATTGTACGCGGCAATCATAGTCAATCCGTACAAAAAGCTGGCTCAATTTTTAGCCATGACTATTGATTGGAATTTTTGGCATGATTGGTTCCATGATAAAGCGCTTGTTGGTGGTTTTAATCGTTTAGCAGATTTCTTGACGATAAAAATCGATCTCGGCGTAATTGATGCTGCCGCTAATGGACTAGGCGACCTTACGAAGAAGATAGCTGCTTCCTTGCGCAAAATCCAAACCGGTTATGTGCGTAATTATGCCCTTTCGATCTTTCTAGGTATGGTCATTATACTTGGATATTTGATATTTCGTTAGATAGAAGTAGTTATGATTGAATACAGATATTCATATCACGAATACATTGTATGAAAAGTGACATGAATTATCCTGTGGAGGAAGATTTATGAACTATATTTTTCACCCCTTAACATTGGTTACTTTCTTTCCGTTGATTGGAGTCATCATCCTTTTATTCCTGCGTGATGAACAAAAGAATCTCGCCAGGTGGGTTGCGTTGGTCACTTCCTTGATTACTTTTGGTATATCGATTGCATTGTTGGCTCAATTTAACCCAGCAAATCCAGATTTACAACTTGTTGTGAAGATTCCCTGGATCCAAGTATCGAATTGGAATATAACCTTCTTTTTAGGAGTAGATGGTCTGAGCATATTATTGGTTTTATTAACCACTTTTCTTACGCCAATTTCAATTTTATCTACTTGGACAGCGGTAGAAGATCGTGTAAAAGACTTTATGCTTTTCTTCTTATTATTAGAAATAGGGATGATCGGCGTTTTTCTGGCACAAGATCTTTTCTTGTTCTATATTTTCTGGGAGTTTACGCTAGTGCCGATGTATTTCTTAATTGGTATCTGGGGTGGTCCACGACGAATGTATGCCGCGGTCAAGTTCTTCCTCTATACCATGGCTGGGTCTATTTTAATGTTGCTAGCCATCTTATGGTTGGGTATTCAGCAGGAGAGCTTCCAGTTACCCGAACTTATCGCTAACAATAATATCCCGGCAAATTTGCAAATATGGTTATTCTTGGCTTTCGCAGCCGCTTTTGCAATCAAAGTGCCTATGTTTCCGCTGCACTCCTGGTTGCCGGATGCACACGTTGAAGCGCCTACAGCCGGCTCAGTTATTCTAGCTGGTGTCCTTCTGAAAATGGGTACTTATGGTTTTCTACGCTTTAATATTCCATTATTCCCTGAAGCGGCTGTACGATTGGCGCCATGGGTAGCTGCCTTAGCAGTGATTGGTATTTTATATGGCGCTGCGGTATCTTATGCGCAAACCGATGTCAAGAAATTAGTTGCTTATTCCTCGGTGAGCCATTTAGGCTTTGTGATGTTAGGACTTTTCGCCTTGAATTCACAAGGGATACAAGGTGGTATTTTGCAAATGGTGAATCACGGGTTGAGTACTGGCGCTTTGTTCTTGGTCGTGGGTATGATCTACGAACGGCGGCACACACGTGAAATGGATGAATTCGGTGGACTGTGGAAAGTCATGCCAATTTATGGCGCCATTACCTTGATCGTCGCTTTGTCATCTATGGGACTTCCAGGTCTTAATGGTTTTGTGGGTGAATTTACGATCTTGTTAGGGGCATGGGGAGCTGGAAGCGCGGGAGGCGTTTTGGGATCATATTGGTATGCAGGGCTGGCTGCAGTTGGTGTTATTCTCGCAGCGGTTTATATTTTATTCATGTTTCAAAAACTCTTTTTGGGTCCTGTGACCAATGAAAAGAATCGTAATCTATCCGATTTAAATTTGCGTGAAATTATTACCCTGATTCCATTGTTGGTATTAATTTTTTGGATTGGTTTGTATCCGAAACCATTCTTTACCTTGATGGGTCCGACCGTTGATCATTTAGTGGCAGTAATTCAATCGGCTGCAATCGCTGGCTTACCATAATGCTGTGTGAATATTTAGGATGGTTTCTTGGCTTCGCTTAGGAGAATGATATGAGTAATGACCTGTTGGTATCCCTGGGTGCAATCCTACCCTTGGTTATACTCGCTGTTTGGGCGTTCATCTTGCTTTTAATGGATGTGTTTTTATTTAAAAATAAAATTGAATGGACTGCAGGATTATCAGCGATTGGAATATTGGTTTCGCTGGGATTCGTACTCGCAAGATTGGGACATGTGGATGTTGCTTTTGGCGGCATGATTATTGTGGATGAATTTTCGCATTTTATTAGTGTAATACTTCTCATAAGCGGCTTGGCAGGGATTGCGATTTCTCATGATTACTTAAGAAGAACAGATATTCATCGTGGTGAATATTATATCATGCTCCTTTTTGCAATTATTGGAATGATGTTGATGGGTATGTCATCTGACTTGATCATGATCTTCCTATCGCTTGAGCTTCTTTCTATTCCTTTATATATCTTGGCAGGAATTGCAGTTCCACGAATCGATTCAGAAGAAGCGTCCATCAAATATTTCCTCTTGGGAGCATTTGCCTCAAGTATTTTTGTGTATGGCACCGCTTTAATATTTGGTTCAACTACGGTGACCAATTTATCAGAAATTACAAAAGTTATTCACCAAGGTACTTACGATCCAACATTATTCTTAGTTGGTTCGGCATTGATTCTAATTGGATTGAGTTTTAAAGTCGCAGTGGTTCCTTTTCATATGTGGACACCGGATGTTTATCAAGGATCTCCCAGTTCAGTAACCGCTTTTATGGCAGTCGGTGCAAAGGTTGCTGGCTTTGCTGCCATGATGCGCATTTTCTTCATGATCTTCCCAAATATTGGCATCGAAATCACCCCAATATTGTGGACCCTGTCAGTCATTACAATGTTTTTAGGGAATCTCGTCGCCATTGCACAAAAGAATATCAAGCGCATGTTGGCGTATTCTAGCATTGCTCATGCAGGGTATATCTTGATGGCACTCGTGCCTTATACCCAAGCGGATATTTCTCAATCAGCAATCGCAGCGACTATTTTTTACTTAGTTGCTTATGCCTTTACCAATTTTGCGGCTTGGTCAGTAGTGATTGCGCTTGAACAGAAGGAAGAAAAAGGTTTGGATCTAGATAATTACGCTGGATTAGGGAGAAGATACCCGGCATTGGCAGCTGTTATGGCGGTTGCGATGTTGTCCTTTACGGGTGTACCGCCTACACTTGGTTTTATTGGCAAATTTATGTTATTCCAAACGGTGTTACAGGGTGGCTTTATCTGGTTGGCGATCATTGGTGTAGTGACATCGTTAATCTCAGCCTTCTACTATTTGCGGGTGATCGTGATTATGTATATGCAGGAAGGCGAGCCTATCGTTGCAAAGGATAATTGGCTGTATATCACTGCCTACGCGACAGGTATAGGGATCGTGTTTTTTAGTATATTCTCAACACCCATACTCCATTGGGCATATCAAGCAGTGCTTAGCGTATTTTAATACCGCTCAGGTAATGAAATTTTTCTTTCATTGGGAATTAGGTTTTCAATGGTTGTTTTGCGAGTCTTAATAAAGCCTAAGGAAAAAAGCCTTGTCGTAGGATATGATTAGTGGCATAATGACTGTTTCAAAATATTTGTAAAATAGAAAATTGGAGTATTTAAAAATGGATTTTCGACATCTTTTTATGAGATTTATAAGCCCTATCTTGATCATTAGCTTTCTGATCAGCGGCTGCTCTTCTGTATCGCTTGGAGAGCCTGAACCGACGGAAGTGGAAATTATTATCGACCCAGCAGAATTAATTACAGAGCAGGTTACGCCTGAAGCAACGGCTACTTTACGACCAACCTTTAC
>CAZJMV010000134.1:0-11357 GCA_964547225.1 uncultured Anaerolineaceae bacterium | reverse complement strand
GAGCTACACGCCGCGCATCCCGATTGATCCGGGGTGGGAGGAGGTGGAGTTGGGAGATGTTATGTATATTAATAAAGAAACAATCAATCCAAGAGAATTGTATGCTGAAGATTATTTTATATATGTTGATATTTCATCTGTTGAGAATAATACAGGAATTGTTCGTTTTAATAATAAATTAAAAGGTATTGAAGCACCAAGTCGAGCTAGAAGACCAGTTTTTAAAGGAGATATTTTGCTATCTACAGTTAGACCAAATTTACAATCATTTGCATTTCTAGCGCAAATACCTGATAGAGTAATCGCTTCAACTGGCTTTGCGGTATTAACCGCTAAAAAAGATGTAATACCCCAATTTATTTATTATCAATTATTTAGTGATATTTTGATGAATCAAATGATATCAAGAATGGGAAAAGGTTCATATCCTAGTATAAACCAAAATGATGTTAAGCAATTGAAGGTTCATGTAGCACCAATAGATATTCAGATAGAGATTGTAAATAAAATTGGACGCGAGCAAACGTTGGTGGATGCCAACCGCGAGCTGATCGAGGTGTTTGAGGCGAAGGTGGATCGCAAGTTGGCTGAGGTGTGGGGGGAGTAAGACGCGGATCAATATCCCGGAAAGTTCTGATCGGTTCTAAATTTCACCAAAATAAAAATGATTATTAGTGGGATTGATCGCGAAACGGATACGTTCTAGAAATCCTACCAAGCCAAGAATGGTAGGTAAATCTTTCCATTCCTGGCTAGGTGTTAATTCAGGCACAAATACCGTTGCTTCAACTGACAAATTTCTTCCCTCTGCTGCTAAAATCGTAATTGTCATCCTTAGCAAGTCACCTTTGATAAGATCGCCTCGAATATTAAAATTATCGATCCTTTCCCCCTGAGAACGATCTATATTTAAGGGTTCTGCTATTTGAGGCTCTAAGATTACAAAAGGTGAACCCGTATCAACAAAAGCTTCAGTCGATATCCCTTCTACTGAAATTTGTAGGAAGATGCGGTTTGTTGTCTCGTTTTCGGTGGCGGGTCTATAGACAAAGGGAGAATATGCCTCGGCGAATGGCGTGCCATCTGGAAAGAATAACATGTCTAGACTCGGGTGATGAATATTCCTTTTTCTTTGGGATTTCCAACAATATCGATTAGATCTTTTATTGTATTGGCTTTACCTAATAGCTGACCTGCCTTTAACGCTACCCAACGCCCTTTATATTCCTTCCAATTTTGCATTATCCACTCACGATTTAAGTTTATTGTGGGATCTGACCTAATTTCTCCTACCTGTATTTTTGGCGGTGCTAATAGTTTGTTATAGTTCTTTAAATCTTTGCGGTCTGGGTATTGTTCTGTACCTAATCCTGCAAGTTTGCGAGCCATTAAGAAACTACCCGTTCTAAATGCCAGTTGGATCGCATGAATCATATCATCAGCTGACCGTTTTTGCCAATCAATTGAATTGGCTACAGTGACAAAAGCTTGTTCATTCAATCCTTCAGCTACAATTTCCAGCATAAATAATTCATCGAAAACCAATGATGTGTCTGATGTTCTTTGTCCAAAATACTCGGTTTGCTCCTGATCAATGTCAAAAAGCCTGTCTTGGGTTGGAATCAAAGTAGAACTCGATGGATCAGAATATTGGTCTGGAATAATACCTACTTCTTCTTCAGTTCCTGTGAAATCTGCATAAATCATTTTTGTATGTCCTGTTTCGGTTCTGGATCAAATCGTTCTAGGCTCTCATCGAAAATTGACCACCGAAAAGCTTGATAGATACGATCATGAAAATGGGTCAGTGTTTCTATCAAATTTTCCAACGCTAGTCTTCCTTCCTGAAAATAATCGAAATCCATGATAAAAAAGGGGATTTGATTCTCCGAACCATACTTGCTGCGAATGGCTAATTTTGCTTGACCATCTGCAATAATTATTTGTGAAATCATTTCTTCTGGTTGTTGCCAACATTTTGTTTGGAATAAACATGTGAACTCTGATCGAAAGAGATCTAAAACTTCTTTAATGGAGTTACTTCCAGTATTATTCAATGAAAATCTGTTGATAAACCTTAAACCAATCCGTGTGGCATAGGGTAAATGATAAATATTTCTAACAGCTGTTTCTAATAATTGGAAATCAGCAGTGAATTCATCCCAGTGTTGATAGGCTTTTGTGGAGAGTGAGAAAAAATCATGTCCTAGGGTTGCATGAGATTGATTGTCAGGACGAATAAAGCGATGAACCCTTGGTGGTGTTTCTACTAAGGGTTTTTCAGAACTGCCAACTTTTGGGAATTGAATCAAAAATCCCTGCTCAACTTGTAAATCTGGAAATCGATCGCGGATGGCTTCCTGAAGTTCAACAGGTGTTTCTTTCGTTATTTTGAGAATTGGAGGAAATTTAACCTGGCAAATCACCTCATCCAAAGGAGATTTTCTTAATCTGATTTCAGGTTTATTCGGAAATTCTAGTGCCATCATTTACCTCTTCATCGTAATTAGCCAATACAAATTATAATATATTGATGGATAATTGTGGGAAGAAACTATCCTCTATCCGCAGATTAGTGACCTTATTATTTCCATATAATTTTCTTATACTTATGACAGATGCTCTTCCCCTCAACATGCAGCAATCTCCATCTTTTTAAGTGTCATTGCGAGTGACTGCATGCTCTTCGCAGTCACGAAGTAATCTCTCAACTCCTTCACGCTACAACTAAGAGTGCTTCGTCGCTTTCGACCTAGCCTAATCAAGCTGATTTACCGAGCCGCTCCTCGCAATGACACAATGCGCAAACGGTACATCCCCCTTGTCATTGCGAGCACTGGACGCTCTTCGCAGTCACTAAGCAATCTCTCAACTTCTTCCCACTACAACTAAGGCTGCTTCGTCGCTCAAGCATAGCCACTCCAACCTATCTTTTTCAAGCCTCTCCTCGCAGTGACAAGTTGCCTTTTCGACGCTCCCCCCTTTCACAGCCTACCGCAACCCCATCCGCGCACCCATAAAGACCTAAGGGGTTGCGAAGTCCTTACCCAATGCTGATGACCTCCTATAAAAACCCTTAAGGTCATCCTCGGTTCGGATCTTGGGATGTCAACCCGACATCTCTTGGTCAGGATAGCATCCTAACGTCCTTGTATGTTGGGTTGCTAACCCGACGTTCCTGGTCAGGATGGCATCCTAACGTCCTTGTAAGTTGGGTAGGCAACCCGACTGTGGTCAGGATGGATGATGAAAGAGAACAACGAATTATTAGAAAAGACCGAATTTTTCAGTCAGCAACAAAACACCCATGCTCTAGGCTATCTCGTTGATCTCTTTGTAGCTCTAGTCAGCACCCCCTCGTAGCTCTAGCCAACGTCCCCGCTGGCGTACATCATAGGGAGATTTAATACCAAGACTGCCAGTTTAAAGGAGGTAAAGTAGAACGAACAAGATACCATAGATGGGAAGTCCGCGGTCGCCTTTCATATTGAGACGTTTGGAGTTGAAGTTTTTGAGAGAAAAGACTCTATCTCGTGGCATAGTACAACGCAGCGTTCATCAGTGCTTGATAGGCTGTGTTCAGCTTGCGGCAATTCAATTTATGAATGGCACAAGACATATTATATCTGTATTCAATATACCGATAGGGTAATTTGAGAAGGCGAACTATTGACGGTAAGGTCGATTTGGTATATAATCAGAAAAATGAACGAACGTTCGTTTATATATTTACTTGCTTTTCAAACTAGACGCTCTCGCAATCTAAATGCTAGATTAGTAAATATGTTTTTTGAAAGACACTGGTAAATTCTTATGACCGATCTTCTTACAAAAGGCGAACAGACGAGACAAGCCATCCTAGAAGCAGCGTATTGCTTATTTATTGAGCAGGGTTTCCATGGCACCTCTATGCGTCAGATCGCGAAAGACGCTGGGATCACCGTTGGCAGTATTTACAATCATTTCGAAAACAAAGAGCAGATTTTCGATCATGTTCTGGTTGAGCAGCATCCCTATCGGCGCATACTCGCTATCTTGGAAGCAACACCACCTTCAAATGCTGAAAAGTTTACAAATGAATTTGTAAAAGCAATCCTTGACGAAATGGGAAACCGACCCGATTTTCTCAAGCTGGCTTTCATCGAGCTAAGTGAGTTCAAAGGAAAACATGTCCCTCAGCTTCTGCAGAAAATTCTTCCGCATACCTTACCCATGATCGAGCGCCTTAAAAACGCCAAAATAGAACTGCGTGATTTACCATCGCAAACGATCTTGCTTTCCTTTGTTGGTTTGTTCTTTGGGTATTACTTGGCTGATCTTATCACCAGTTCTGATGAGAATATGAAAAACTATCGAGTTGATCTAGAGCAATACTTGACGATCTACTTGCACGGTATCTTAAAAACGGAGCAGTCATGAGATCACGTTTGATTTCCTTGATCAGAAAAGAGTTCATTCAGTTGTGGCGCGATAAGCGCATGTTGGCGCTGATTGTCGTTATACCGCTGGTGCAGATTTTTTTATTAGGCTATGCTTTCAACAATGATATTCGAGACATGCCTTTAGCTGTGTTCGACCAGAGTCACAGCGCTGAAAGCCGTGCTTTGTTGGAGGCTTACGAAGCAAGCGACTTCTTCGAACTGACCTATATGGTAGGGTCAGATGCTGAATTGAAGCGGTTGATCGATAGCAATCAGGTTGCTGCGGCGATGATCATTCCTCCTGATTATGCCACTCAAGTACAACGTGGTCAGGGTGATGTGGCTTTTGTCCTAGACGGTTCAGACGCCTCGCGTGCTACAACAGCTTTGTCCGCCACGCAACTGATCACACAGGACTTTGCTAATAAACTGCTTATTCAAAAGATGGCGCTCAGTGGGCTGAACATGAATTTACAACCACCGATAGAAGTGCACACCAATGTTTGGTATAACCCCGATATGATTTCAGCTTATTTCATGATCCCGGGTGTGATTGGCATGATCTTGTACACGATCACAGCCATCCTGACTGCCTCCTCGGTCGTACGTGAACGGGAGCGCGGCACGATCGAACAGTTGATCGTCACACCCATTCGATCCTGGGAACTGGTCATCGGAAAGATTGTGCCCTATGTGATCATGAGCATGTTCGCCACTTTCGAAGTGATCGCGATTGGGCATTGGTGGTTTGGCGTTCCTATCCGTAGTTCACTGCTTATGATCGCCTTGGTATCAGCGCTGTTCCTGCTTTCTGGCTTGGGGATCGGTCTGCTGGCATCCACGATTGCCAAGACACAACAGGAAGCTACGTTGACTGTATTCATGACCTTACTTCCTGGGATTTTCCTTTCTGGTTTTCTCTTCCCATTAGATAATTTACCTCCCTTTTTGAAATTGCTTTCTTATGTGATACCCCTGCGCTATTTCCTAAGTATCATACGAGTGTTGCTGCTAAAGGGAGTGGGACTCGAGAGCATTCGCGGTGATGTGATCGCGATGGTGCTCTTTGGTGTTGCTATCATGGGCGCGGCAGCAAGCCGCTTCCGTAAAAGCCTGGATTAACCGATTTCTTCTACAACGGAGGACTGTATGCATGCGATCGACCTACGCAAACGCATTTATATCTTGATTGTTCTGCTCAGCCTGATCGGGCTGACAAGCTGGTATTTCATCAACAAAAGAAACAACACAGCCAGCGCTTCAGCCTTACAGGCATCTGGCACTGTCGAAGCCGCAGCGATCAATATAGCGCCTGAACTCTCAGGAAAGGTGGTAGAGGTATTTGTGGAGAAAGGTAGCCAAGTGAAAGCTGATATCCCGCTCTTCAGATTGGATACCGAAATGCTGGAAGCACAACGTAAACGCGCTACTGCCGCTCTGGCATCCGCACAAGCCAATCTTTCAACCGCTGAATCAGGATTGGCTAGCGCCGAAGCAGCCTATGAGAGCGCACAAGCCAATCTGGAAAGCGTACAATCAAGCGCGAAAGCTGAACGCCTGCCCGTGCAGAAAACGCTGGATGAACTGGAGATCAATGCTGCTGCGGCGCGCGGTGAAGCTGCCCGCCGAGTGGCTGAGGCGAACCGAGCTTTTCGGAATGCTGATTACCTGTATGATATGTACACCGTTTCCTCTCTACAGAAGGACTTAACGCCCGATGAAGGGCTTACGTTGACGAAGAAAATGCTGGATGAAGCACGCGAAGCCTTTGAGCCATACCGAAATGCCTCAGAAAATGACCCCCAACGCGAAAAGCTAAAGGAAGAATTAGATAATGCACAGAGCGAATATGACAGCGCGGTTCGGCGTATCGAATTGGTGGCTGCACTGGAAGCCGCTGAAGCGCTGCTGTACAAAGCTGAAGATGACTTGGCTAAGCTGCAGGATGGACCCAACCCGCAGGATGTCGCCATCCTGGAAGCTCGCCTGGAAGCGATTGACGCCGCTCCTAAGCAGGCAGAGATCGCTGTTGAAGCCGCTCAGGTTGGCGTGGACAGCGCGCACACACGCCTTGAGGCAGCTCAAGCGGTCGTATCCCAAACCCAAGCGGAATTGGAATTGATCAACCTGCAAATCAAGAAAATGACAGTCTATGCTCCCATCGATGGCGTTGTGCTGAACCGCATCATCGAACCTGGCGAGGTTGTACAACCTGGCGCTACGGTCATGACCATTGGACAGTTATCTCCCCTGAAGATCACCGTCTATATTCCCGAAGATCGTTATGGCGAGATCACCTTAGGTCAGACAGCCCAAGTAAGCGTCGATTCTTTCCCAGGGCAGGAATTTCCAGCGAGTGTGGTCCACATCGCTGATCAAGCTGAATTCACTCCTCGCAATGTGCAGACCGTTGAAGGACGGCGCGATACTGTTTTCGCGATTGAATTGAGCATTGAAAACCCCGAATACAAGCTCAAACCGGGCATGCCTGCCGATGTGAACTTCGAATAGAAGGCTCTTTCGAATGGAATTCTTAGTCGAAGCTTCCCATCTCAACCGCAATTTTGGCGATAAGCAAGCAGTAAAGGATGTCAGCTTGCATGTGGCTGCTGGAGAGATTTATGGCTTGGTCGGTCCAGATGGCGCTGGAAAGACCACGATCTTGCGGATGCTGTGCGGCGCTTATCACCCTACGCTTGTCGCTGAAATACCCACACAGATCCATATTAATGGATATGATATGCTGCAGAACCCGGAGCAAGCGCGTTCACAAATTGGCTATCTCTCGCAGCGTTTTTCGCTTTACGAAGATCTGACTGTGTTAGAGAATATTCGCTTCTTTGCTGAGATGCGCGGTTTGCCATCGCGCGAGTGGCTGCCGCGCTGCATGGAGATCATCGAATTTGTCGGATTGGTTGCTTTCAAAGAGCGACTTGCGGCTCAACTTTCGGGTGGGATGAAGCAAAAATTAGGTTTGGCTTCCGCATTGGTAGCTAATCCGCATGTTCTGCTCTTGGATGAACCAACCACAGGCGTCGATCCGATCACACGGCAAGATTTCTGGCAGCTTATCATCCGTCTGGTCTCGAAACCTCCCGATGAGAATGGGGTGTGTGTGATCCTTTCCACGCCCTATATGGATGAGGCGGCGCGCTGTCATCGTCTGGGTTTCATGCGTAACGGGAAGATCATCACAGAGGGCACTGCTGGGCAATTACGGAGTATGCTCAACAAACGTATCTTGGAACTGCGCGGATCGCCTCTACCTTTGCTGCAAGAAATCGCGACAAAAGATCCTGATGTGGAAGATGTACGCCTCTTTGGAGATCGACTGCACGTTCGATTAAAGGATGCACAACCTGAGGAAACCATCGAAAGACTGCGAAGTTCGATATCACAAGCTGGTGGGGAATTCAACAATGCTCGATTGGTCTTACCCACGTTAGAAGATGTATTCATCTCGCTGGCAGATCAGGAGGATTGAAGTGAAACGACCTGATATCCAAGTAGAAAACCTGACGCGTCTCTTTGGTGATTTTGTCGCTGTTGATCATATCTCATTCGATGTACAGCCTGGGGAGATCATGGGTTATTTGGGACCGAACGGCTCTGGCAAGACGACCACGATCCGCATGTTGTTAGGTTTATTGACCCCCACTGAAGGACATGGCAGCGTCTTGGGTTATGATATTGACCGTCAATCTGAGCAAATCCGCAAACGCAGCGGTTATATGTCGCAGAAATTTGCCATCTATGATGATCTGACGGTATGGGAAAATCTACGTTTTTATGCGGGCGTTTATGGCATCAACGATAAAGAAAGCATTCAAAGATCGCTGTCTTATGTGGGTTTGACCGGTCATGAAAATGAACTGACCTATGCCTTGTCGACTGGCTGGCGTCAGCGATTGGCGCTGGGGATCGCCCTGGTGCACAGTCCGCAGTTGTTGTTCCTGGATGAACCGACCTCAGGTGTGGATCCGAATGCCCGGCGCGCTTTTTGGGATTTGATCTACGCGCTTTCATCTCAAGGCGTGACGATCTTAGTCACCACTCACTATATGGATGAAGCTGAATACTGCCACCGGGTCGGTATAATGGGAGATGGGAAGCTATTGGCGCTCGACACACCTGCTGCGCTCAAAGATCAAAATGTTCCCGGCATGATCTATGAAGTTTTTTCTTCTCCATTGATGGCTGGTCTTTCTGCGCTTGAAACTAATCCTAGGGTGTTACGTGCTAGTTTGGCAGGCGATCACTTGCGGGTGATGCTTCCTAAACAAAGCGAAGCTGCTGAAATTAAAGCAATCTTGGATCAAGCTAATATTCAGGCGCAATCCATTCAGGTGGGGGAACCAAACTTGGAAGATGTATTCATCCAATTAGCTAAGGATACGCCGATCGATCAATAGGAGGGTTAAGGTGGTAGTATGATTGGTGAGAACAGCGAATTCTGGGATTGAACGAATTAATTCGCATCTGCAAGAGCCTATTAATGTCATGTTGAGGAGCGCTTTGGTCGTATGCTGCCTTGATCGATAAACAAGCGACGAAACATCTCGACCATGTGAGGTGAGGCTCTTAGTCGGGTTCTTCCGTTGCTGACCCCTTTCTCGCATTTACAAGAAACCTGGTTTATTAGGAAAGTTTTAATCAAAAGTTGTGTAAAACTAAGTATGCGATTATTCAAATCGATAATACAATCAGGCACAATCTGTAAAACGATGTTGAATTAATGGAATCACACAACCAACATATTCATTGCCTAAGTCTGACCTTTCAATCCAGCAGTGTTGCGAAAAGGGAACGGATCGCCTTCACTCCCCATCGATTGGATACAAGTTTAGAACAGTTTGTCAACGATCCTGAGCGAACTTGGGATGATATTCAAGGATTAGTCATCCTATCCACTTGTAATCGTGTCGAGATCTATGCCGTTTCTAACCATCCGATCTTTGATCTCTTGGAACGCTTTATCGCGGATGTTCAAGATATTGATATCAGCGATTATCATTCCGATTTTTCAAGATATCTGGATGAAGGCGCCGTTTTTCACTTGTTTAGGGTGGCTTGCGGACTCGAATCAGCCGTCTTAGGCGAGCCGCAGATATTGGGACAGGTCACTAATGCCTATACGATTGCTAAGCAGCACGGAAGCGTCGGAAAAATACTTGCGCGCTTATTCCAAACGGCGATCTTCACTGGAAGGAGAGTACGCTCAGAGACACAGATCGGTCACAAACCAGCTTCGATCGCCTCGTTAGCAGTCAAGCTGATCTCAGAAAAGATTGCATCACTATCCGAGGCACAAATCGTCTTGCTTGGGGCGGGAGAGATGGCAGAACTGTCGATCGAAGCGCTTCGAAAACGAGGCGCTGAGGATATTCTGGTCATCAATCGGACTTATGAAATGGCGCAAGAACTTGCCCAGCGCTGGAATGGGCAAGCGGCATCCATGCAAGCTTTACCCAAGGCGTTGAAAAATGCAGATATCCTGATCGCTTCAACTGGAGCGCCGCATATCATTGTGGAAGACGCTACGATTGAAAAAGCAATGCGATCTCGTCCTCAACGTCCATTGGTGATCATGGATATCGCGGTTCCGAGAGATATCGATGCTAAGGCAAATCAGATTCCAGGTGTGTATCTCTATGATATTGACTCACTTTCCGAAAAATTTCAAACTTGTATTACTCAGCGCAAGTCTGAGATCCCTAAAGTAGAAGCGATCATCGAGGAAGAAGCTAGACAGTATTGTGAATATCTTTCTTCTCTGGATATGATTCCGATCATTGTCAATATGCGAAAACAAGCTAACCTCATCCGTCAAGATGAGTTGCAAAAATCGATTCAACATATTTCAAACCTATCCCCCGAAACCGAAGAACAAATCGAAATTCTGACGAAATCGATCGTCAATAAGATCCTGCATACCCCAACCATCCGATTGAAAGAAGAAGCCTGCGGACCGAATGCAGCCGAATATGCTGATATGGCGCGAGATTTGTTTGGATTGAACCAAAGCATGGGAAAGTGATGACAAGAGAATTGATCTTTGCTTCCCGTCCTTCTAATTTGGCGCGCTGGCAGACGAATTATGTCATCGAACAATTACACAAATATTGGATTGATCTGCAAACGGATATGCAGATCATCACTACGCGAGGCGACCAAATCCTTGATCAAGCAATACCAGATATTGGCGGAAAGGGATTATTTACCTACGAGCTGGAAGAGGCTTTGCTCAATGGGTGTCTTCATGCAGCGGTGCACTCATTGAAAGATCTGCCCACTGAAAACTCGCCAGGGTTGACCATAGCCAGCATTCCAATACGAGCTGATTATCATGATGTGTTAGTATGCCCAGCAGGATTGAGCTTAAAAAATCTGCCTTCGAATTCGGTTATTGGCACATCCAGTGTACGTCGAGGCGCGCAAATCTTAGCCTATCGACCCGATTTACAGATCAAACCGATACGCGGCAATGTGGAAACACGGATCAAAAAGATCATTGCTGGCGAGTATGATGCTGCTATCATGGCGGCGGCTGGTCTCACCCGGTTGGGTTTGCAGGAATATATCACAGAGAATATTTCGGAGGAAATTATGCTGCCTGCAGCGGGGCAAGGCGCGTTGGCAGTGCAGTGTCGCAGCGATGATGATGAAACGATTAACTTGCTGCAAGCGATTCACCATCAGGAAACTGCGTTGGCTGTTCGAGCGGAGAGAGCCTTTTTGGCTGCGCTTGGAGGCGGCTGTTCTCTTCCCGTTGCGGCTTTGGCGTATGTCCAAGAACAGCGAATTGAATTGACTGGTGTGATCGTGGCGCCAGATGGTAGTCTATCTGTGCGAAATTCGGTTTCCGGGTTTGATCCATTGGATGCAGGAAGAAGACTGGCAAAAGAGGCGATCGATTCAGGCGCCTGGGATGCTGTT
>CAZJMV010000133.1:0-4031 GCA_964547225.1 uncultured Anaerolineaceae bacterium | reverse complement strand
AGAGCAAAACTCTTTAGCTAAACATGCGAAGGATATTGGGGCTGCAGCCGTACTAATGGCAGCGATTTGTTCTGTGATACTTGGTCTATTATCCTTAGTACCATACTTATCAGCTCATATTCAAATATGGTTTCCCTAAATAGCGTAAGTACTTTAATAGTATAGTGATATGAAAGGTTGAGGTTATGATGTCATCCACAAGATTTCATTTTGGAACCGTCGGTTCACCAAGTTCGACCCCCAAAAAGCCTGGGGGTAGTGTAGGCGCGATCCTACGGATCGTCGAACTTGGTTTAGATGCTTTAGAATTGGGATGGGTTCGCTCTGTACGTGTCTCAGAAAAAACATGCATAGAAATTAAACAAACCGCCTTGGACAATCGGGTCTTAATCAGTGTGCATGCACCCTACTATATCAATCTAAATGCGGATACTGATGAATGGGTAAAATCACGAAAACGATTGATGGATGCCGCTCATTTCGGGAACCTGGCAGGCGCTAGCGATATTATCTTTCATCCTGGTTCTTATTTCGGAAAAACACCTGAACAAGTCATGCCAATTGTGTTAGAGAGATTACAAGATTGCGTGAATGAACTTCGAACGAACGGTAATCCGGTCACATTACGTCCTGAGACAATGGGAAAATCAGCCATGATAGGTTCCTTGGAAGATACACTTATAATGAGTCGAGAAATTGATGGTGTTGAGCCTTGTTTGGATTTCGCACACTTACACGCTCGGGGCGGCGATGGCAGCATGAATAGCTATCTGGAATGGTCTCAGGTCATCAATGATTATCAAAAAGCGCTGGGTGATCAAGCTCTGCAAAGATTGCATATCCATTTATCCGGGATCGAATACGGAGAAAAAGGGGAACGGGAACATTTGATGATCGAAGACTCCGATTTCAACCTAGAAGCGTTGCTAAAGGCTTTAAAAGATCTTGGTTGTGGTGGACGCATCGTCTGCGAGAGTCCGATTATGGAGGATGATGCAATCCATATCCAAGAAACCTGGCAAAAGATTTCAACCTAATAATCAGTAATACCATGCCAACTGATACCCAAAAACTTGAAGCAATCCAGCAATTACAACAAGAAATGAGGCGCTGTCGGCTTTGTATCAGCGCGGGATTTGATATCTTTCCACGTGCGGTCTTTTCCGGCTCTCCAGACGCCAAGATGATGATCATCGGACAAGCGCCTGGGATTACAGAGAAAGAAGCTGGACGACCTTTTAACGCTGGAAGTGGTACCCGCTTATTCAAATGGTTATCTCAAGCAGGAATAGACGAAGAATGGTTTCGAGAAACTCAATATATGACTGCGGTGACGAAATGTTATCCGGGGCGTTCTATCTCTGGCAGTGGAGATCGAGTTCCTTCACGCACCGAACAACGTTTGTGTCGACCATACTTAGATCAAGAAATTGATTTGATCAAACCGCAATTGATCATGCCGGTGGGTAAATTAGCCATCAGTCTATTCTTTCCAGCCAACACTTCCTTAAACGTAATTATTGGCACATGTAAAAATTTTGATGGAACCAAGATCATCCCTTTACCCCATCCATCCGGAGCAAGTCGTTGGCATCAGATCGAAAAAAACCGTTTTCTGATACAAAAAGCGATTGAGCTCATCCAGTCAACTATACACTCAATCAACTTATAATTTTCTTCGGGTTCCATAAATCATCGAACCCGTTTGAAATCAACAATGATCAAATTCAGCTCACAACTATCATAGGTATCAAAATATACTCTATCTGATAAAGGTAATCCGGCTTCATCCAATAACTGCAGCCATAGTGTCCCCTGAGACGCAATCGGTCGATCTGCTAATGAAAATTCATACCCGCCGCGCCCATAACTCAAAGCAACCCCAGTCAAGCTCATTAGCGGTTCAGAGAAATTAGCCCCTGGAAGACTTCCGCCTAAACGAATGATCAATCCTGTCACAGGAGATTCATTAAGATCAACTACCTGTCCTCCAACACCCATCCACTCACAATCCAATTCTGGATGGTAAAGATTAGAAATAGCCTGTGGACTGCCTTGGCGGACTTCAAAAGGATATCCTTCAGGCGGAGGGGTCAATGTCATCGAAGGAGTTGGGGAAAGGACATACTGCGTAGGGGTTAATGTTTGAGTAGAGGTGGGGTTTGGTGTACTCGTTTCGGTAGGTTCAGTAGTAGGCGTTCTTGTCCAAGTGGGTGGTAAAACAAATAAACTCTCGGGAGTATCAGTAGGCGGTGAATATGTCGCAGTTCTGGTTGGCGGCGGAAATGGATTAAGAGCAGAATATGGATTGATAAAAACTGCAGAGAAATAACAAACCACACCTAGAAACGCGAGTAAGGTAAAAATGGTTAGCAGATTGAGAATCACCGAAACCAATGAGGATAAACTTGATGGGTTACTTTCCTTGATAGTATTCATAGCATGATTACCGATAATATTTCTCAGCTCCTCTATCAATAAACAATAATATCTGCTTCGTCTCGATGTTCCTTGATCCAATCTTGGAGCATTTTCTTTTGAAGGATTTGAAGCATTTCCGAAGTGAGTTGTTTTTGTGCTTCTCGGTCAATTATCTCTAAGATATGAAAACCAGCTACTGTTTCAATCACCTGACTAAACTCTCCTTGTTCCAGGCTAAAGGCAGCCTCCTCAATCTCGGGAAAAGGTAGATAATTACGCGGAAACCAACCTAAGTCACCTGCGGTTAGGGGATCATATTCTAAGGCTAGATTATAAAAATCATATCCTTCTTTGAGCTGTGTGTAAACTTGATTAGCATCATCAATATTCAAAGCAAGAATTTGACGGGCATGAACCTGTTCAACTTGTTCAGGTTGTGATTCAATAATCCGATCCCTCATCCAAGCTGCTGCTTTTGAACGAAATAATGCTCTTTGAAAATCTTCTTCACTGAATCCATAGGTCGCCATCCAATCTCGTAATGTCTCTTTACCGCCCATACTTTCAGAAAGTTGATCAATCTCTTGTTGGAGTTCACTCTCATTCATTGTAAAGCCATTTTCAATCGCGGCTTGCGCTAATAAAGCCTGATCAATTAAGTCATCGATAACCAATTGTCTATCTTCTGTTGCAATTTCTTTACCAGAGGCAGCTTGAAAGAGCGCTAATTCAGCTTCGAGTTCCCCTTGAGAGATCTCAAACCCGTTGACGCTCAATGCTATTGGTATCGGTGTATTTGTAGGAGGCGAAGGTGTTAGTTCACGCGTGGGATCACCTTCTTGAAGGGGAGTATCCATATCTGGTGGGTTTGGTGATTCGGTGATTGGATTATCTTCAAACCGACATGCAGTGATTGCAAAGAAAAGAAACATGAACCAAAGCGCAATTTTAAAGTAAAATAAAACTCTGTCCATAACTTATGGATTATACCTTTTCAACACTGAACTTGAATATCATTATCCTCTTATTTTTTTGTAAAAAATTTCTTAAAAAGAATTGTAGCATCGCTCAGAAGAAGTGACAACATTAGAAAAGCAACCAATGCCGAGCGTTTGCGTGATAATATGAAAATTTCAAAGAAGACAATAATTAACCTATTTCGAAAGATCGTTGGTTTTTTGTTTAACACGCTGACGAAAGTTGAATGCTGTGGATTAAAAAATGTGCCCGAAAAGGGAGGCGCAATTTTAGCATTAAACCATCTCTCACGACTTGACTCTCCACTCATATTGATAGTAACCCACCGCATGGATATCACCGGGTTGGTTGCTGATACTTATCGCAGCAACCCTTTTACGCGTTGGCTTATAAATATCATTGGAGGGATATGGATCAATCGCGAACAAGCTGATTTTCAAGCGCTCAAAGAAGCCAAAAGATATTTGGACAATGGAGGCTTGCTCGGTATTGCGCCAGAAGGAACACGCAGCAAAACCAAATCATTACAACCTGGAAAAACTGGTATAGCTTTTCTGGCAGAGAAAACTAAAGTGCCGATTATCCCGATTGCAATCAGCGGAACCGAAAAAATATTTACTGAATTATCACAC
>CAZJMV010000132.1:0-46073 GCA_964547225.1 uncultured Anaerolineaceae bacterium | reverse complement strand
ATATGGATAGGCGCTATAACGGGTCCAAAACCAATCATCCGCTCTTTTACTCTTATTCAATATTGTTTTTGGCTGATATTCGATAAAAGAAACCTTTTTTTGCATATTCAAAACTCCAAGAATAATTGCGCTCGTTATATCTGCTTTTCTTGAAAGTTATTTTAATCGGAGATAATATAAACTGAGAGGAAAAAACAAGTTCATCCAAATTTATGGTGAAATCTGATGAATAATAACGCTTTAGAAAATCAATCAATCACTGGTGAAAGGAATCCCGACATATTGTGACAATCATCACTGATGAAACGAGATATATTATAATAGAATATTATTGCAAACGATTTGCAATAATGGCTTCCCTATGACTAGTTTATTAATAAACGCAAAAAAAAGACTTCAAAAACAAGGTGGTCGGATGACACACCAACGAAGGGTGATTCTCGAGGCATTAGAAGAACTTGATTGTCACCCTACGGCTGAAGAACTATTTGAAAAAGTTAGTCAGGTAGACCCAAATCTTAATCTTTCAACAGTGTACCGAACTTTACGATGGATGGAGACAGAAGGATTAATCATCGCCAGGAGATTCAACGTTGATCACCGTCATGATCGCTTTGACTCTGCAATCCCTTCAGAACATCATCATTTCTTGTGTTCAAAATGTAAAAAAGTGATTGAATTTAATGATCCATCGATTAATGATATAAAAAGAAGATTTGAAGAAGCAGCAGGTTGTTTGGTTGAATCTAAATCAATGGTTCTTTATGGACTATGTGAAAGCTGCCGAAACGAGAATGACTGTGCTGAATAAACTTACAAGCTGGCAAAGAGAAATATGATCAATCAAAAAATGATGAACATCAAAGGTAGCATTGCTTTAGTTGGTCAACCTAATGTCGGAAAATCCGCGCTCTTTCAACGTTTAACTGGACAACGGGTAATCGTATCAAATTATCCAGGAACTACAGTTGAGGTTACACGAGGAAGCTCTCGAACACTTACGGGAATAGAAATGATCGATACCCCCGGCGTGATTGCGTTTCCCCCGTTAACAGAAGATGAGCAAGTAACCGAAAAGTTTTTATGGAATGAACCAATAAAATCGATCCTTCAAGTTGGCGATGCAAAGAATTTTATCCGGACATTTATACTAGCTGTACAAATCGCAGAAATGGGAATTCCTTTAGTACTTGCTTTTAACATGATGGATGAAGCAGAAACACTCGGCTATCATTTTGACTTCAAATCACTTTCTGATCATCTCGGGTTCTCTGTGATACCAACAACCGCAATCCATGGTATGGGTATCAAAGATTTGAACAATGCACTACTGGAAACAAACCCTCCTAATATTCGATTAGATTATGGAGAGGAGATCGAAAAAGCTGTTGAAACCTTCGAAAGTTCGATCAGAAAATCCATCAAGCGTTTACCGAGAATTAACACACGCTCAATAGCCATACTCTGGCTTAGTGGTGATACGCTGGCAGAAAATTGGTTAAAAGAGTATCTTAACCAAGATGAACATAAGTTATTAATACAACAACGCATTGAACTCCAAAATTCAATCCATGAATCGATTCTTGCGAGCATTCAGCGTACTCGGTATTCATTCGTAAAAGAAATCACAGACAATGCAATCGAGCAAGTTAAGAAGGGTCAGCAAGGATTTTTTACTAAAATTAGCCGCCTTACAACACATCCGGTTTGGGGATGGTTAATATTAGCGTTTATCCTTTATTCTATGTATTGGTTTGTAGGAGTATTCGGTGCAGGATCTCTAGTTGGCTTTTTTGAAAATTACTTATTCGGAGAATTGATCAATCCCTGGTTTATTAAAGTCGTTGAAAACTTTATTCCAATTTCCTTTCTTGTCGATTTTTTAGTTGGAGATTACGGGGTTTGGACGATGGGATTGACATACGCTTTTGGATTGGTATTTCCAATTGTGACAACTTTTTTCCTTGCTTTCGGGATCATGGAAGACTCAGGGTATCTACCTCGACTAGCTGCGTTGAGCAATCGAGCCTTTCAAGATCTGGGATTGAACGGAAAAGCTGTATTACCCATGGTGTTGGGACTTGGATGTGTCACAATGGCAACCTTAACAACAAGAGTCTTAGAAAGCAAACGGGAAAAAGTCTTAGTGACACTGTTGTTAGCATTAGCGGTTCCTTGTTCCGCACAATTAGGCGTTGTTATGGGTATGTTAGCTGGTATTTCGTTTAGCGCGGTAATCATATGGACAAGCGTGATTTTATTGGTCTTATTATTAGTTGGTTGGTTAGCAGCACACGTTTTACCTGGTGAAAGAAGTCTGTTATTGGTAGAACTACCCCCGCTAAGGTTACCGATTCTTGTAAACGTATTGGTGAAAACAATCGCAAGGGTCGAATGGTATTTGAAAGAGGTGGTACCTTTATTCTTGATTGGGGCTGCAATGATGTTTTTTTTGGATATTTCTGGCGGTTTGATGTATCTCAAATCAGCTAGTAAACCTATCGTCACAGGATGGTTAGGGCTTCCCCCTGAAGCCAGTTCAGCTTTCCTGATGGGTTTTTTACGTCGAGATTTTGGCGCTTCCGGATTTTTTATAATGCAATCAGAAGGATTATTGACACCTGTACAAGTTTTAGTCGCAATGGTAACTGTGACTTTATTTGTGCCCTGTATTGCAAGTGTTCTGATGATTTCCAAAGAACGCGGTTGGAAAACCGCCGCAGGAGCTGTTCTTTTCATATTCCCACTGGCGATCTTCGTCGGTGGTTTATTAAACAGAATACTATTATTGATAGGATGGGGTGCATGAATCCAGATATAATTATCTGTCCATTGTGCGGACATCGTTTTGACATCCCTGGCAACAAAGCCTGTCAGACATGTCCACTAAACCATGATTGTGGATTTGTATGTTGTCCCGTTTGTGGATATCAAACAGTGAACGCCTCAAACTCTAAGATTGCAGTACTCGCGTTGCAATGGCTCGATCAAGAGAACAAGAGACATCCTGAAAAAAAATCTTCTCCATAAAGGAGCATTCAAAACTATGAGAAGACATTTTGGCAGACATTTACTTCACGATTCTATCCATGCCTTTAGACGCAAAAGGAGGAGGTGCTTTCGAGTTTGTGGATCATTGGCTGATGTCACTCCAGGTTGCCGAGCTTGCATCCAAGGGTTTGACCCTGGTATTCCGCAAAATAGACAAGATCACTTAATGGCATATGGATTGATCCCCGGTCATTGGGTCGAAGTTCTACAGCATTCGCCGGTTACCGTTGTGAAAGTAGATAATACGGAACTAGCTTTAGAAGATAAATTAGCCAGCCAAATTAAAGTGGAATGATATCTACTTCCCCAATGAAAAAGGCAAGAATAAGAAAAAACTTTCGGAAATAATTTATGACACTCTTCCATGAGATATTAGAACAAACTGTACTTTTCGATCGCTTATATTCGAACCAGAAAGATAATATTGTTGAGATAGCGAATGTAATCAAGGAGAATTCTCCTAAGTTTATATTTTTAGCTGCTCGGGGGACTTCTGATAACGCCGGACGATATGCGAATTATCTTTGGGGCTCGAATAATCAACTGCCAGTCGCATTAGCCACTCCCTCCCTTTTTACATTCTACGGAAAACCTCCCAGACTTGAGGGAGCACTTGTCGTTGGTATCTCACAGTCAGGGCAATCACCAGATATTGTCAAAGTGTTAGAAGAAGGACGCAGACGGGGTCAATTGACTTTAGCAATCACAAATTCTCCTGATTCTCCTTTAGCGAATGCCGCTGAATACACGATCGATATATGTGCTGGATTAGAGACAGCAGTAGCGGCAACCAAGACTTACACAGCAGAACTAATGGCTATTGCGCTGCTTTCTGTAATATTAAAAGAGGATAACGAACAATTAGATCATCTCATGAATATTTCAGAATGGATAGAACAAGTCCTTAGGCTAGATGATCATATTGCCCGTATTGCAGAACGATATCGATATATGAATCAGTGTGTAGTGATTGGTAGAGGTTATAATTATGCAACTGCATTCGAATGGTCGCTAAAATTGAAGGAAATGACTTATACAATAGCGGAACCATATTCATCCGCGGATTTCAGACATGGACCAATCGCTATGATTGAACGAGGGTTTCCAATCATGGCTGTTGCACCCGAAGGGCATGTCTTTGAGGATATACGAAAACTCTTATTAGGTCTAAAAAATGATCTTGGCGCTGAATTACTGGTGATTTCTGATCACCAAGAAGCATTAGATTTAGCACAATCTCCGCTCGCTCTACCAAAAGGAATACCAGAGTGGTTAACGCCACTGGTAGCAATTGTTCCCGCACAACTATTTGCGTATTACTTGACCCTGGTGAAAGGGTTTGATGCAGACAATCCACGCACAATTCAGAAAGTTACACAAACGCAATAGGAAAAAAGGTCTATAATAGGATGGATGCTGAAAAAGTTATCGGGGGGTTGCTCCTCCACCACAAGTTGACGCTCTCTGTAGCTGAGTCTTGTACAGGTGGATTGGTTGGTAATCTAATTACAAATATTCCAGGTTCATCTGCGTATTTTCTGGGGGGTTATATTACGTATTCAAATGAAGCCAAGGTCTCTTTATTGGGTGTATCTGAGATTACTTTACAGAAATACGGGGCAGTGAGCGAACAAACAGTTCTTGAAATGGCATTCGGAGCCCGTCAAGGTCTCCATTCAGATATCGGTCTCTCCATTAGTGGTATCGCTGGACCGGATGGTGGAACCAGCGAAAAACCCGTCGGGTTGGTTTGGATAGGGTTAAGTGCAAAAAATATACGAGTCGCGCATGATTTAGAACTCAAAGGCAATCGATTGGAAATCAAACAGCAAAGTGCCCAACAAGCTTTATTTTTCTTATATAACACACTAACCAAACATTTTGGAGAAAAAACCTATTTAAGTTAAAGGATTAGGGATGAAATCAGTCGAAGTGACAGCTCGTTTTAACACTAAAGGCGAAGTCTTTCCAAAAAATTTCTCATTCCAAAATCGGAATTATAGAATTGTTAGTACAGGGAGAACTTGGATCAAAGAAGATAATTTACATTTTTTAGTCATGACGCCTAGCGAACAAATATTTGAATTAATCTTCGTACCAAAAGAAATTCTTTGGTATATTCAGCTAAGGAATCCTTCTAATCAAAAGATTTGATTTTTTTCAGAGAGAGATGATCACAAAAAAGGGGATAACTACCCCAATCTCGATCTTTCTTCCTGAGCAACACCAAGTTCTAATTTAATAAATAATCTTTCTGGTTGATTCAAATTTTGACCAGCTTTTAACTGACTTGGTTGCCATTGATTAACAATATGATTGGATTGATATCTTAGGACAGTATGCTCACCCAAGCTATCAGTGCGTGTTTCAACAAACTGATCTCCAAATAAGGGCGAATCATAACCCATATATTTATGTAAACGTTCACAAGTGAATGGCAAAAAGGGTGCAAAAAGAATCTTTAACGAGTCAATTGCTCTTAAGGCTGTATAGATACTAGTGGCAGCTGCGATTTTATCCGTTTTAATTTCCTGCCAAGGCGCTGCTTTATCAAGATATCGATTAACTTCAGTAGCTAATCGCATCACTTCATTAAGCGCCGCGCGAAGATGTACTGACTCAAAATGCTCCGCCACGGTTGTGAATCCATTTTCAATAATCTCCAGGATCTCATGATCATCTGGTCTTAAATCACCTGGTTCAGATACCTTACCATCCCAGTGCTTATAGCAAAAAGACAAAACCCGATTCGCTAGGTTTCCCCAGGTAGCAACTAATTCATCATTATTCCGGCGGACAAAGTCCTCCCAATCCCAATCGGTATCTTTGCTCTCAGGCATATTAGCGGTTAAATAATAGCGTAAAGGATCTGGATCATAACGGCTCAAGAAATCCAATCCCCATACTGCCCAATTACGACTACCAGAAATTTTCTGACCTTCGAGGTTCATAAATTCATTCGCCGGAACATCATAAGGTAAGGTAAGTCGTTTTCCTTGAATAGCTTGGAAAATTTCACCAAAATTTTCACCAGAGCCAATCAATTGAGCCGGCCAAATAACCGCATGAAAAGGGATATTATCTTTACCAATAAAATAATAAGAACGCATCTCAGGATTAAACCACCATTTTTCCCAAATACCATCTTCTTGATTAATGGAAGACCATTCAATTGCAGCAGAAAGATATCCAATAACCGCCTCAAACCACACATATAGGCTTTTCCCATCCCATCCCTCTACGGGTACTGGGATACCCCAATCCAAATCCCTAGTGATAGCGCGACCATGCAGTCCTTTCGCTAAAATCTGTCCCAAGGATTGACGCAAGACATTCGGTCGCCAATAACCCTCTCGCTCCCGCAAAAATGTAACAATATCCGGTTCTAGAGCGCCTAGATCAAGATAAAAATGTTCTGTCTCAAGTAATGTCGGTACCGTGTTATCAATTTTCGACCGAGGATTGATAAGCTGAGTAGCGTCAAGCAGGTTACCACAGCGGTCACACTGATCACCTCGTGCATCTTCATACCCACATAAATAACACGTTCCTTCAACAAAGCGATCGGGGAGAAAACGATTTTGCGATGTTGAATACCACTGCTGTTCACGCTTGGTGTAAAGATAATCATTCTCTTTTAATGCCAAGAATATCGATTGCGATACTCTAGTATGATTTTCTGTATGCGTAGTTGTAAACAAGTCATAACAAAGACCAAGTTTTTGAAACAACTCAATAAAACCTAAATGAAAGCGTTCATAGACCTCAGTGGGAGAAACCCCTTCAGCATCAGCGCGTATTGCGACTGGCGTTCCATGCGCATCAGATCCAGAGACCATCAAGACATGATTGCCCAATAAACGGTTAAAACGAGCGAAAATATCTGCTGGTAAATAAGAACCTGTGATATTCCCTACGTGTATGTCTGAATTTGCATAAGGCCAGGCAACAGCGACTAAAATATATTTTGACATTTAGGACCTCCAAGGGTTTATATATTAAGAGAAACTGCCCTTTCGGGCAGCTGTAATATTTCTAATGATCGTTACATGGGGTAAATTCGAGATTGGCTGCCCATACTCAAGGAAAATCTATGGCTGACAATACATACATCATAGCCATTGAATATTCGCAATGATTTCTTCGGGAGACTACCAGAGCCATTCTCAATTACCTATATAAATAAAATAATAATCTAAGTCTAAAATGCTAAAGAAGATTTGTCAAGTGAAAAGGATATTACAAGACCTTCATGCAAATCAATGTTCATTCCATTTGTACACGAATGGAAAACTTTTTTTCCTATGATGCAGCATCTTCGTCAAGTAAGGACTTCAAGATGCTTAAGCTAGAATCTGGATTTTCTTCATGATGCTCTATATGTTCACCGGTATTAAGGTTCTCCCCACAGATCGGACAGAGACCTTTGCAATTCGGTGAACAGATGGGGTTGATCGGAATAGAGAGGAGCATCTCTTCCCGTATGGATGGTTCAAGGTCAATTTTTCCATTTTCTGGTAATAATAATCCTGAAGCATCTGCAGAATCCGGGGAAAAGGCATATAGATCCGTGAAATCTATCTCCAGAAGTAGAAGAAAGGGGTTTAAACAGCGAACACATTCACTCATCACCTTCGCGCTCGCCTTCGCTTGGATAAGTAAACCTTTTGCTGTTCGGGTTACTTTCACTAATCCTAAAAAATTTTCCAGGTCAAGATCAGGATAGAGATGGATTCTTGGTGCTTCTAGATCGAATTCCCGAAAATATCCAACTGTTTCGTGGACGATAAATCCGACATTTAATGTGAGAATTTGATTATACTTCGACATGATTAATAAAATACCTGGCTTATTTAAAAATCGAGCCATTTTGTGACGAATGGTGAACATCATTGCTTCCGTCATAAATTGACTCTTATTACTTTGATAATTTATACATATTTGATTTTATTATAACATATAGTTGAATTATAATTTGATGTAGTGAGTGAAGATATGTCTAAACTATTGATCGCCAGCAACAACCCAGGGAAAATCCGAGAATATCGATCTTTGCTTCAAGGATACACTTTTGAATTAATCACGCCTGCACAATTGAACCTTTCCCTACATGTCGATGAAACCGGGAATTCCTACGCTGAAAATGCTAGCATCAAAGCAAACGCTTTTGCTCAAGCTTCGGGTTATACAACACTAGCGGATGATTCAGGATTGGAAGTAGATCTATTGAATGGCTTACCTGGAATATTCTCCGCTCGATTCTCACCGAATAAATATGCAGATGATGCAGACCGCAGGGAGCGCTTGTTAGAACAATTAAAAGACAAACCTCGTCCCTGGTTAGCGCGCTTCCATTGCAGTATCGCAATTGTTCCTCTTGGGAAACAAGTCCTGTTTTCTGAAGGAATATGCGATGGAGAAATCATTCCTGAAGAAAGGGGCTTTGGAGGTTTTGGATACGATCCAATTTTCTTTCTTCCACAAAAAGGGTGTACTATGGCAGAATTGACTATGCAGGAAAAAAACCAATTGAGTCACAGAAGCTTAGCTATTCAAGCAGCTAAACCAATTCTAGATTGCTTAAATCAACATTTGGATTATTAACCATGTCGATTGATCAACGGGTGAAACAGATCGTAAAAAGCGTTCAGAAGCTAACAGTTGTTGATTGGACAACGTTATTTATCCGAATCGTTTTTCTTTTATTAATGAGCCTATGGTTATCCTTAACCGCAAATATAAATTTCATCCGTATCGCGGTAATAATCTTTTCAGCATTTATTTATCTTATCGTAGTCTTCTTAATCACTTTTTGGGATTCTTCCAAGAGGAAAAAGGTAGTGGGGATTTCTATAGATATGATCTTTGCTTATCTATTTTATTATCTTGCACTTTCTATGGGAGCTACCAATCTGATTTGGTTTAGTCTTTTACCTCTGCTAACCGCATCATTATCATTCCAATGGCTAGGTGTTTTCGTTATATCATTACTGAATGTCTTTCTGTTAGGTGGATTGTTAACGTTATTTAAAGAACCAGAAGATGTTCTATTATTTGTTGGTCTATTCATACCGCTATCTTTAATCATTGGTTTTCCTCTTGCGTATTTTAGTTATTATATAGATCATCTAAACGATAAAAAAGAGTTAGAAATCGAACAGAAAATCTCCGAGGTATCGGGAGTAAAGTTTGAGGAAAAGCAACGTCGCAGGTTGATCGTCGAATTAATATCTGCACTAAGCTCATCATTAAATTACGAGCGTGTCTTAGAAAACTCCTTAGACTTGAGCATTACGACACTTTCAGAGCTCAATGCTCCTTCAGATAGATTGATCAGTGCAGTCTTATTATTCTCTGAAGGTAGTGAATACAAAGATTCCGAATTATTTATTGCCACCTCTCGACGTTTTCTAGCCCCCGATTTACGGGTATCGCTACCTGGAAAAAGTGGAATCTTAGGAAAGACCATCAATACAGGGGACGTTCTATTATCAGATCAGGTTAACAGCGATCCAGAACTATCAAATTTCATTTCAATGCATCATTGTCAATCTGTCTTTACCTACCCATTAAGGACCGCTTTCGATGTATATGGGGTTTTGCTTTTTGCCCATCCCAATCCTGATTTTTTCACTACAGAAAGAATTGAAATCCTTGAGATCGTAGGTAACCAATCCATGATCGCCATGCAAAACGCACGCTTATATGAAGATCTAGAATTAGAAAAGGAACGCATCATGGAGGTTCAAGAAGAATCTCGAAAGAAGATGGCTCGAGATTTGCACGATGGACCCACTCAGACAGTATCAGCGATTGCCATGCGAGTAAATTTCGCACGCAGATTATTGGAACGTGATGTGAAAGCTGCTGGTGAAGAATTATTTAAAATCGAAGATTTAGCTCGCCGAACTACCAAAGAAATCCGGCATATGCTTTTTACTCTGAGACCATTGATCCTGGAAACACAGGGTTTAATCGCAGCTCTTTCCTCAATGGCTGAAAAGATGCGCGAAACCTTTAAACAAAATGTCATTATTCAAGCAGATTCAAGTATTGTAGATGCTTTAGAAATGAGCAGACAGGCTGTGATCTTCTATATTGCAGAAGAAGGCGTAAACAACGCTCGCAAACATGCTCAAGCAGACCACGTTTGGGTGAGACTCGAGTTGATAAAAAAAGATATCTGTTTACTTGAAATCAAAGATGATGGCGTTGGCTTTAATACAAAAGAGGTCGATTCTTCTTACGAAAACCGCACCAGTCTTGGAATGGTTAATATGAGGGAAAGAGCAAGTTTAGTGAATGGCGTTATTCAAATTAATTCTGCTGCCGGGAAAGGAACAAGAATTCAGGTGATCATTCCTCTGACGGAAGAAGCCTCAGAAAAGATCAGACAAGTAATCACGTAATACGGTTATTGGTGATACATGCCCATTAAAAAAAATATTTATTATCATCTTTATGAAGGCGATATAGGCTTTACAAATCCTCCAGTATTACTGATCCATGGAGCAGGAGGAAACCATCTTTTTTGGTCGGTAGAATTACGACGTTTACCTAATCATAAGGTATATGCCATGGATTTACCAGGTCATGGTAAATCCAGTGGACAAGCCATTCAATCAATCACTGAATTCGCTGAACAAATTAAGAAATGGATAGATGCTTTGGGTCTTTTTAGAGTCACAGTGATTGGTCATTCAATGGGAAGTGCGATTGCGATTGAGTTAGCTCTTAAGCATCCAGAAAATGTCTTAGGTCTAGGATTAATTGGCGCTGGTGCAAAATTGAGCGTTTCCCCTAATATCATAGAGCAACTGAGAACTCCTTCTACATATCAAAGTGCGGTCCATAAGATCATTACATGGTCTTTTAGCGCAAATACTCAACAACGATTAGTTGAAATTGCTACAAAGCGTATGAATGAAATACGCCCTAGTGTATTACTTTCTGACTTTATTGCCTGTAATAAGTTTGATGAAATGGAACACATTGAGAAAATTTCTCAACCCACTTTAATCCTTTGTGGGGCAGACGATCAAATGACTCCTCTGAGATTTTCACATTACTTAGCAGATCGCATTCCAAATTCAAGACTTGCCATCGTTCCAGGGGCAGGTCACATGGTAATGCTCGAACAACCTGGGGTGGTAGCAGAAAGAATCACAGATTTTTTACAGGAAATATCATATTAATAATTTACTCAGAACCTTGCTTATTCTTCAGGTTATGTGTATAATCACTTTCGCTTGGGCGGGTAGCTCAGTTGGTTAGAGCACTGCGTTGACATCGCAGAGGCCGTAGGTTCGAGTCCTATCCCGCCCACTCATAGAACCGCTTGATGATTCAGGCGGTTTTTCGATTCTTTACGCTTTGAGCTTACGAGATAGTTCGGTTTGATGGGGAAAATTGTTTACTATTTTAAAAATTAATGCACCCATACCAATATCGGAAATCAAGAATCAATTTTTATACAGTGCTGGATTTCATTTCTTCTCAAAATAAGTATAATGCAAGTATTTGCATTTGCAAATACTTGCATTATAATCTGGTTGATATTTTTTGTATGTGTTTTGCAACAATATATTCTGGTTATGCAAGGAGAACAGAGCATGGATACTCAGAAACTAGATGCAGTCATTCAATTTCATGGGCACTTTTGCCCAGGCTTAGCCATCGGTATACGCGCCTCAGAACTGGCATTGCACGAAATCGGTCCACATGCTACCGACGAAGAAGTCGTCGCCATCGTCGAGACGGATATGTGCGGCGTGGATGCCATTCAATTTATGACTGGCTGCACCTTCGGCAAGGGGAACCTGATCCACCTGGATTATGGCAAGAACGCCTTCACCTTCATCCGTCGTTCGGACGGCAAAGCCATCCGACTAGTGACTAAGCCGCAGTCCTGGGGGGAATCCAGCCCTGAGCAGCGCGGGCAAATCATCCTCGATTTACCCCTGGAAACCCTTTTTGAGGTGCAGACCGTAGAACCCCTCATCCCCGCCAAAGCCCGCGTGCGTGAATCGATCCAATGCGAAGCTTGCGGCGAGATGGTCATGGAAACGCGCATTCGCTTGATGGACGGGCGGAAACTTTGCATCCCCTGTTTCGAGGCTGACGCATGCTGACCAGAGAAGCCATCTTTCGGAACATTGCCGTAGATCAGGTTGAGCCGATCCAGCAATATGTGTCCGTAGATTACGATAATGCCTTGCAAAATCTAATTTTGAAATGCTCTCGCCTACCAGTCTGCGCATCCTGGTCGAAAACACCACTTCGGCATTGGATGCTGTTCAGCGGCTGACGGGATGCACGTTTGGAAACGGGCGCTTACAAGCACTTGATTATGGGAGGCACATCTACACGTTTATCTATCAAAACAATCAGGCTCTCAGGTTCACCTTGCGCCCTGAAAACATCGATGTCGATCCGGAATTCCTAACCTTGGAAACCAAAATCCAGAATCAGCGGGCTACGATGCAAGAAACAGCCCGTTACCAGATATTATTAGATAAGCATGTGGCTTATTGGCTAAAAACTCCTTTTGAGACCCTCTTCGAAACGCAGCACACCAACGCGCTGTGGCTGGAGAGACCGATCACTTCAGTCTTAGTGATTTGTGATCGTTGCAATCAGGCTGTTTTACAAACTCATCTCGTTGAAATCGATGGTGAACAGATCTGCCGGGCTTGCCGATCCACAGATGTGTAATCGGCTAACGCCCAGATAGCAGCCTTTGGCGGGTTCGGGTAGTTAACTATTATCGATTAGATATATATAAAATAGAGTAAAAATTGTATAACTTTTCAAAAGAAGAATATACTCAAGCAACGCCAGCAATTACAAGAGTTGGCGCAGATAGTTGATTATGATACCGGCGGGACTACGACCGAAGTGGTTGCTAATAAACTTAATTCGAAATAATTATTCGACAAGTAATGACAACATTGACCTTTTCTCCATTAATGATATTTACCTAAAATCAAGAGGAGGTAGTTTGGAACACATCCAATCTCAACCACCTTGCTCCAATGCTCATAGTACTGCTGATCATTTTTATTTTACAAAAAAAATATCCATGTTGACGTTTCACCTGTTTTTTGGTATTATGCCAACATGAAATTGGAATTTACAAAGCAAGATGTGAAAGGAGCTAAATATCAGCGCAAGTGAGTATAGAGTAAATGACACCATTCATACCCCAAAAGTTCGTCTAATCGGTGCCGACGGCAATAATGTCGGTGTTGTAAATATTGACGAAGCAAGAAGGATGGCAATTGAAGCTGATCTTGACTTAGTAGAAGTCGCGCCGAATGCAGACCCACCAGTTTGCCGTGTGATGGACTTTGGGAAATTTGTTTATGAAAGAGCGAAAAAGGAGCGCGAAGCTCGCAAAGCTCAGACAAAAATTGAAGTCAAAGAAATTCGCCTGCGTCCTAAAACCAACGAGCATCATCGAGATCTAAAAGTACGTGACGCTCGTCGTTGGCTCGAAGACGGCATGAAAGTCAAGGTACGTGTCCGATTTAGAGGACGAGAGATTACGTATCCTGAGATCGCTTTAACCAACTTAAAAGAAGTTGCTGAATCTCTATCGGATATTGCAATTGTGGAGCAATCACCAGCCTTGGAAGGAAGAACGATGCTAATGGTAATAGCTCCTACTAAAGGCGTAAAGAAGAAATAAATTCACAACTGATATTTGCTTCTGGATAAAAAACTATCGTCATCCGCGGGTAGTAAATAATCCGCGGAATTTTGTTCGAGAGGAGGTATATTGTGCCTCGCAAGAAAACTGCAGGTAAATATAAATTAAAAACTCATAAAGCCACTGCTAAACGCTTCCGTGTAACAGGTTCTGGGAATTTAGTGCGCACTAAAATTGGGAAAAGCCATTTACGTCGTCAAAAATCCCAGCGCACGAAATATCTGTTTGACAAAATGTTGCCAGTAAAAGGACGTGGCATCAAGAAGACAGTTAAACGTTTAGCACCTTATATGAGCAAGAATAGTTAAGCTATTCTTAGAGATTCAATCGAAGTCAATTGAATCTATGGACTATTTTTTTTTTTATTGTTGCGGCTGTTGAGTGCTAACAACAGGTAGTCAATAGGCTACCGGCGCTCAGGGGTTCGCAGGAGGTATAAAATGGCACGTGTAAAGACTGGATATACACGCCGTAGGCGGCATAAGAAAATATTGAAAATGACCAAAGGTCAGTTCGGGACGCGTAGTAGGCTATTCCGACGCGCCAATGAGGCTATGCTAAAAAGCCTTTGGTACGCGTATCGCGACCGACGCACCCGCAAACGAGATTTACGACGCTTGTGGATTTCCCGAATTAATGCTGCTGCGCGCGTCAATGGTACTACTTACAGCCGATTAATCCATGATATGAAGAGTAGTCGAATTGCTCTCAACCGTAAGGTTCTTGCCGATTTGGCTATTCGGGATCCAAAAGCTTTTTCCGCAGTCGTTCAAAAAGCTCAAGCGGTATAAAAGAAATATATGTGTTTGTAAATTCCAATAAAAAAAGGCAGGTGCTTACCTGCCTTTTTTTATAAAAAGTGGTTTATTGCATATCGCGACCTTTAATAAAGTTTGTCGTATAATCAATGAGGAACAACTTGTTTCTTATTAAATGTAATTTCTCCTAGATCGATCGGAGGTTGTATGAATGAAGATGAAAGAAAAAATATTATGAATATGAAAAGTGGGATTTTCAATGATCTCACTTCTCGAATAAAATTAATTATGCGTTTGATCGCAGATCCTCGGGTAAGTCCTTTCCTAAAAATTCTCCCTATAGGTTCTTTGTTTTATTTCATTATCCCAGACATTGCGCTAGGTCCTATCGATGATGTCGCGGTAATGTGGTTAGGCACGTTCTTATTTGTAGAACTATGCCCTCCGCATATTGTCCAAGAGCATATGGATAGCATTAATCAAACATCCAGCAGCCAACAGGAGAACAATAATATAACAAGCAGTGATATTATCGATGCAGAGTTTTCAGATCCGGAGGAATAGAAAAATCCAATATTTCTTAAAGATGTCTTCATCTAGAAAAAGCCTTGACATTAGAATTTTCACTATGATAAAATCCAGGATGTTTAATAAATCTTAACGAAAGGAGAGCGCACATATGGACAAATCAAAAAATACTGATTTCTGTTTCTTCATTTTTATTGACGCGAATGACGGATCATACGGAATACCTTGTCGGAGTGCGCCTTTCGGTAGCTAAGAACAACTTTTTGTTTTACTAAGCCACGGGTGCACTCCAAACCCGTGGCTTTTTCTTTACAAGACCAGCCACGAAGATTTTTTGGCTGGTTTTATTTATCAAGAAGCTCAGCTATCATTTGTTGCTTTGACTGATGAAAGGAAAATATTCGTAAATTAAATTCATCGATAACCACCTCCGACGTTTATGCATATTTTTCAAGATATATTTATCAGGAGACTATATAATGAAAATACAATTATCGCTTTATGATGGAGAGAATATATGTCTAGCACCAATTGACTACGAGAAAGACCCCGAAATTGAGTCAAAATGGACCCATGACGCTAATTATCTTCGTCTGTTAGACCCTGCGCCTGCCCATCCATTATCAAAAGAGCAGGTCAAGAAGAAATATGAGGAAATTGAAAAAGAACAAGATGATAGTCGTTCTTTGATCTACTTCACGATTCGGGTGCGAGAAGATGATCGATTAGTCGGTTTCGCAAAGATCTACTGGATTGAGTGGTCGAATGGAACCGCTATGCTGCAAATGGGAATTGGTGATCCCAATGATCGGGATAAAGGTTTCGGAACCGAAGCACTTCAATTGATGCTTCGATATGCATTTGATGAATGCAATCTTTACCGACTGACAGTGCTCATCCCTGAATACAACCTAACAGCTTACCACTTATTTCAGAAAATGGGTTTTATAGAAGAAGTACGTCGAAAAGAAGCTTTATTTCGAGACGGCAGGCGCTGGGATTCTTTACACTTAGGAATCTTGAATGATGAGTGGCGAATAAATCAAACAATAGAGTAATCAAGCGAGGAAAAAGATGTTGTCCGATGTATACAAAGGTAAATTAGTTCAGCTAACTTCCGAGGATTCAAAGACCATTGGAGAGGTATTCTCAAAGTGGAAACGAAACAGTGAATATCTACGATTGCTGGATACAGATTATGGTTTTTTGCTGTCTGCAAAAAGAATAAAAGAGTCGATTACAAAAGAACTAGAAAAAGAGAATCTAAATGGTTTTTTCTTTACCATTCGAACTCTCGAGAATGATCATTTGATTGGATTTGTCGATCTGATGGATATCAACTGGAATCATGGTGATTGCTGGGTAGGGATCGGATTAGGCGCTAGTGATTATTGGGGAAAAGGTTATGGCACGGATGCAATGAAAGTGATTTTAAATTATGCCTTTTCCGAACTCAACCTTCACCGAGTTACATTAGGAGTCTTTTCCTATAACAAACGCGCCATTCGCTCGTATGAAAAAGCGGGATTTAATTTTGAGGGTATTGAGAGGTCTGCAATACAAAGAGATGGTTCTAGGTCAGATGTGATCATTATGGGAATCCTACGAGATAAATGGCTTAATCAATTACAATTGGGAACAAAATGATGAATAAGGAAAAAGTAACCACAATAAAATTACCAGAAGCTCCTGAATTACCAGGATTACAAGTTCGAACCTATCAAGGAGAAAACGATTTCCATACCATTGCATCGATCAATCAAGCATGCAATAAGGTTGACAGGGTTGTCCGTGTTGTCGACCCCGAATATCTAAAAACCAGATATACATATATGCCAAACTTCAACTTATTTGAAGATTTGGTGATCGCTGAGCTAGATAATGAAAAAATTGGCTATGGAAATATTTGTTGGTGGCAAGAATTAGATGGTACCAGAGTATATGAGCATAAGAGTTGTCTTGTACCAGCTTGGCAAGGAGAGGGCATTACATACTCATTATTACGATATCATCAGAATCGCTTAAAAAAGATCAGCAATGACCATCCAAGAAAAGGTAGGCGATATTTTGAATCTTTTGCAGCAGATACTGAAAAACACAAACAAAAAATCTTAATCCAAGATGGCTACAAACCTGTACGACACTTTTTTGAAATGGTGCGCCCTGATCTAGAGAATATCCCAGAAGTACCTTTGCCAGAAGGATTAGAAGTACGCGAAGCAAAGCCTGAGCATTATCAAGCTATTTATGATGCTGAGCAAGAAGCTTTCCGTGATCACTGGGGATATAGTGAAGATGCTGAACCGCCATTAGATGCCTGGTTAGAAGATCCTGTCTTTGACCCTAGCCTTTGGAGAATCGCATGGGATGGTGATCAAGTAGCTGGAATGGTGCGTAGTTTTATTGATCAAGTCGAAAATGGTTTTTATCAAAGAAAACGCGGATGGACCGAGAACATTAGTGTTCGACGACCTTGGCGTAGACGCGGTTTAGCTCGCGCATTGATTGTCCAGAGCCTGTATGCTATAAAAGAGCGTGGCATGACTGAAGCGGCACTCGGTGTAGACACAGACAACCCCCAAGGCGCCCTAAAGCTCTATAAAAGCCTTCGCTATCAACAAGACTACCAGATTAGTGCATACCGGAAACCTTTTTAACTGAATGCGCTGTGGAAAGGAAGAAAAATCATGATCAAAGCAATCATATGGGATTTAGGTGGTGTAATCTTGCGTACACACGATCATAATCCCCGTGAAAAACTAGCAGCAGAATTGGGTAAAAATCGTCAAGACATTGAATATCTTTTGTTTGCTGGAGAATCGAGTGTGCTTGCTCAGTCAGGAATGATCTCCTGGCAAGAACACCTTGATCACGTACGTGAGGAATTAGGATTAACTCCATCAGCTTTGGAAGATTTTCTATCAATGTTTTGGGCGGGAGATCGCTTCGATGAAGAACTGATCAATTATATTCGCAAACTAAAAAAGCGTTATAAAACCGGTCTATTAAGCAATGCTTTTGAAAATTTACGAAAACTGCTTGAAGAAAATTGGCTAGCTGCAGATGCATTTGATAAAATAATCGTATCAGCTGAAGTGGGCATGATGAAACCGGATGCACGAATATTTCAACTTATGTTGCAGGAATTAGATGTGGATGCCTCCGAAGCTGTCTTTATCGATGATTTTATTCAAAATATCGAAGGCGCACAGACTGTTGGATTACAAGCAATTCATTTTAAATCTCCAGAGCAAGCGCGTCGTGAATTGGAAATCATTCTCAATGGAGACCTAGAATGAATAGCGATGAATTAAGCAGCCTTACGATCAAACAAACTCTAAAAATCTTGGAAAGGAAAGAGCTATCAACTGTAGAACTTACACAAACATATCTTGAGCGTATTGATCATTATAATGACAAATTGAATTGTTTTATTACCATCGATTCGGAACGAGCGTTAGATAGCGCCAGACAAGCAGAGCAAAGGATAAACGCAGCACAAGGAGATATAAAACCAGGAAAAGCTCCGAACAGCTTGCTTGGTATCCCAATTGCCGTGAAAGACCTATATGAAACACAGGCTGTCCGCACCACACATGGCTCGAAATTCTATGCGGATTATTACCCCAAAAAAGATGCAGAAGTTGTAACGAAGTTAAAGAACGCAGGCGCCATTATTTTGGGAAAAAACAACATGCATGAGATCGCGCTTGGCGTGACCAATGTAAACCCACATTTTGGCGTCAGTCGTAACCCATGGGATACAGAACGCATCACTGGTGGATCATCTGGTGGCTCTGCCTGTGCTGTTGCTAGTGGACTCAGCTTAGCGGCAATGGGTAGTGATACTGGTGGATCTATTCGCATTCCAGCCTCATTATGCGGTGTAGTTGGTTTAAAGCCTACATATGGAAGGGTTAGTTTATCTGGTGTACTTCCATTGAGTTGGAGTTTGGATCATGCTGGACCGATAGCCAGTAATGTTCAGGATATCGCTTTAATGCTCCAGGTCATTGCTGGATTTGACTACAATGATCCATGTAGCGTCGATATATCTGTTGACGATTATCTCTCTACTTTGTTTTGTGGCGTAAAAAACTGGAAAGTAGCCGTCGCAACGGGGGATTTTTTCAAACAAACCTCTATGGAAGTCGAACAAGCTATTCAGCAAGCTGCCTTAGTATTTGAAGATCTTGGAGCAATCGTAGAATTGGTAGAAATCCCAGGAGTATATGAAGCAGCTAAAGCAAATGGTAAAATGGTCGTCAGCGAAGCTGCTGTAGTGCACCAAAATCATTTACAAGATAAACCACAAGACTTTGGAAAGGATGTATTCGAACGTTTACAACAAGGAAAACAACTACCCATTCATGAATATATCTCAGCCCGACGAACACAAGCTGAAAAGAAACGAGCGTTCGAACTTTTCTTTAACAACTACGATATTCTGTTAACCCCTACGACTGTAATCACAGCTCCTCACATCGAAGATCAAGACGCAGTAGCGCAGGCAGCCTCCCTCACTCGCTACACAGCACCATTCAACACCACCGGGTTCCCCGCGATCTCCCTTCCATGTGGCTTTGATTCAAATCACTTACCAATCGGTTTACAAATCATATCAAAAGCATGGTCAGAAGCAAAATTACTAAGAGCAGCTTATGCATATGAACAAGCCGCTAATTGGCACTCTGTAAAACCCAAACTCTTTTAGTACATCCCCTCCGAGATATTAAAACAAGATCATTTACAACATCAGTTCTAGAAAGGATCCAAATGTTTTTTGAAATGAACCTTTAAGAATTGATCGTAAAGGTCTTGTTTTTTTAAAAGAATCTCCATCAACTCTGTATAAAATTCATCTAATACTGATCCATAGGTTACATGCAGCACTTGTCGAGCATCAAATTGCTCAAGCAAGTAAGTTAAACAATTGTCATCTAGGTCAAACATTGATGGAATTCGATCAAGTTGAGCAGAAATAATATACGTTTTTTTATCTATATCAAAACGCGTGCGAGCAAAATCAAAAATCCGACGAAAGAGCGATGGATCCACACTGGCGATAACTCGTAATGCTTCCAAATAACTCGTTCCTGCAGTTTTGACATGCACAAATTCCTGCGTATGCCTTGCAATACTCGGATAGAGGCTAAATTTATCCGAGCCAGTATGGATGCTGAGTTTATAACCACCAATAGAATACATGACAGCAGCATGGTTTTGCATATTGTCATCAAATTTTTGTAAATCCCCAATATAATCAACGCCTTTTTCGAAACTTCCCACAAATCGTGGCGCCAAGCTTGTGAAATTAACGCCTAAGCGACGCAATTCATTCGCTAAGTAATAATGTTCCAATGTCGTTGTAGGTGTATCTGTCTCATCTACAGAAATCTCAAGATCAAAAGAATTGAGTTCCTGATTGAGGTAATCAGCAATCTCCTTAGCATGTGCAATTGCGCGTGCATATTTACAGGCTGCCCGCGCCAAATCAATTCTGTGGAAATCTAATCGGATCGTACCAAGATCAATGGGTTGATCCATATACAAATTCAGTAGACCTTCGGGGGTGATCCTTAATTTATCCCAAGGTAGTTTAGAGAATTTACTTTCGAGAATTGGATGAGAATCTGTAGCCGCAGCATCGTCCACATATTCATTAGGATCAATTGTAAAAAACGTATATCTTGCTTGAATGAACGGTTTTAGATCATAGATTTCCTTGATATGATCTGCATCCGCGCCCCATGGTTTTTTCCATCCTGTCTGAAAAACACCCCACATCGCATCATCCAAAACAGTCTGTGGGTCACGTCCTGTCCTAGCATTCTCGCGCACCGATTGCTGAGCAAAGATCGGAACAATCTCTGATTCTCCTAATGCTGCGATATGCCCAGATGTTGCAATTCCCAATCGATCTCCAAACCCAAAAGAAGTCGCCACTCCAATAGGCTGTGGAACAAGCCAAGGGATACGAGCGCGAAGTTCAACTGCATTTCTTGGAGTAAGCGGACACCACCTAGTCCCATTATGAATTTCACCAACGAAATTTCCCGAATCACCTTCCACGCAGAGATATTTCTTTCCAGAGGAGGTATCGCGTACAAGATAAAAACGGCTGCCTTGGTATTTCGTATCTGATTGTGGTTCTATTTGATACCCATGATCAATCATCTATTCTCCTACGTAAATAATGGTCAATAATAGAGCAATATTCTGTTAATTATACAAAGAATACCTATAAAACGATAAAAGGATCTTCATTTTTCCAATAAGATATTTTCAATCTATTCATTTAAATTCTATAAGCCAACTAATTTCCTATTGTCCATTCATAGAAAATTATATATAATAGGATTTAGCTATGAAATTTCGTGTATTCGTGTTTTCTTTGATTTTTCTGTTGGCAATCTCCTCCAATTGGCAAACCAGCCAAGCTCAATTCGAGGGTGAAGAATACTTCCAAGAAACAGGACATGTTGTCACGGGAGAATTTCTTTTAAAATATCGCAGCATTGCAAACCCAGAAATAATTTTTGGTTACCCAATCACGGATGCCTATCAAGATCCCGACTTAAATATTCTCGTTCAATATTTCCAAAAAGCACGTTTTGAAATGCATAGAAACGCCCCTTATGGTTCACGCGTTCAACTTTCAAATTTAGGGGAATGGCTTCAAGAGAATGGACAAGAATTAAAATTCTCTGAAGGTTCACCAGCTTGTCACAAATTCCCTGGTCATGAGTATCAGATTTGCTATGCTTTCCTGGATTTTTATATCGCAAACGGAGGGGAAAACCTGTTTGGAAAACCGATTTCAAATGTATTAGTGATCGGTAATCAGATGGTACAGTATTTTACAAAAACGCGTTTTGAGTGGCATCCTCAACGGGAGATGGGTGAACGGGTAATCATTTCTGATCTTGGTGCAAAACATTTTTATCGCGAGGGTAACCTAATTCATGAGTTACCTAAAATGGGGAACGAAATTATCAAAGGTATCCAAGAACTAAAGGTACGCGCCTATCCCCTTGATTCTGTCACCGAATCAAATGGCATGCAGACTATCCATGTAATTGTCCAAGATCAACGACTATTACCCGTCGCTAATGCACAGGTGATTATTATTGTGCGTATGCCTGCTGGTCAAGAAAGACGATATATTATTCCTTCTCTGACCAATAATTTAGGTGTTACTTCGTATTCCTTCCCATTCAGTTCCAACGAGATTGGTTTGGCAGAAATTCTTGTCATTGTGATGCACAACAATCTTGAAGCAAACACCACAACCTCATTTAGGGTCTGGTGGTAAGCTCCTATTTTTTATCCCGCTTGCAATCCATCTAATAGTCTAAGATAATCAGCCTTATTGGGTGGATTAAGTCCTACAATCATTTCTACGATCTGCTTCGCCCCACTGCGATCACCAGACTTTAATAATAATTCCCCAATCATATCAAGTTCTCGAATCATATCTTGTTCTCTTCCAAATTGTTTATAGAGATCAGCCAATCTCCTGCGGACTGGAATATGATTCGGAAATTCTTCAGTAATATTTTCAAGAAGATTAATCGCCACTTCCATTTTGCTTTCATCTAAGAAAGCTTGTGTTGTATGATCAATTTCTGCTAAGGCTTGTTTTTCTTGTCCTAAACGAAAATGCATTTCAACGATTCTTCGACAGGCATGAATGTCATCCGGAACCAAAGCCCTCATTTGTTCATAATTCCGCAAAGCTTGTCGCCAGTCTAAATTCTGCATATCTATATCAGCAATCTGGCTTAATATCTGTGATTGTAATGCTGGTTTCGAATTAATTTCTTGGGCAAGTTTATAAGCCTGTATATACACTTCGCGTGCTTCTTTCAAATCTGCTAAACGATAATAAACCTCAGCTAATTTAACATATTCCTGTATCGCCAAAATCGTTTGGTTTAAATCAAGGAAGAGTCTAATCAAATAATTTCTGGCTTGGAGATCTGCAGGTGAGAGTTCAATTATCCTTCGATAATAATTAATCGCTTGTTGAAATTCACCTCGATAACGATAGGTTATGGCAATAATGCGAAGTTTAATGATTGCTTTTTCAATTTCATTTTGTTTTACCAGGATGTTCACCATCAAAGCATGAAGTGGGAGATAATATGGAGCGATATCAAGAACACGGTAAGATTCCTCCATGGCAGAACGAAATTGTTTTTTAATGGTCATTTCAGAGATCTTCGTCATGGATTCTATAACTTGGCTACCACCACCATCCAGTATTATCTCAGCCAAAGGTAAAAAGGCTGTTGGTTCATGTTGATGAGGTAATTGTTTTCGTGCACGTCCTAAATATTGCTTCCAATCATCTCGGATGAGGACATCACGGATATTTTCGCATAATCTCGCTTCTTCATCAGGAGACGATCGTCTGTGAAAACCCTCGATGAGCGTTGAATAAGCATCGTATAAATCTTCTTTTCTAATCTCTGATACAATCCTTTCCTCTGCCAATTTTAGCGCTTGAAGATAATCAATTGATGCATCTCTAAAATTGCTACTTTGATAATTCATATCAGCGTGAATTAAATAAGCTCCTAAAGCATATACAGGTTCATTAAGTAGACTCTTGAATAAGGAATAACTCTTCTCATTGCGACCCGTTCGATAATAGAGATATCCAAGGTTAAATAAAACGGACGGACAAACCAAACCAAATTCCATCACTTGTTCCAAAGCTATGATCGCCTTCTCATTTTCACCTTGCGTCTGATGATCAACTGCTTGGGATAAATTGACAACAACTTTTAGCCAATTACCTGAATTGCGCAAGCGGCTGATTCTTTGAGATGATTGTTGATTATCTTTGATATCTGAATCAAAAATTTCTTCTTCATCAAACAGGATATCTGCAATTTCTTGCAATGCCATCTGATTGGTACCCAAGATAGGATCTAGCACAACATCATCCGGTGAGGTTGTCTTGTTAGCATCTCTACTCTTGGATACTGGGATGGTTTCCGGAATATCCATAGTAATAACGGGTCTAGGTAATTGCTTAAAATCCTTAATTAAGTTCTGTGCGTTAATTACCTTCTTGTGTTCTGGATTGATTTTCTTCGCTTGATCGATAAAGAAAAGTGTTTTCGCCTGATTCCCCCTAGCTTGCAGTAGACTGGCAATTGTTAAATATTCTTGTATCGCTTTCTCTTGTTCCCCGATATGTTCATATACTCTAGCTAATCCCTCACGAGCTCTAATTTCCTGAGGAGAGATCATAACAATTTTTTCAAGATTATCAATCGCTTTATTGGGTTCATTTCTTTTTAGATATAATTTGGCTGCTTTAAAAAAATAATCCGACGCTATCTTTATATCTCTCAATTCTTCATTCGCCTTGTGCTCTAATGCATGGATCTTGGCAATATTCTCTAAAACTAAAGGATCATCTGGGAGTATTTCAGAAGCTCGTTTATAGCATTTCAAAGCTTCCTGAAAATTCTCCATTTTTAGAAAAGCCATACCCAAACTTGTCAAAGCTTTCGAATGATTTGGATCATAAACCAAGACCTGTCGATAAAAAGTCGCTGCTTTATCCCAATCCTGATCCCAAGCAGCGGAAACACCTCGGCTCATTGCTTTTTGAACCTCTTCTTGGCGCTCAGTCATTACATCTCCTGGGTATAGAAATCACTTGACAATATCTTCAACCTTGTTTAACCATATTTCTCCATCATACCCCAATTCTTCCCCACATTTGTTTCCGTTTTAAGTGGAACATTCAATCGATATGCACTCTCCATCACAGACTTCACCAACTCGACTGTTTCAGCAAGTTCATCTAAGGGTGATTCTAATACCAATTCATCATGTACTTGAAGTATCATTTTTGCAGATGATCCAATGTCTGCGAGAGCACTGGCAACTTTTATCATCGCCATCTTCATGATATCTGCAGCGGTACCCTGAATAGGGGCATTGATTGCTTCCCGCTCCTCTCTCATACGTAGATTTCGATTAGAGGGTTTCATCAAACTAGGAAAATATCTTCTTCGACCAAATAAAGTCTCTACATATCCCTGCTTTGCAGCTCTTATTGGGATTTCATCAAGATAATTCTTAATACCAGGAAATTGACGAAAATATTTCACCATGAAATCCTCTGCTTCCCCCAAAGTTAAATCCGTATATCTAGATAAACCAAATGCACTCATACCATAGATCAAACCAAAATTAATCCCTTTTGCTCGTCGCCGTTGGTCTTTATTCACATCTCCCAAAGGCACACCATAGATAGCTGATGCAGTTGCTGCATGAATATCTTTATCCGCCAAGAACGCAGCTTGCATATCGCGATCATCAGCCATGTGAGCAACAATTCTTAACTCAATTTGAGAATAATCGACCGCTATCAATATTTTTCCGGGTGATGCAATAAAAGCTTCTCGTACTCGACGCCCAATTTCCGTACGAATTGGGATGTTCTGTAAATTAGGTTTCGATGATGCTAGTCGCCCAGTAACCGAACCCGTCTGATTAAATGATGTATGAATACGTTTTGTAACATGATTTACTTCCAGCGGTAATGCATCCAAATACGTTGACTTAAGTTTGGACAATTCCCGATAGTCCAATACGAGATCGATGACTGGGTGATTTCCCTTTAGTTCATCCAATACGCTGGCAGCTGTTGAGTAAAAACCACTAGCTGTTCGTTTTGAGCTGTCTGGGGGTTCAATTTTCAATCGATCAAACAAAGCTGTTGAAAGCTGTTGAGGAGAATTTAAATTGAATGGCTCTCCGACAAATTCATATATCTTATCCTCATTACCAATTAATTGAACATTTAATTCAACCGACATATCTTTTAAGAATTGAACATCAAGACCTACTCCCACCATTTCCATGTCTGCTAAAACGTCAACAAGGGGCATCTCTAGCTCTTGTAACAAGGAAACTGCCTTGCGGTCTTTTAGTTCTTCTTTTAATTCAGGAATCAATTTCAAAACAACTAATGCATCTGCAGTTGCATAACTTGCGACTTTTGATATAGGTACATCAGCCATTGTAATTTGTTTCTTTCCTTTGCCGATCAACTCCTCAATTGTAGTCATTTGTATACATAGTCTGACCCAGGCTAGATTTTTTAATCCCAAATTATGCGAATCTGGATTAATCAACCACTCTGCTATCATCGTGTCAAAGGATAACGGTTTTACTCTTAGTCCATATCTTGCTAAAACTACAAAATCATATTTGATATTATGTCCAACCTTTGGGATATTCATGTCGCTTAGTGGTGCGCGCAGCGCTTCCAATACATCCTGGATTGCAAGTTGTTTATCGCTGCTATTCTTATGTCCCAGCGGAATATAATACCCTGTATCAGGTTCAATCGCTAATGATATGCCTACTAAGTTCGCATCCATTTGGTTTGTTGAATCAGTCTCAGTGTCAAATGAAATGTGCTCAGCTTGATTTAATAGCTTAACGAGGGCTACCAATGCCTCACTGGTATTCACGATAATTGTTTGATGAAGTTTTTCTTTTTCATTCAGCCGTAAATTTTTGTTGCTATTATCAATAAAAGGCTGAACAGCTTCTCCAAACATTGATAACTGCTGATTTACTTTTTTCGTTTGGATACCATAATCCTTCAACAAGCCACTTAGACGGTTCATGAGCGAACGAAATTCTAATTCCCTGAATATTCTTTCGACTTGTTCTGGATCAAATTTTTGCGGACGTGCTTGCTTTAAATCAATAGGGATATCTAAGTCTGTCACGATCTGTGCAAGTTTTTTGCTTAAGTAAGCATTTTCTCGATCATTTTCCAATTTCTTTTTTATACTTGGTGATAGATCTTCTAAATGTGTATAGATATTATCTAAATCATTATATTTTTCCAGTAAGGATATTCCTGTTTTTTTTCCTATTCCAGAAACCCCAGGGATATTATCAGATGAATCACCTACTAGAGCTTTATAATCAACGATTTGATCAGGTCTTACACCCATATACTCCCGAACATCATCTGCAAAATAATCTTTAGATTCAGAGAGACTTTTTCCTGGTAAATTGATAATAATTCGCTCATCAACAAGTTGCAGAAGGTCTCTATCACCAGTGATTATTTTAACGCCCAGTCCTTTTGAAGATTCAATTTTAGATACACTCCCTAAAACGTCATCAGCCTCATATCCTTCCTTTTCCAACCTAGGGATATTGAAAGCATCCACAATTTCTCGAATACGTTCAATCTGTGGACGTAGATCATCAGGCATTTTTTCACGTGTTCCCTTATATTCTGAATAAAGATCATCACGAAAAGTACGCCCTCTATCAAAAGCTACTGCTAAATAATCCGGGTGCTCTTGTTCAAAAATACGAAACAAAACACTTGTAAATCCATATACACCAGCCGTATGTTCTCCACCTTGAGTAACAAATCTCGAGCCTGCCCCTCGCGTTAAAGCAAAATATGTTCGATAAGCTAAAGCATGACCATCAATCAGGTAGAGTACAGGAGGCATAATAATCCTTTCTTGTAGGTATAATTAGAGTTTATCATGGGGTACTTGGCTATGCAAGTTTTAGAATCACTGACCAAATACATCTGGCAGTGAATTTCCTTCTTTATATCTTGTAAGCTTGCACATACGATTTCAATAGATTTCATCTAATACTATCGAATTAGTTGACAATCTCCCTTGTCCGTGATATTTTTCCTATAGAATGATGCGGGTAAGTCGTTTAATCGGAGCGATATCAGTCATCTGGTTTTTGTTTAGTCCATTCTCAATCAATTTGGCTAATGAACAAGAACCTAGTGAAACGCGCCAAACCTCAATGATGGTCAAATATATACAATATGAATGGTATATGCTTCGATGGGGTAGTGACGAGATCATATGCCGAATTTTTACTGATCACGAAGGTTTACCCACGGTCAACGAAGCTAGTATTTATTGTGGCACAGAGTTAGCTACTGAATGGTCAATAAGCCCTCCGTGTAAAACTTATATGGAAAACAACAAGGAAGTCGTTCAATGCCCTGGACTCTACCTCTTATTATTCTCCGAAACGGAAAAAGAGCGTGAAGTTATCATAGATTTACCGCACCCAACAGCATGGATAAATCTTGATGGATGTTCACCTTCCCCACCAGAGAACCGCTGTCTAGAAATTCCTTCTCTCATAATAAGTGGAGAAGAGCCATTAACAGATCAGAAAATTATTGCGGTACGAGGAACCATTGCTGGAGAACCCTTCTATTGCGAAGGAGATAATTGTCTTGTTCCCTTAAAAGTAACCACATTGCAGGGGGTTACTGTTGAATTTTGGGTCGATTCGAGCTATGGTGATTCAAGCGAGAAATTTACCGCTCAAATTCGTGTCATTGACACAGGCGTAGCTGCAGAACCTGATGGTGGTGGTTGGTATGTTGATGTCATCAGTACTCAATGGCTTGGAGCAACACTAGCCAGTTGCGCTGGAATTTGGGATGCTTTTCCAAGCGTCGGCACCCCGCCCCGATGGCTATCTACACCAGATGATTTTGAATTATTAGCCACGGACGACCCTTTATACTACTTAGCAGGTCGATTAATCTCTCATGGACTTGTCAATGTATCGGAATGTGCCTCTGGAGGAATATTACCCAATGGCTACGCTGACGCATGTGGTCTCGAGAAAGCTCATCCTATTGTGGAGGATTGGCAAAATCAATTTGATCAACGCATCATTGAAGTTGCAAAAGAAACTGGGATTCCTGCGCAACTTATGAAGAATTTGTTTGCACAGGAAAGTCAATTTTGGCCTGGTGAATTTCGAGTAAAAGATGAATTTGGACTTGGACAAATTACTGACCTGGGTGCAGATTCCATATTCCTTTGGAATCCAGATTTTTTCAATAGTTTTTGTCCATTAGTGCTTTCCGAAGATGCTTGCAAGAACGGATATCTTGGTTTGCAATTGAAAGAACAGGCTATTCTTAGAGGAGCTCTTGCCCTTCAAGCGCGTGCTGACTGTCCAGATTGCCCAACTGGGGTTGATCTAAGCAACACAAATTTCTCAGTATCGCTTTTTGCCAATACATTACAAGCTAATTGCTCACAAGTCAGCCGAACGATCTATACCGCGACTGAATTAATGTCAGGTTCAATCGCCACCTATGAAGATCTCTGGCGTTTCACTATCGCGAATTATCATGTTGGTCCAGGTTGCGTTTCCTATGCGATCCATCAAGCCTGGGAAAATTCAGGGATCCTTACCTGGGAAGAAGTAAAGACATATTTTACTGACCCATGTAAAAGCGCTGTACCTTACGTCGAAAAAATCACCCAATAAATCAATCTATTACGGGTAATTCACTTCATTACTCCCCCCATAAAAATATTATAAGAACAAAAATTATTTCGTCAGTGAAGCTGCAATTTTTAAAAACTCATCCCATTCTTCCCGGAAGAAATGGAGTGTAACACTATTTAATTCTAAATGATAAGTGATTTCTCCATCAGGTTCTTCCGCTTTCCACGCAAGCATACTTTCGGTTTCTGCAATCACTTCTGTTTTAGGTTCAAGCAATTCATTCGACATAATCAGCGCTCCATATCAATCATCAGTTAAGGTTTCAAGGAATTCCAGGTTGTTTTCCGTCCGTCCTAGACGTTGCAATATCGCTTCTGTTGCTGTCGTCAAATCCAACCCCGCGCCTTGCGGTGGGGGTGTAACCATTTGATCGTACATACGGCGCATTAACCAAACTCGTTGGGTGATATCAGGACCAAGTAATAATTCTTCTCGACGGGTAGATGATCTTTCGATATCAATAGCGGGGAATATCCGTCGTTCCTGCAACCGACGCGAAAGATGTAATTCCATATTGCCAGTTCCCTTGAACTCCTCATAAACCACATCATCCATACGTGATCCCGTATCAATTAAACAAGTTGCGATAATAGTTAATGAACCGCCTTCTTCAATATTTCGAGCAGCACCGAAGAATCGCTTAGGTGGATAGAGCGCTGAAGGATCAATACCACCTGAAAGCGTCCTACCTGAAGGTGTGACCACAAGGTTATAAGCTCTCGCCAAACGGGTTATTGAATCCATTAAAATGACGACATCGCGACCAACTTCAACTTGTCGTTTTGCTCGCTCGAGCGCCATTTCAGCGACACGTACATGAGATGAAACCGGTTCATCAAAAGTTGATGAAATCACTTCTGCATCAACAGATCGATCCATATCCGTTACTTCTTCTGGTCTTTCACCAATTAACGCTACCATCAGATGAACTTCAGGCCATTTCGTAGAGATTGAATTAGCGATTTCTTTTAATATCGTTGTTTTACCAGCTTTTGGTGGAGATACAATTAAGCCTCGTTGTCCACGTCCTATCGGAGTTACTAAATTTATTAAACGGGTCGCTAAAGTATGTCGATCGGTCTCCAAATCAAATCTCTCATCTGGGAAAATCGGGGTTAATGATTCAAATTTCAAACGATCCTTGGCGTCATCAGGTAATAAACCATTAACACTTTCTATCTTTAATAATCCATAATGACGTTCCGATTCCCGCGGGGGACGCACGTTTCCTATGACTAAATCGCCGTTGCGCAGATTGTAACGTCTAATCTGTGATTGAGAAACATAAATATCATAAGGTCCTGGACGATATTGACCTGAGCGCAGAAAACCGATCCCCTCGCTCATTATCTCCAATATTCCACCACGCATTTCTATCCCCTGTTTTTCAGCCTCTGCTTGCCTTATATTTAGAATTAGATCATCTTTCTTTAGACGATTTGCCCTTGGTACATCTAATTCTTTTGCCATTTTACGTAATTCAGACAAGGATGCATTCTTCAATTCTAGTACTTTCATAATCACCTGACTTATTTTTGGGTAAGTATTATATAGAAGGTTTATTAAGATTGTTGTCAATCACCTAGATCACAAGGAAACGAGGTAAAACCAATAACCAATAGGAACGCTTAAACCATAGACTTTCCATCAAATGGGGAACAGAATTTCCGAAACCACCTATACTTATATATTTTAATAATTACTTCCTAAGGATCTGACTATAAACGAAACTTGAAACATAATTATTGTGATACTAAACAATACACTAGCAAAATCAGAATGGAACGATGTTATCTGCAATTCTCCTCTAACTAACATTTACAGCTATTAGTTCGCCTTCAATTTAATTATTAATCCGAGGAATTACGATTGACTTCTAACGAAGTCCCCTTCCAATTATCGTGATTATAACACATATTTTTTTATATGTGTAGACTTAGTTCGTATCATTTTTTACTCTAAAAGGTATATCTATTCACTCAAACAAGGTTGAATAATTCTCTAACGATTAGTTTGTTGGCGGAATTGGTTCATTGTAATCGATGATTTCTTCATTGCGTTTACGCAAGGTAAATACACCAACAACAATGGGGATTGCCAAGAATATCACACCCAAACATAATGCACCTAATCCAGAGAAAAGTGCTGCTTCTGGGTCGCTACTCCCTCCGATATCAATATCAGCGCCGGGCACAAAACTAGCAAATGCAGCAATCGAACCCCAACACATACCAAAGAGCCCTGGACAGCCACACATCAATGCAGTGGCTACGGTAGCTATTATGCCAACTGTTTTCTTATCCATGTTCTTTTCTCCTATTTTCAATCGATGGTGTATCTCATTTTTCTTCTTTACTTTTACTCATTTATAGAACTTGTTTATAAAGGGTAATATAAAAACTCTATCATTCGTGCCTCAGTACATATTTACCAATAGTATAGAACATGTAAGAGAATAATGCAAGACATATATTATCATTCTATCCACATGATTACAATTTCCAAGATTCCGCTAACTTCGCAGCTTTGCCCCAAGTTCCTGTTCAAGACGGCGGATAATTCGGTCTCGTATCTTCTTAACTTGTTTATCGGTAAGAGTTCGATCTTGAGACTGATAAGTGATACTATAAGCTAGACTCTTTTTCCCAGCTCCTATTTGTTCTCCACGATAGACATCAAATAATGTTAATTCTTGCAGAGTCCCTCCTCCTGCTTGCTCTATCACACTGGCAACTTGTTCCGCTAAAATCTCTTCTTCTACAACTACTGCTAAATCCTCCAATATCGGGGGGTACGCTGGCACTGGAACAATTTCAAACCGTTTTGGTATTGCCTCCAACAACACAGTTAATATTAGGTCAGCCACAATGAGAGGGGTCTCAGGCAGTTCATAATGTTGCCTGACGTGAGGATGCAACTCCCCAATTACGCCAAGCTGATTTTCACCAATTAGAATTTGAGCGGATTTTCCTGGATGAAACATCGGAGATTCCCAAGCTTGGAAATAGAAATCAGATACTTTAAAATTATTTAAAACTGAAACCAAGATACCTTTCATATCATAGAAATCCATCGCCCCATCGTCAAATCCTTGCCACGAAGGAACCGCACGAGGTCCTGTTAATACTATGCTCAACTTCTGAGCTTCTTCTGGAAAATCACCTGCTCCTATTTCGTAAAATTCGGGTCCAATCTCAAATAGAGCTATTCGTTGTCTTATCCGTGCATTTCTTTCAACAATTTCTAGTAGACTAGAAACCAAATGATTACGAAGGACATTTCTATCTTGAGCGATAGGGTTGGCAACGACAGCATATTTGCTTGTATCGACACTCGCGCCAGGCGGGAACAATCGTTGCTCACGCTCAATGGAAGTCATACGATAGGTTACCACTTCTTGTAAACCTAAGCTTCTTAAAAGATCACGTAGTCTTTCTTCCGCTTCTAAAGATGGATTTCCTAATTGGGGTGGCAATTCATCAGACATCCGAGTTTCAGGGATATTTTCATATCCATATATTCTTGCGATTTCTTCGAGAATATCCGCTTTACCGACTACATCTGCACCGATATCAAGACGATGATCGGGGGCTGTAACCAACAAACCCGATCCATGACCTTTGATTTGGAAATCTAAACGACGCAGGATCTTCGCAATATCTTCAACTGACAAGCTGATTCCTAATATACGTCGAACATCATCGGGAGTAATTTCGACACTCGGGTCTTCGGGGGGTAAAGGATAATTATCAACTATGCCTGACTCGACCACACCTCCCGACCATTGCCGCATATACTCTAACCCTCTCAATAAACCTCTCTCAGCCATCGCAGGATGAACCCCACGAGAAAATCGATAAGCTGCTTCTGAATTCAAGTTTTGCGCAACAATAGTACGCCGAGTATTTATATAATTCCACGCTGCAGCTTCTAATAATACATTTTTGGTATTTTCATTCACTTCAGACTCTTCGCCACCCATAACTCCAGCTAACGCTAAGGTACCTTTGGTATCACATACCACAACCGTAAATTCATCCAATACACGCTCGACTCCATCCAGCGTAACCAATTTTTCAGCCTGCTTCGCCGCATGGGTGATAATCGTCGGGGGTTTTCCGCCCGCACGTTTTACTAAGATATCATAATCAAAAGCATGCAGCGGCTCACCTACTTCTAACATGGTATAATTTGTCACATCAACAATATTATTAATTGGTCGCATGCCAGCTAATCGTAAGCGACGTTGCACCCAGTAAGGGCTCGTTTTAATTTCTACGTTTCGAATTAAACCCACTGTAAATCTAGGATTTAAGTGTGGGTCTTCGATATTGATCGATATTTGTTCTTGAATAGGCGCTCCTTCTGCAAGAACTTTATACTTAGGGATATGTAATTTCGTTCCTGTAATAGCAGCAATTTCACGCGCTACACCAATAATATTCGCATCGCGTGCAATATTTGGCATAATTGAGATATCCAAAATAATATCACCCATATATTCAACGAGTGGCATTCCAACTGGCGCGTCATTATCTAAGAGGATGACACCCTCATGTTCATCAGATATTCCCAATTCTTTTTCGGAACAAATCATAGAATATGACTCAACGCCTCTAATTTTAGTGCGTTTCAATTTGGTCAATTCTTGACCGGGTTTATGACCATCATATATGTAAGCGCCTTCACGTGCATAAGCAACCTTTAGAGGCACATCCAACTCACCTTTCCCTATATATGGATATAAATTAGGTGCACCTGTCAAAACAATATGTTCTCTTTCACCATCATCAAGCCTGCATAAAACCAATCGATCAGCATTGGGATGTGGCATCACTTCCAATACTGCAGCTACTACAACTTTATCTGGCTCCCACCCTAATCCAGAAATCTTCGTTTGAGGAGCGCTATCACCATCTTCTGGTAGAGGTTCTCCTACAAAGTGAATCTCTTCTACCTCTAAACCAGCCATTGTTAATTTATGCGCTAGTTTTTCAATTGGCAGGGTAATTTCCACAAAATCTTTTAACCATGAAACAGGAATTCTCATGTTCTTCTCTCCAAGAATATTTCAAAAAACATCGTCTATTCAAATGCACTCTACTTGAATTGGAATATTTTCAGATAAAACAATTATTACTCACAAATTTTAGAATTGTTCTAAAAATCGTAAGTCATTTGCCCAAAAACTACGAATATCCTCAATTCTATGTCGAAGCATCGCAATCCTTTCCGGTCCCATCCCAAAAGCATATCCTGTAAATCGTTCAGGATCATATCCACCATTGCCGAGAACGATAGGATGCACCATCCCACATCCAAGGATTTCGAGCCAACCTGTACCTTTACACACCGAACAGCCTTCACCACCACAAACAAAACATTCAATATCCATTTCTGCGCTTGGTTCCGTAAAGGGGAAATAAGAGGCTCGAAAACGTGAGCGCACATTTTGTCCAAACATACGACGAGCAAAATCATTTAAGGTCCCCTTCAAATCCCCAAACGTAATATTATGACCAACGGCGAGCCCTTCTACTTGGTTGAATTGCATTTCTGCCCGAGCTGTGACCTGTTCGTACCGGAAACACATGCCCGGCAAGATAATCCTAATCGGCGGGGGATCTGTTGGATTCATTGCAGCATAAGATCGCATTGCTCGAATTTGTCCTGGAGAGGTATGCGTTCGCATAACAATGGGATTTTCTCCACGGTCTTCAGAACTTTCAATATAGAAAGTATCTTGCATATCACGCGCAGGGTGATGAGGAGGGAAATTTAACAATTGAAAATTGTACTCATCACTCTCTACCTCACTCGAACGAAATACCTGAAATCCCATTTCAGCAAATATTTGATATATTTCACGGAGGGTTTGCGTAGTAGGATGCAATCTCCCTTGAACCATACTCCTCCCTGGAAGAGTAACATCGATACTCTCCGATTGCAATGAATGTTCTAATGCCATAGCACTAATCAACTCACTTTTTTCTTGAAAGGCAGCTTCCAAATTCCTTTTTGCTTCATTAGCTCTTCGACCAATTGCTGGACGTTGATCTTTTGAAAGAGTTGATAATCGATCAAATGCATTCATAATTTCAGAATTTCTACCAAGATGTTTTACTTTCCACTTCTGTAAGATGTTATCATCCTTGATTATCGCTAACTCAGAGAGCGCTTGTTCTTCATATTGATCTATTTCTGCTAGTATTCCAGATAACATTACTCCTCCAAACCTTCTTCACTTTCAATCAAGCCAGGTTCATATCTGGCGGAATTATCAAAAAAAAAATCCCGTCCACGATAGGGACGAGATGAATTCCCGCGGTACCACCCGAATTGACTATATTTAGTCCACTTATTACCAAAGACTCAAGGATTTCCTTGATAATTGGATCTCCTGGTAACGTAGGAGATACGTACTAGACTAATTGACAAAAAACCTATGTCGTTCACCTAGCAAGCTCCTGAGGGAACTTCAGTCAGCTTCCACATAGTGGGGGTTCCAGTCGATGCCCTCCACTTCCCTGTTAGCTTTCACAAACTTACTTTCCTCAATCACAGCTTATCGGTAATTATTTTATCAGTAATTATCCCTAAAAACGTACTTCTGTCAAGTCAATATCAATGATTTTTTAAACCACTCCTATTCCTTTAACTGCTCATCTCGATTTCTGAGATGAGGAAACAGGATGACTTCTCGAATACTGGGACTATCCGTAAAAAGCATCGTTAAACGATCGATCCCCATTCCAAAACCACCATTGGGGGGCATTCCATATCGCATCGCTTTCAAGTAATCCTCATCAATCGGATGTCTTTCTTCGTCATCCACGTCATAATCGCGCCCCATTTCTAAAAAACGCGCTTCTTGATCGAGAGGATCATTTAACTCAGTAAATGCATTACATAATTCCATACCAGCAATAAAACCCTCAAATCTCTCAACGATATGAGGAGTCTCTAATTTACTTTTCGCCAACGGAGAAATATCGCGTGGATAGTCATAAATAAAAGTCGGTTGTATTAAGTTTGGTTCTAAAAACTCACTTAATAGAAAATCGATCAACTTTCCTCGGTTCATATTTGGGTCAAAGGTCATACCCTTCTCACGCATAGCAGAAGCCAAACTATCAGCGTGTTGATGTTCTTCAATATCAATTCCAGTCAATTCCAATATTCCTTCTCGTAATTCGATTCTCTTCCAAGGAGGCGATAAATCGATCTCCTTTCCTTGATAAACGATTTGATACGTACCGAGGACTTTTTGAGCTGTAAACGCAATCATCTGTTCTGTTAACCCCATAACCTGAAGATAATCTGCATACGCCCAATAAAATTCTAATTGAGTAAATTCTGGATTATGGGTCCTGTCAACCCCTTCGTTCCGAAAATCTCGACCAATCTCATAAACTCTTTCTAGATTTCCAACTAAAAGACGTTTGAGATAAAGTTCAAATGAAATCCTTAAATAGAGATCTTGTTTCAACTGATTATGGTGTGTAACAAATGGGCGTGCTGCCGCTCCGCCATAGAGAGGTTGCAAAACAGGTGTCTCAACCTCAATAAACCCGCGCTCATCAAGGAAATCCCGTAATGCACGTGTGATCGCAGCTCTAAGTATAAATATTTCTCGTACATCTGGATTTACAGCCAAATCTGCATAACGTTGTCTATATCGCAACTCTGGTTCAGATAGAGTTGCATGTTGAACAACTTCGCCTTCCACAACCTGATCTTTGGCAGCTGGAAGAGGCGTTATTGCTTTAGCCAATAATTTAAATGATGATACACGTAAAGTAATTTCCTCCGTACGTGTCCTGAATAGCTCTCCACTAACCTGAATAAAATCACCGAGATCAAATTCATGATTAAAAAGATCAAATTCTTCTTTTCCCAAATCATTGACGCGCAAAAAAATCTGAATTCGTCCAAATCCATCTTCAATATGCGCAAATGTGATTTTTCCCATAGGACGCAAGGACCGAATCCTTCCTACCAAAGTACCAGTGACCGGTTCAGACGATTGCATCTCTTCAGTTCGTTCGAATGCTTTAATTGCCTCTACACTCGTCATAGTTCGTTCGGCGCGATGTGGATATGGATCTATACCAAATTCCTGAAATTTTTTTACTTTTTCTAGTCGAGTCTCTTCTAGTTTTGTATATTTTGCTACCATAACATTCCTCTGAGAATTCACATAAAAACAACCTAATCATATCAAAAGAAAAGCCTCGCGCTAGTGCAATTTTGCGCGAGGCCCTAGACTATCTAGAACCAGTTTCAATCGATCTTAATGATTTGCACAGTAAATGACCCATCAGGAGCATTCACAGTCACTTTTTCACCAACTCGCCGGTTCATCAATGCCCGACCTAATGGAGATTCATTAGAGATTCGTCCTTCGCGAGGATTTGCTTCTGCTGGTCCAACAATAATATACTCCTCTTGTTCACTTCCATCCTCTCGAATAGTCACCTTTGAAGCCAACTGAACATAGTCTTTGTTCTGTATCTCTTCAATCACGCGTGCATTTGCTAACAGAATCTTTAACTCTTGGATTCTACCTTCAACAAACGCTTGTTCATTTTTCGCAGCTTCATACTCTGCATCTTCGATTAACTCACCACCTTCCATTGCTTCTCGTAGGCGGTCAGCGACTTCTTGTCGTTTTTCTGTTCTTAGATAATCTAGTTCTTCTTGTAATTTTTCAAAGCCTTCTTTAGTTAGATAGGATGGAGGCATTTTAATTCTCCCAATAATAATATGCTTACCTGATAATTATAAAAAAATACTCCTGCTGGAGCATAATTTGAAACCGAATATTTCTCCATTAGTATTGAAAACGAATGCGGCGTAAGAAGTATCTTTCTTCTTTTTAATCGCCGCAATCTAATTCTAGCATATATTTCTGTGGAATGCAAGTTTTTTTGGTCAGTATTTCTCCCAAAAAACGATTCCCTGATAAAAACCCAAATAATAAAATAGCGATTCTCTTAATTCTTCTTCATCCTTCCAGAAAGTGTTAATTTGAGACTCATGAGCCAAAATACTCTTTAACCAAAATTCTATCCCTTCATCAGAAATCTTGAAATGGTGATTGCGCCATCCGGTAGACGTAACTTCTTTTAGATGATCAAAACTACCTAAAACATAAGGATAATCCATATAATAAAGTATTGGAATTGCCAAGCGCTCAATTGCCTTACGAGTAAATATATGGTCAACATGTCCACCCAATCCAAATGGTGAAACAACTACAGCGTCGTTTGGAATCATTTCTTTTAACTTATCACTCAATGAAAGGATCAGTTGTTCATCATTTGCATGTATCTCTCCAAACATTTTTTCTTCGGATGGATAAAGAAATAATTGATCCGAATTTGTATCTGCTACTTCATTGATCGTAGAAAGATTATTCTTGCGATAGATGCAATCAGGGATATCAAAATGAAAATAAGATGCCTGAAGGATCTGACAAGCATTAATATCCTCAATTCTCCTTTTCTCAATCGCCCGTGAGCCTGTTTCCCAACGAGAATGTAATTTTTGCGCAAGGGCAGAGAATTCACCAGAAGGAGGATCTCCAGCACAAATCGTCCATATATTTACATCTACACCTGCTCTGGATTGATCCCAAATTACTCCTCCACAGGAAAGAGCTACATCATCAAAATGGGGTGAAAGATAAATCCACTGCATGCTATTTTTTTTACCACAGGTGGTTAATTTTTTACAGGGTATTTATGAAAATATATCATATCCTTGCCCCCTTTTTTAGCTGATGATATGATTTGTACTTGTAAATGGGTTAAGAGGATGACAACTGATACCAAACTTCGTGTACGATTCGCTTTGCTATTAACGATTCTAGCAACTATTCCTTGTTACTGTACAGGGTTCTTAGTCATCAAGGTTATTCGTGATCAAGTGAGCATCCCCACAAGTACAACTACGATGACATACACCCAAACGGATACACCTATCACAAGCTTCCCTTCGAACACATGGGTACCTTCACCTTCTCAAATTATCATCTCACCAACCAATACTGCCTCAGACGTACCAACGAGAACTCCTTTACCATCATTAACAGCAACAGCAACTTCCTCATCCACATTCACCCCCTTGCCAACCGCTACCTTTACGGCTATTCCAACTGCAACAGAAACCATGACATCCACCTTTCCCCCCACATCTACGGAAACCTCAACACCAATACCCACCGCTACAGATACAGTGGCGCCACCTTCTACCGCCACAATCGAACCATCACTAACATCTACAAACACATCCACCATTCCCCCTCTTCAACCAACATCAAGCCCTACAAACAATACAACACCAACTGAGACAAACGCTCCATAAACCCTTCTAACCCTTTTATATTCTTAACACTTTAATGACTGCTATAGGTTAAAAAAGATTTTTCGGATACAATTATCAAATCAATAATCAAATTGGGATATCTCCATAGATATCACTTGTACATATCATAATCAAAGAAAAAAATGATCGATATAAAACCATTTCTAAAGAATTTAATCAGCGCTTCAGGACTATCCGGTTTTGAGAGTACAATTCGCGAGCAGATCAAAGAAGCATGGCAACCTTTTTCAGATGAATTAGGTTTGAGTCGTTTAGGAAGCTTACACGCTTTAAAACGCGGGAATCTCCCGGAACCCCGCCCAAGCATCCTACTTGCAGCACATATGGATTCAATCGGATTAATGGTCAACGCGATCATCGATGGGTTTCTGCGCGTTTCTGAGATTGGTGGTATCGACCACCGAGTTTTACCTGGACAATTCGTCACTATCCACGGTAGAAAAGATCTACCAGGTCTTATCGTTCAGCCTTCTTCCTATCTATTACCTCCTGGCGATAATAGCGCTCCTGTACCACTTAATTACCTATTCGTTGATACTGGTTTAAATCCTGAAGAGGTTAATAAGCTTGTGCGAATAGGTGATCTAGTATCCTTTGCTCACCCGCCATTGGATATCGGCAAAGACGAGCTCGCAGGACACTCTCTCGATAACCGAGCTTCTTTAGCCGCGCTAACCTATAGCATTCAAGAATTATACCAACGTGAAATAAACTGGGATGTTTGGTTTGTTGCTACCGTTCAAGAGGAAGAAACGCTTGGAGGTGCGCTTACTTCTGCCTTCCAATTACGACCTACACTAGGAATTGCGATTGATGTTACCTTTGCCCGCAGCACAGGATCCCCCGATCATTTGACATTTCCACTTGGAAAGGGGATCACGCTCGGATGGGGACCGAATATTCATCCAAATTTTCACAAGGAAATAAAAGAGGTTGCAGATAAATTTGAAATCCCCTATAAATTGGAAGCCATGCCCAGACATTCTGGCACTGATGCAATGGCGCTTCAAATAGCTGCCGAAGGAATCCCAACCATGGTAATTAGTATTCCACTGAGATATATGCATACCCCTGTTGAAATGGTTTCTATAAAAGATATCCAAAGAACCGGTCGACTCATTACAGAGTTTATCTCCCAACTAGATGAAACCTTTATGGAAAAGATCAGTTGGGAAAACCACGCTTAACAGAATAAATTTAATTAGTGAAAGAAAATCTTTTCTTGGATAGCTATTATCGACCTCACATCGGATGGAGAATTTAATGTTAGACAAATCCAATTTTTATCAAGAAAATATCCCTAAAATCAATGAACAACAAATCCAAATCTTAGAACAACTTTGTCAAGCATGTTCTGTTTCGGGTGATGAAGGTGAGGTACGAAAGATCGTTCTAGAACAAATCAGCTCATACGTGGATGAATTAAAAGTTGATGCCCTAGGAAATATTCTAGCGATTCGGAACGGAAAGAGTCCAAATCGCTTGCGTATCATGCTGGCAGCGCATATGGATGAAGTCGGTTTTATGATAACAGATGAAGGAGATAATGGCTTCTTTCGTTTCGATATCGTTGGAGGCATTGATGAGCGCCAACTAGTTGGGAAACCCATCATTATTGGTGAAATGCATAAGCCTGGTGTCATTGGAGCAAAACCAATCCACCTGACAACCAACAGTGAGCGCAATCAAACCATCGCCCTAGATTCTTTACGAATCGATGTTGGAACTGAGAACGATAATCATATTAAGATCGGTGATCGAGCGACTTTTGCTTCTCCCTTTCTTCAACTTGGACCTAGTATTCTCGCAAAGGCTTTAGATGACCGTTTAGGTGTTTTGAATCTGATTGAATTAATAAAACATGCGCCCGAGAATATCGACTTATTAGCTGCTTTCACAGTTCAAGAAGAAGTTGGTTTACGTGGCGCGAGGGTTGCTGCTCATACACTAGATCCTCAACTAGCCATAGCTTTGGATTGTACTCCAGCATCAGATTTACCGATCTGGGATAAGGATAATTATCAAGCCGCCGAAGAGCAATTGGAAAACGTTCATTATAACGTTCGACTCGGAGATGGACCAGCGATTTATGTCGCTGATCGAGCTACGATCGCAGACCCTCGTTGGGTCAGGCATCTTGAGAATATTGCAAACAAATATCAAATCCCATATCAAATTCGACAACCTGGTTCTGGAGGCACAGATGCCGGAGCTATTCACTTACAAAGAGATGGTATTCCAAGCATATCTGTATCCGTTCCAGCAAGATACATCCATTCATCTGCAGGCATTACCCGACTAGATGATTGGCAAAACTCGCTCGATTTAGTGTATTTTGCCTTAGCAGATATTACCCAAGAGTTCTTTTCCACTGATCGTTAAAAAATATCTATTGATCATCCCTCAGATATTGATGAATAGGAGCAATTTATGAAATCATTGATCAAAACATTAGTAGAAATCCCCGGTCCTTCCGGTTATGAATCACAGATAAGGCAAACCATCGCAGATATCATAAAACCATTAGTCGATCACCTTGAAGTCGATAATTTAGGGAATATCATCGCACGAATTGACTCTCTTTCTGATAACCCGAAAAGGTTAATGTTGTCCGCTCATATGGATGAGATTGGCGTAATTGCCACCCATATCGATAGCAATGGCTTTATTCGTTTTACCAATATCGGTGGCGTAAGACCAGAAACATGCCTAGGAGGACATGTTCGTTTTCTAAATGGAACCCAGGGAGTGATCGGGACGGAAAGTATTAACACCAACAAAGAAAACCTTTCGCTTGAAAAAATGTATATTGATATTGGCATCCAAGAGAAGGAACAAGCTCCTGTAAGAATAGGAGATGTCGCTTGCTTTGAACGTCCATTCATCGATCTAGGAAAACGTTTAGTCTCGAAAGCAATGGATGATCGTATCAGTGTCGCGATCATGATTGGTACCTTAAGAGCGATTAAGGAAAAAGGTATCAAACCCTTTCACCAAACCTTTTTCGTCTTCAGCACACAAGAGGAAGTCGGTTTAAGAGGCGCTACAACTGCTGCTTTTGGTTTAAATCCAGATATCGGTTTATCCTTAGATGTTACAGCCAGTGGGGATACACCCAAAGGTAATAGGATGGAAGTCGGGCTTGGAAAAGGACCTGCCATCAAAGTAAGAGATAGTGGTATGCTTTCTGATCCACGAATTGTGGATTGGATGGTAAAAACGGCAGAGACTTCACAACTCCCTTTCCAGTTAGAAGTGCTTGAAAGGGGAACCACAGACGCGCGTGCTATTCAATTGGCAAGAGCGGGAGTCCCTGTTGGATGTCTTTCAATCCCATGTCGCTATATTCATTCTCCTTCAGAGATGGTAGACATGGAGGATATTGAAAACTCAATCCGATTACTAATTGCGTTATTACAACAACCTGTCCAGTTAAATTTTTGAGTGAGTATATCTTCGAATGACATGTTTATTTAATAAATATCTCAAGATCCTGATAATTATGATCTTTATATCGCTTACCTTCTCGGCTTGTGATCAAATTTCAACCAGAAATATTATTGAGACAACCGATGTGGTTACCAGCACCGCAACCCCTTCTACAACTACGCGCCAAGAAACGCCTCAATCTACACCAATCCAAGTTACTCCTGAAACGGTCAATCTACGAATTTGGGTGCCACCTATATTCGATCCGGAGGCGAACACGCGTGGAGGGAACCTATTAAAAGCAAGGTTAAATATTTTCGAGCGCCGACGTCCAGAAGTCAACCTTGAAGTACGCGTAAAAGCTGTCGATGGACCTGGCGGACTGATCGATTCTCTTACAACCACTAGTGCGGCTGCTTCCCTCGCAATGCCAGATCTCATTGCCCTCCCTGAAGATCTACTCGAGATTGCAGCTCTGAAAGGATTCCTGCAATCATTAGATCAATTTTCTGAAATACAAGATGACACAGATTGGTTCGCTTTCTCAGAAGCAATGTCACAAATTCAAGGAAGTATCTATGCTATTCCTTTTGCAAGCGATTTTCAAGTCCTGATATACCGGAATAATATTATTGAGACTCCTCCTACTAGTTGGGAAATGACCTATGAATTGAATACGCCTCTCGTTTTCTCTGCTGCTGACGAAAAAGCATTGTTTACATTGATCCAATATCAAGCGGCTGGTGGCGCAATTCGGGACTCTGAAGATCGCCCATCCCTAGACTCAGAAGCGCTAAAAAATGTGTTTTCTTTTTATCAACAAGCGGAACTCGCAGAAGTAATGCCCTATTGGTTAACTCAATACCAGGATGATGAACAAATTTGGACCGCTTTTGAAGAAAATCGAGCCGATATGGTGGTTTCTTGGATATCTAGGATTTTAAACTCAGAAGACGGAAATATTTCTTTTGCTCCTATACCGACATCCTCTGGTGAACCATTTACATATGCTACTGGTTGGTCTTGGGCATTTCCCAATCAACAAGAAACCCATCTTTCCTTGAGCTTAGAACTCGCTGAGTTTCTGACAGAAAAAGATTTTTTAACCATTTGGAACCAAGAAACTGGTTTTGTCCCCCCTAGACCAAGTGCAATTAGAGACTGGGAAGAAGATGAGATTAAGATTATCACAAACCAGATCGCATCTAATGCCAGGTTGATTCCATCTCCTGATATCATTACCAGCCTTGGTGAGATTTTACAACAAGCTACAGTACAAGTCTTAAAACAACAAACCGAACCATTAAATGCAGCCCAAAATGCCTCCGCAAGCTTAAGTACTCCTTAATTTGACGATCTGAATTGGCAATGATAAGATCTATCCAGAGTATTGAACTATGCCACTTCTAAATCAAATTAGAAAACGATTGAAAACCCGTCTTGGAAACAATTTCAGGGATTATTATCAAGCAAGGCGGGAGATCCTCAAACAATTACCTTTTACAGAGACTGCAGCAAAGATAGGGAAAAACTTAGTTTTCGTTGCTGTAGTATTATCTGTTGCTTGGTTATTAAAAATTTTTTATTCAACAACACAAATTACCACGTCGACTGATAATTACGCAGCCGCGGCGAATTTAGTCACAAGTACACCAACCATACCTTCTCCTGACCTTTCCCCTCTCGAAATCTCACAAGATTCACTAGGTTTGACAAGAAAAGCTGAGCTTCACACTGATGTGCCATCCAGAGGTCGCGAGGGAGTAATTACTTATACCGTGAAAGTTGGTGATACATTATTTGGTATTTCAGATAAATTTGGCATTAAACCAGAGACTCTGCTATGGGGAAATCAATATGTGCTCGGTGATAATCCACACAACCTACGACCCGGACAAGAAATTAATATCCTACCCGTCGACGGGACTTATCATCGCTGGTCTGAAGGAGATGGATTAAATGGTGTCGCAAACTTCTTCAGCGTCAATCCCGAGGATATCATCAATTTTCCAGGCAATCAACTCGATCCTACCACGATTGGAGACTGGTCAAATCCAAATATTGACGCGGGTACTTGGCTAGTCATTCCGGGAGGAAGACGAGCATTTGTAAGCTGGAGCGCTCCAATCATTCCACGAGACGACCCGAGCGTAGCCGTAGTACTGGGAGCGGGCGCTTGCGATTCAGTGGTCAGCGGAATTATCGGAAGTGGGGTCTTTATCTGGCCTGCGAATAATCATTTCTTGTCTGGGTACGATTACGTTCCTGAAGCCAATCATCCAGGAATCGATATCGATGGGGAGGAGGGGGACCCTGTCTATGCCTCCGACAGTGGCGTCATCGTTTATGCAGGTTGGAATGATTGGGGTTATGGAAATGTGATCGTCGTAAATCACGGAAATGGGTGGCAGACCCTATACGCGCACCTCCACGACTATTACGTAACCTGCGGTCAAAGCGTTTGGCAGGGCAATGTAATTGGAACGATTGGGAACACTGGCAATTCAACCGGCTCCCACTTGCATTTTGAATTGATGATCAATGGGGAACGGGTAAATCCACATAATTATCTACAATAACCACACATAAAAACAAGAATACTACATAAATAAAAAATTAATTCGATAATGCGTTACTATGGTTTATTCACTTAAATATAAATTAATCGTTCAAGAATACAAATGAACTTTACTAGCCAGGGAATAATTTTCAAGTCATATTTTAATTATTAAACAAATCGCTCACGAATATAAGCGCTAGAATAATCCATTAACGCGACAACAACAGCGATAGCCAACATTTGTACAGATGCTGCTCTGTAGTCTAATAATCGAATATTCTGTTGTAGCAGG
>CAZJMV010000131.1:0-4671 GCA_964547225.1 uncultured Anaerolineaceae bacterium | reverse complement strand
AATTGGATACTCATTATGATTGAACGCATTGTTACGAATTTTTCGCCCGAACAAGTAATTCTTTTTGGATCTCAGGCACGTGGCGATGCAGGAGTGATGAGTGATATAGATTTATTAGTTGTACTCTCAAAAGTTGAAGATAAACGACAAGCAGCAATCCGGATAAGACAATTATTATCGGATATGCCATTCGCTAAAGATATCTTTGTAACCACACCTGAGGAAATTCAACAAAAAGGAGATCTGGTAGGAACCATCTTACGCCCTGCGCTGCGTGAAGGTGAAGTGCTTTACAATCGCCGTTTTACGCCTCCCGATCATGCCCCCAACAGCACTGAACTCTTACGTGAGGATCGTCAGCGTTAATGGCAACTCGTCTCATGGGCTGTTTGGTTGGGGAATCTGGATACAAAACGAAAATGATACGCAAAATCGGAATTGAATATCTGCTGCACTTCTGATACACTGATCATCAGAAAGGATGTTTACTATGAGCGAAACATTTTCTGTGCAAGTCAATCAACGTGGTCTGGTGACGATTCCGAAAGAATTACGTGATATCTACGCAATTAAAACCGGTGATCAAATGACCTTACTCGATCTGGGAGGTGTTTTTGTACTCAGCCCTCGTCGCTCCGAGATAGACCAACTCTCAAACGAGATACGAACGACGCTGGAGGCAAAAGGCGAGAGCTTGGAAAGCATGCTGCAAGCTTTACGAGAAGCCAGAGAACAATATGGAACCTAGGAAACGGATATTCCTTGACACAAGCGCCTTGTTTTCTGGGTTGTGGTCTAACAAAGATGGCGCCCGCATGCTCTTAAAGCTAGGTGAAATCGGCATGGTCAAGTTGTTGGTAAGTTACCAAGTTTTAAAAGAGATTCAAAATGTCATAACTAAAAAGGCGCCACAATTGTTGCTCAAGACGGCATTGATCTTAGATCGCAGCAATGTAGAAATTGTTTCTAGCGCTCCGAGTGAAATTAGAACACAGTGCTACCCTTTAGTCCCTCAAACTGGCGATACACAGATTATCGCAGATGCTTGGGAAAATCAAGTCGATTTCTTAGTGACGCTTGATAAAAGACACTTTCTAGAAAACAAGCTTCTTTTGGAACAAGCTCCCTTCCCCATAGGGACTCCGGGAGATTGCCTAGCTTGGATAAGGAATAACTTATGACAACCTATCCCTTCAGACAAAAACGCGACAAAATAATGATCACATTCATCTGTGAAAACTGCGGGCATAAATTCAAGCGCGGCATAAAACATCTTTTTGTTCACATCCCAACGATGCTTGAGGAGCTCGAAAAGAAAACAACAAAACACAGCTCGATTATCATCCCCTACGAGATGATTTGTCCGCAATGTTCAGCCGTCAACCAATATAAGCTGGATATGTATAGTTCAACGAGAGTGATGATGTTTTTTTTAACTTCTGAAATGATGAAAGGGGATCTTTTTATCCATAATTATTATCATTTCACAAGTTTTGGGTTGAATGACGGTACTGCATGTCATCCGCTTGATGCGATCACTTACTACCAGGAAAGATTATCAAAAGATGCTCATCATCTCGATAACCACTTACGTCTGGCTCATTCTTTCCGTATCGTAGGGTTGTTCAATGAAGCTGAGGAGCAATATGAGCAAATCCTCGCCAGAGACAAGAGCAAATCAGAAGCTTGGTTTGGCTTAGCAAGCATCCATATCAGCCGCAATAAGCGCCGGTTAACCAAATCAGCCTTAAAGAATCTATTAGACAACCTTCCAAAGAATGCTACGCAGGATGAATCTGACTATGCAGCTCACGCTCAAGCCTGCTTGTCTGGATTGAGCCCATTAGAATCTATGGCAACCGATGAAATGCTGCTGGAGGGATTTAAAAAGTACGCTGAGAATACAAAGGCTATGGACATAAAGACAGAAAAGAAAAGGAAGCGAAGGATGAAGCCAAAGTCGAACCGCTAAGCGCGCACAAGTTTGACAACTATTCGGTTCTATCTTAAAATAGGGTTAGTTTTATCCGCTGCCCTAGTATATGGGGGCGGTAAACGAATTGTTCCATAAAATCAGATCATTTTCATAGAAGGGGTCTCAACCGATGCTATTATTTTTAGACGAAAGTGGAACCGACCACAAAGAAGCGCCTTATGAGGTTTTAGCAGGAGTAGCTTTGCGGGAAAAATACTTGTGGCAGTTAATCCAGGAAATCCGCGCTTCTGAGCGAGATCACTTTGGAACTCTATTAAGTGAAACAAATGTAGAATTCAAGGGAAAGAAGCTCCTTAAATCAAAAAAATGTCTTGCCCGAATGCATCGTTCTACTCGACCAGAAATGGAATCATTTGGTCAACGAGTGTTTGATTTACGATATGTTTGACAACGACCTTCAGGAATAGACGACCAAATATGGACGGTTTATGGAATTACCTATATTGACGATCTTCGCCCAAAAGTGGAACGTGAATGATGGATATCAATGGATAAAAAAAGGCAGAGATGAGTCCCATATATGGGATACATCAAAGCCTCCACAGCTATAATAACGAAGTTCAAGTTGTTTGTCAAGCTTTAGGAAGAAAAATTATCTTATTTTTATAAGTGCAGTAAACACGAGAATATATGGCTAAACTTGAAGAGATCAAACATAATACAAAGCTGAAAGGGATTGACCCGAACGGAGCGGTGACGGTGATCAATACCAACTGGTTCGGGTCGGATGTGCTCGAATTGACCTATCGAGATGCTAATGGACAGCCTCAGTCGGAACTACTCTACCGCGATCGTGAGCCGGAATTGGAGATCATCGAAGCTGGTGAACCATGGGCATTTGATAGCGATGGCAGTCTATTCAAGTTGGCATCCGAAGCGTACCGTATCCGTATGGCGTACTTATTCGATCCCTGGATGGCGGTGCATCTTTCTTTGGTTGAACCGCTGCCGCATCAGATTTCCGCTGTTTACGAAGAGATGTTGCCGCGCCAACCGCTGCGATTCCTGCTGGCAGATGACCCGGGTGCGGGCAAGACGATCATGACCGGTTTATTCATCAAAGAGTTGATGCTGCGCAGCGATCTGGAGCGCTGTCTGATCATCGCCCCTGGCAACCTGGTCGAGCAGTGGCAGGACGAGCTCTATCAGCGCTTTCAACTGCCTTTTGAGATCTTGACCAACGACCGCATTAGCGCGGCGCGCACCGGCAATGCACTGCAGGAGATGTCTCTGGTAATCGGCAGGTTGGATAAGTTCAGCCGCGATGAAGACCTGCAGGAGAAGCTGATGCAGACCGATTGGGACTTGGTTGTGGTGGACGAAGCCCATAAAATGTCGGCTTCGGTTTGGGGCAGCGAGGTCAAGTATACAAAACGCTATCAGCTTGGGCGATTGCTGAGCGGCAGAACGCGTCATTTACTGCTGCTAACAGCCACACCCCATAACGGCAAAGAAGAAGACTTCCAGCTTTTCATGGGTTTGCTGGATGCAGACCGATTTGAAGGTCGCTATCGGGAGGGCGTGCACAACACAGAAGTCTCCGATTTGATGCGCCGGATGGTGAAAGAAAGCCTGCTGAAGTTTGATGGCAAGCCGCTCTTCCCGGAAAGACGCGCCTATACGGCGACTTTTCAATTATCTGATCTGGAAGCAGCCTTGTATGCTGCCGTTACCAGTTATGTGCGCGAGGAGTTTAACCGCGCTGAGCGATTGGAAAGCGATCGCAGAGGAACGGTTGGCTTTGCATTGACCATCCTGCAGCGCCGACTAGCATCCAGCCCGGAGGCGATCTATCAATCTCTGCGAAGGCGGAAAGAACGATTGGAGAGCCGATTGAACGAAGCACGCACCATGAAACGGGGTGTCAAGGTGCAGCTTGACATCCTGGAAGACCTGCCAACCTGGGATGATGAAGCAATCGAAGACCTTGAAGATGCTCCTGAAGGAGAGTTCACCGAGACGAGTGAGAAAGTCCTCGACCTCGCCACCGCTTCCCAAACCATCACGGAACTGGAAGCGGAGATTTTTATACTCAACGATTTGGTTAAATTAGCCGATCAGGTACGCCATAGCGGTCATGATCGAAAATGGTTGGAACTATCACGAATCTTACAAGAACAAGGCGAAATGTTCGATCCCAATCACCAACGCCGCAAACTGGTCATCTTTACCGAACATCGCGACACGCTGGAATATCTAAAGGATAAAATCAGCAGCCTATTGGGGAAACCAAACGCGGTCGTGTCTATTCATGGCGGTTTGCCGCGCGATGTTCGCCGGCAGGTGCAGAGCGCCTTTGTGCAGGATAAGGATGTGCTCGTATTGGTCGCCACTGATGCGGCGGGCGAGGGGATCAATTTGCAGCGCGCCCACCTGATGGTGAACTACGACCTACCCTGGAACCCCAACCGACTTGAACAGCGCTTCGGACGCATTCACCGCATAGGGCAAACCGAAGTCTGTCATTTGTGGAACTTGGTGGCGGACGAAACACGCGAAGGGGATGTGTATGCGCGTTTGCTGCGGAAAATTGAACGACAGCGCCTCACCCTGGGCGACAGCGTTTTCGATGTAATGGGCAAATTGTTCCGAGAGAGAAGTCTGCGGTCGCTGCTTTTAGAAGCGGTGCGCTATGGTGAACGTCCTGAAGTGCGCGCCAGATTGGAGCAGGCAGT
>CAZJMV010000130.1:0-22964 GCA_964547225.1 uncultured Anaerolineaceae bacterium | reverse complement strand
TCAAATCTAATTCTTGAGCCTCTGCCAAAGCTAACTCGTGTAGATCATCGACCAACTTTTGCAGATGTTTTGTTTGACTGAATAAGCGAGCAATCTCTCCAAAATCAAGATCATAAACACCATCCAAGATCGCCTGAAGATTTCCCTGAAAAATATGGATGGGATGATTGAGTTCGTGAGTTACATCAGCTAATAATTTCTTTCTCTGTTCTTCTCCTTTTTCTAGTTCCCATTGTTCCTGTGTTAAATTAGAAGGGGGATGATTCATCTCATTCTTTTCTCCGAACTCTTTAAATAATCCCTTTTTATTCATCCAATTTGTAGCAATGGAAAAAAAAGCTACTATGATAACAATCAAGACAATCACCAAGACTAGCCATACGAAAAGTCGGTTCATTGAATATCACTTTCTTTCAACTTATATCTAACGCCATAAATCGTTTGAATATATGTTGGGTTTTTGGGATCTGGTTCGATTTTCTTCCTTAGATTTCTGACATGACTATCCAAAGTTCGTTCAATTCCGAGGAAATCACTTCCTAAAGATTTACGAATGAGATCACTGCGTGTCAATACATAACCTGATTGTTCCATGAGAGCTTTTAGAATTTCAAATTCAGTAACCGTCAAATAGATCTCTTTCTTGTCAATATATACTCTACGGGAATTTTCATCTAACTCAATCTCTCTGAAGCGATGGATTTTCTGTGAGGATTTACCCTTCTGATTTCCTTGAATTCTCAACCTAGCCCGAACACGTGACACCACTTCACGTGGATTAAAGGGTTTCGTAACATAATCATCTGCTCCTAAATCCAAGCCAATTATTTTATCAGTATCTGATATCCGTGATGTTAACATAATGATTGGGATATCTGCTAAATGCGGATCTTCTCTAACCGTGCGTGTAATATCCCAACCGTCAATATCCGGTAGCATCAAATCTAAGAGAAGTAGATCAGGGCGTTCTCGACGAATTAGATGCATCGCTGTACCCCCGTTATAAGCAACGATCACTTTATAACCTGCTTTTTCCAGGTAGCTACGCATCAAGCGAGCTACTTCTTTATCGTCATCAACTAATAAAATCTGTTTATCAGCCATAAGAAAAGATGGATTTTCTTCACATAACAACATTAATATATAAGGTGGAATAGATCGAGATAAGATTTGAACTCATCAAGGATCCATCCACCTCCGAAAAACTATCTTACTTGAGATTTTCTAAATATTCCACGAGAGCATTTAATAGACCAATATTGACTTGAACTCTCGTAGCAGAGGTACTGCCCTCTAGCGTTGAGGGGTCTCCACCACCAGAGCCCATCCCTGAACCTGGCATTCCTTCACCAGGACCACCTCCCAAACCACCTCCTGGTCCCAACAACCCTTCGATACCTAGATCTGCTGGGCGTTGACCACTATCTCTAGCAGCTTGAACAGTAGCTTGCATCTCTGGAGACAAATCCCCTTCAAAACCTCCTCTACCTCCAAATGATAAGCCTAATTCTTTAGTGATAAGTCCCATATCTTCAATAGTAAGCTTCATTTCTGCGATTGATTTTATTTGCTCACTTGTATAGCCTTCCTCGACCTGCTCAGTGACAGCTTGAATTTCATCTGAAGCAACTGTCTCACTTGTATATAAATTGATCATCGCTTTCCACAAAAAGGCTAAATCAGAAACCTGATCATCTGATAATGGATAACCGCTTGTTTCGAGCTTAAATGTCCCAAGAGCTAACTGACTTATCTCTGGTAATGCGTTTTCATAATCAGTGGATAAGTCGGAAATCGTGTCACCATTATTTGTAGATTTACTTTGAGTACTATCAGAAGTATTTTGGTCTCCAAGTGAAATTAGATCAGACGAATTACATCCAATCAAAAAAAGTAGAGAAGTTAATAATAATAGAATCGCTGTTTTCTTTTTCATTTCATATTTCCTTTCAATGAAGTTTATTCATAATAGATTTTAATTATTCATACCTGAGCGCTTCAATTGGATCTAATTTTGCTGCATTATTTGCCGGATAATACCCAAAGAAAATACCAACAGCTGCGGACGATCCAAAAGCAATCAATATCGATGATAGAGAGACAACGGTTGGCATATCTCCCATTTTTCCGAACAACCAAGAACCTGCTACTCCAGCCCCGACTCCAATAATCCCACCAAACAAACTTAACATTAAAGCTTCAGTTAGAAACTGCATGCGGATATCGCTTGGCGTAGCTCCCACAGATTGACGTATTCCGATTTCACGAGTCCTTTCCGTAACACTGACCATCATAATATTCATAATTCCAATACCACCAACCAGTAATGAGACCGCTGCCACCCATCCTAAAAGACTACGAAAAGCCGCTGTCGTTGATTCTTGTGTTTCAATAATATCTTGCTGAGTAGTGATCGAGAAATCAGGTTCTTCTAAACTAACATCATGTCGTCTTGTTAGTAATAACTCGATTTGTAAAATGACATCATCCATTTTTACACCATCTTTGAGTTCCACATAAATCATGCGTACTGAATCCCCCATAATCCTGGAAAACTGTGAAGGGATAAATTTATCAAACACCACAGTAATTGGAATATAAAGTCTCATATCATAATCGATCTCTCCAACTAATCCTCGTTCCTCAAATACACCGATCACGGTCAGTTTTACGTTTCCAGCAGTGATGTTTTCCCCAACTGGATTCGATGATCCAAAAAGTTCTTCCGCTAAACTAAACCCCAATACAGCTACTTTTGTCGAGCGTTCAACTTCAGCATTTTTGTAGAAACGACCATTTGCGATTTCCATATCCCGAACAGAAGGGAAATCAGTCGTCGTACCTAAAATCGTTACCTCATCGATTGTAATATTTCCTGCTTTTACTGTATCTCCAGTCGACTGTTCTACAACAACACCTGCAACACCATCAACGTTATCAGCAATCGCCTCCGCATCATCATATTTCAACCCACCTTGATCACCTCCAGGTTCTCTCCCAGGACCAAACCCACCTCTTTGAAAACTCGATTGAACAAAAATCAAATTCGTTCCTAACCCTTCTATCTGAGACGCAATCGCTTCTTCAGTACCATTACTCACAGAAATCATGATGATTACAGCTGCCACACCAATAATCACGCCCAACATAGTTAATATGGAGCGCATTTTATTGCGATTAATTCCCATCCAAGCAATTTGAATCACTTTATAAAAGGTCATTTTCAGTCTCCGTAGAAAGCTCATCCTTTTTATGATGACCATTCAGATAATCTTTCTCTATTTGACCATCCCTAAAACGAATGACCCTTTGGGCATGTGCAGCAATATCATCTTCATGCGTGACCATGACAATCGTGCTCCCTTTGGCATGCAAATCCAACAAAAGAGATATGATCTCCTCGCCTGATTTTGTGTCCAGGTTACCAGTCGGTTCATCGGCAAGAATCATAACTGGATCGTTGATCAATGCTCTAGCAATCGCAACACGTTGTATTTGACCACCAGACAGTTCATTGGGTTTATGATAAATACGTTCGGCTAATCCAACTGCCTCTAACGATTGCATTGCACGTTCTTTTTGTTCTTTTTCTACAATACCATCCTGACTATAAAGCATAGGTAGGATCACATTTTCCAAAGCGGTTGTATGAGCTAATAAATTGTATGCCTGGAATACGAAACCAATCTGTTTATTGCGAATGTGAGCTAATTCTGCCTTTTCCTTCTGGCTAACATCTTCACCAGCTAAGAAATACTTCCCTTCAGTCGGTCGATCCAGGCAGCCAAGAATATTCATCAATGTGCTTTTGCCTGAGCCTGAAGGTCCCATAATAGCGACAAATTCATTGTGTTTGATTTCCAAATCAACCTTGTTCAATGCTAGAACTTGAATATCACCTTTTCCATAAATCTTGACGAGTTTTTCGATTTGAATTATTTTTTCAGTATCAGTCATAAGAAACCTCACTTTGTTGACACAATCCCCGTCGAAACCGTTTCCCCAACTTCAATACCTGAAATGATTTCTACAAAGGTAACGTCCATCAACCCAACTTCAACCGGTCGTAGTTTTGGTGTCCCATCTTCTTCAACAACAAATACACCAAACATATTATCACCCAATTCGCGAAGCGCTTCCACTGGGATGAGAACTGTCCGCTCGGATCTAGCAGCAATGATATCGACTGCGGCATTCAAACCAGAAGGTAAGGTCATCCCAGGAGACAAACTCTCTTCATTTATTCTAACAACTGCCCGGACTGCTTTAACATTCGAGACTTCCACTAACCCAGGGCTTACCAAAATCACTTCACCATAAAAGGTTTGATCGGGTAAGGCATCAAAAACTATCTCTGCTTGATAGCCGACAGCAACACTATCTAAATCTGTTTCATCAACATAAACTTCCAATGTGGGTTGACTAAGATCTGCTATAGTAATGATCGTATCGCCTCCATTGATCGTAGCACCAACAACCACATCTACGGAAAGAACCGTCCCATCAATTTTTGACAATAATTCAAGGATCGATTTTTCTTCTTGCGCTATTTTTAAGTTAGCTTGTGCATTCTCTAGCTCACCTTCTGCTTCATGCAAATCCTTCTTATCAGGACCATCTTTATAGGTCTCATAATTTTTTTGTGCTTTTGATAAATTTGCTTTTGCGATTTCAAGTTTATACTCATAATTCTGTCGGGTCACAGCTGAATTATATAAAGCTTGTGCTTCATTTACGTCTTCTAATAATTCTTCCCGGGTTTCATCATATTCTGAAAAATAACGATATGGCTCAAAAGCTTGAATAGCCTCGTCTAATGCTAGTCCTGTTTGACTTACCGCTTCTTCCGCATTCAAATCCGCAATCGAAATAGGGATGGTGTAATTATAGAGAGTGTAATTTGCGTCTCTTACTTCCTGAGTATAGGTATCAATTTCCGATAGTGCCTGTGTTTTGGCTTCTTCTGCAGCGCTGTAAAGCTCCTCTAACGCATTTTCTGCTTTAGTAACAACTAATTCAGCTGAAGAAATCGAGGCAGCGATTTCCTGCTCCGTTTTCTCCGTTTGTAATCGAGCTAGAAGTTCATCTTTGGTAACTAGTTGTCCTTCCTCTGTGTTCAATTCGATCAACGTACCACCTTGATCAAATCCAAGTCCAATTTCATAAACTGGGACAACTTGTCCTGTTCCACTGGCGTAGATAACAATATCACCTCGATTGGCTACCGATGTTTGCATTTCCGGCTCTTCTGCGTCAGTTACCCCTCTCTGATTAAGGTCTGAATAATAATAGCCTCCACCAACAATGGCTATCAATACCAATACTATGATGATCCACACGATTCTCTTATTTTTCATTGTCTGCTCCTAAGCTATCCATAACATATGTCTGACTTATTTTATGATAAGAATGTGCAGAACTTATGTAGATAATATTTAGACTTTATGAAACTTTGAATCTTATTCACTTATTCTTTTCATAAATGGGTCAAAAGGATTGAAGAAAAACTACCATCAACCAAAATGACAAATTAAGGAAGAATATCAGTTGTATCCATTCGGAACTGAGGTACACTTATAATACACAAACTTTTTTTAGATTGTTCTGATAAACGGAAAGTGAGGCAAATATGAATGCAGGAAAGATTATTGCCTATATCGTGGCTGCGATCTTAATTTTCTTTGGTGTATTATTTATTTGGGGAGCGTTTAGCCCAGATGGATCACTAGGATGGATACCAGTAGGGTTGATAAGCGTGTTAATCGGCTTCGGGATCATTTGGTTAGCTGGTCGGAAAAAGTCCGAAACCGCTGATGGCAGCCCGAATAATGTCACTTACAAAGTTGATCTATCGGGTGATGTCAATCTAGAAACCTTCAAGTGTAAGTCATGTGGTGGATCATTAACAACGGATAATATTAAAATGGTTGCAGGCGCCCCAGTTGTCAGTTGTCCATATTGCAACACCACTTATCAGCTTACTGAAGAACCAAAATGGTAATTTATTGAAAAGAACAAGGAGCAAACCAATGAAAATTTTCTCGAGAATAACTTTATTCTTTCTTTTATCATTTCTTCTTTTCTTGCCCAGTAATGTTTTAGCCCAGACATACTTGTTTAGTCTGGATCAGATGGATATACATGTCTATTTCAACGAGGATGGTACTGCTTCAATTGAATATCTATTTCTCTTCCGTAATGATTTGTCTGCGTCGCCAATCGAATATGTAGATATTGGGATGCCCAATAGTTCCTTCAGCACAAGTAATATTGAAGCGACAATCGATAACAAACCGGTAGAAGATATTTCTAGAGGAGATTATGAAGGCTCGGGAGATGGCTTTGCGATTTACTTAGGTACAGATGCTATTCAACCTGGTCAGGCTGGACAAGTACGTGTTTTCATTCCAACAGTGGAAAAGATACTCTATCCTGATGATGAAGATAAAGCATATGCCAGTGCTGTCTTCTCTCCCACCTGGTTTGGCTCTCAATATCTCCTAGGGGATACCAACCTTACCGTGACATTCCACCTTCCACCAGGTGTACAACCTGAAGAACCTAAATGGCATTCAGCACCTGACGGATTTCCAGATACTCCTCAAACTGGGATTGACGAACAAAATCGAATCTTCTATTCTTGGACGAATCCAAATATCAGTGCTTCACGACAATATCTATTTGGTGCTTCTTTTCCAAAACAATATGTCCCTTCATCGGCAATCGTCACCCCTGGATTCTGGGAGCAACTTGGAATTGATCCTGATTCAGTGATCTCATGTTTATTCTGTAGCGGATTTGTTGGTTTTTTTGCATTATTCACAGGTTTATCAGTTTACAGCTCACGCAAACGTAAACTCCAATATCTCCCTCCAAAAGTATCCATTGAAGGACATGGTATCAAACGTGGACTAACCGCAGTTGAGGCAGCTCTTCTTCTAGAACAACCAATGGATAAAATCATGACCATGATATTATTTAGTGTGATTAAGAAAAACGCGGCTTCTGTCGTTAAGAGTGATCCACTAGAACTGAAAATTGAATCCCCATTACCGGAATCTCTCAGAAGCTATGAGAAAGATTTCTTAGAAGCATTTGGGATGGAGAATAAACGCTCTAGAAGAAAAGCGCTGCAGGATATGATGATCGCGCTTGTGAACTCAGTCGCGAAGAAAATGAAAGGTTTCAGTCGTAAAGAGACTCTCGATTATTATAAGGACATTACAAAACGTGCCTGGGCTCAAGTTGAGAATGCAGGAACACCTGAAGTCAAGAGTGAAAAATTCGACGAAGTCTTAGAATGGACGATGCTGGATCGTGATTATGATCGCCGAACACAGGATGTCTTTCGAGAAGGGCCGGTTTTTGTACCCATATGGTGGCATCGTTACTCACCCTCTTATCGTCCTTCAACCTCAGGGACTCCCGCAACCTTGTCAGGAGGGGCAGGGAGAAGTGCTGGTGGTGGCGTATCATTACCAACTTTACCTGGGGCAACTTTTGCAGCCGGTATGGTGAATGGCGTACAAAACTTCTCTTCCAGTGTGATTGGCAATATTACTGACTTTACGAATGGCATTACTAGGACAACAAACCCGATCCCCGTTTCTAAAAGCAGTGGTAGCTCGTTCGGTGGCGGTAGTAGCGGTTGTGCTTGCGCGTGTGCTTGTGCTGGCTGTGCATGTGCCTGCGCTGGTGGAGGCAGATAAAATTTGATCATACTAAAGAAAAGGAAAGTATGAAAATCCCTACCATTAATAATTTCCATCAATCCCTGAAGAAAAAGTCGGAAGAAAGAAAGAGATTAAGATCTATCTTGTCTGAGATTAATTCCCCAGGTTTATATCATTATCTCTTTGAAGCCAATGACGAGCGCACTCGAGTTCACTTACGAGTTGACCCAGATGGCAGTGGTTTTCTACTGGTAAATGCAAATCAAGTCATGCATCTCAATCAAACAGCAGCAATCATGGCACGACTATCCTTGGAAGAATTTTCAACAACAAGTGTGCTCACAAGCTTAACAGATCGATTTAGGATTTCAAAATCACAGGCAAAAAAAGATTACGCAGGATTCCAAAAGAATCTCGAGGATTTGATTCAACCAAATGGACCATGTCCAATTCACGACATGGATCTCGAGATTGAAGCGCCTTTCAGCATTCGTCCGTCCGCTCCATATCGCATGGATTTAGCGCTTACTTATCGTTGTAACAACGACTGTGCTCATTGTTATAATGCCAGACCGAGGGATTATCCTGAAATGGATACAAACCATTGGAAGAACATTCTCGATCAATTATGGGAACTCGGGATACCTCATATCATCTTCACTGGTGGGGAGCCTACATTACGGTCAGACCTATTGGAATTGATCCAATATGCTGAGGACAAAGGACAAATTACCGGATTAAATACGAATGGTCGCAGGTTGTCTGACAATGGATTCGTTAAAGAACTCGTCAGTGCGGGTTTAGATCATGTCCAGATAACCCTTGAATCACATGATCCTATTATCCATAACAATATGGTTTCGAATAGTAATGCCTGGAAACAAACTGTTGCTGGAATTAAGAATGCTGTAGATAGTTCACTTTATGTAATGACAAATACAACCATGCTTAAGGATAATAGTCCTTACTTGGATAAAACCTTAGATTTCTTATCTGAAATTAGGGTGCCAACCGTTGGACTCAATGCGTTAATCTATGCTGGAAAAGGCAAAGAAGTTGGAACGGGATTGTCTGAAAAGGAATTAAAACCATTACTTAAAATCGCTAAAGATAAGACGAATCAGAACAATCAAAGATTGATTTGGTACACACCTACACAATATTGCAATTTTGACCCCATGGAACTAGATCTTGGAATAAAAGGATGTACCGCTGCGCTCTATAATATGTGCATCGAACCTAATGGTGAAGTTCTTCCATGTCAATCATTTTATCATTCGCTCGGGAATTTCTTGGAAGAAAGTTGGGATTCAATTTGGAACCACAAAGTGGCAGTAGCATTACGGGAACGCCACTTCATTCAGGACAAATGCTATGATTGTGCTTTACTACCAGAATGCGGTGGAGGTTGCCCATTATTAATAGATAATTTTGATGAAATGCTTAGACAAGTAAATTTTGATTTATCTTTCACCTTACCTGAAAGAATTGGAGGCAAATGATGACAGCGATATTGGATTCACTGCAACGTATATTTAAACCGACCCAGAAAATTCCCGCAGGCATTTATTCCTATATATCTCCACAAGATGATCCCCGAAATTATCGCTTGCACTTACGTATTGAAGACAATGGGGATGCAGTCTTGATCATTAATGCTAGTACAATTTTACATCTTAACCAAACAGCTGCTGAGTACGCCTATTATTTAATTCAATCAACACCTGTTGATGAAGTAGCGCGAAAAATGTCAACTCGTTACCGGGTTGACTTTAAACAAGCTAAAGCAGATTATCAACAATTAACTTCTCGAATTCAAACCTTGATTGATACACCCGATCTCGACCCAGTCACATTTCTCGATTTTGATCGGAAAATCCCATTTTCCGGACAAATTACAGCTCCCTATCGTTTAGATTGTGCATTAACCTACCGAGTAATGCAAGAAACACTTGACGAAGTGGCGCCCATCGAGGAAGTTGAACGCGAATTATCCACCCAAGAATGGATACAAATCATGGATAAAGCCTGGAAAGCTGGTATTCCACATATCGTATTTACCGGAGGTGAACCAACACTGCGAGATGATCTACCAGAATTATTGGCATATGCTGAAACAGTTGGCATGGTTACTGGAATACTCACCGATGGAATTCGGTTTTCTGACGACCTGTACCGAGAAGAATTACTCAATACAGGACTTGACCATGTCATGATCATCTTAAATACAGAAAGTGAGAAAGCCTGGGAAGCTGTAGAGGAGTCAATCGTTGAAGACGTATTCATTGCTATTCATTTAACAATCACAGAACTAAATCAGGAAAGAATTTCAGAAATCATTCACAAGTTGGTTGATTTGGGTGTCCATGAGATATCGGTCAGCGCCTCGGATCCAACATTTAAATCTGAACTTGAAAGCGCTCGTAATCAAATAGCAGAATTTGGACTAAATCTTGTCTGGAATCTACCTGTGCCCTACTCCGTCCAACATCCTATTGCATTAGAAATGCAGAACTTAGAAGTTGTTCCTGAAGGCGCTGGACGTGCATGGTTATATATTGAACCTGATGGTGATGTAAGGGCTATGCAGGGATCAAAAGCTGTCTTAGGCAATTTATTAACTGACGACTGGAAATCGATTTGGCATAATTCACAAACCGCAGTAATTAAATAATCAAGGAGAAGCTAAGATGACATTATTCGATCTTGTCGAGAAAAATCGAAGCCGACGTCGATTTAAACAAGACATACAGATTGAAATTGAGATACTTCGAGAACTGATCTCATTGGCGCGCTTATGCCCAACGGGTGCTAATATGCAACCACTAAAATATATCCTGATAAATACACCAGAAAAGACCGCGCTTGTCTTCAAACATTTGAGTTGGGCGGGATATCTCCCAAATTGGGTTGGTCCTGAATATGGTGAACGACCATCCGCTTATATCGTTATCCTCGGAGACACAACAATACGCAAAGATTTTGGCGTTGATCCGGGCATCGCTGCTCAGACCATAATGCTTGGAGCAGTTGAAAAAGAACTTGGTGGTTGTATCATTGCTTCAATCAATAAAAAAAATTTAGCCTCAGATTTATCTATTCCAAGCCAATTTGAAATATTATTGGTATTAGCTTTGGGAATTCCCAATGAAGAAGTCATGATTACTCCAGTGGATCATTCCAGGGATATCAAATATTGGCGTGACGAAAAAAACATTCATTATGTGCCTAAGAGATCACTTGATGAATTAATAGTGGAGATAGTATGAAAATTGAATTCCCTTATTCTTACCATGGTTGGAAAAATTGTGTCAAAATTTCGAATCAGATCGTGGATATCATTGCAACAACAGAGATAGGACCACGGATTATCTATTACGGTTTCAGTGGTGAACGTAATGAATTTGTTGAATTTGAAGAAACATTAGGAAAAAAAGGCGGCGATCAATGGCATAGCTATGGTGGACATCGCTTTTGGTATGCGCCAGAACATCCAATCCGTACTTACTATCCAGACAATGAAGAAGTACTTTTCGAGAAACATTCCAATTTCATACGCCTCACGCAACAAATAGAACCTGATAGTAAAATCCAAAAGGAAATCGACATCACTATAGATGATAATTCAAGCAAAGTGACGGTAGTTCATCGTATCTATAATCATTCATTGTGGTCATTAGAATTAGCTCCGTGGGCGCTTTCCGTAATGGCTCCAGGTGGTGTCGCAATAGCTCCTTTACCAGAGCGAAAAGCTCATCCTAAGGCGCTTCTTCCCGTCAATAGTATCTCTTTTTGGGCTTATACAAATATGTCTGATTCTCGTTGGACATGGGGACATGAATTAATCATGTTAGAACAACGTACAGATATTTCAACCCCACAAAAAGTTGGCATCTTTTCTTTAGACGGCTGGGTAGCTTATGCTAATTCCGGTCATCTTTTTGTCAAAACTTTTGAACCTGAAATTGATTACCTCCATCCTGATTTTAATAGTAATATTGAATTGTTTACAAATTCAAAAATGCTTGAAGTAGAGACATTAGGTGCATTAGTCGAGCTTGAACCTGAAACGAGTATTGAGTATTCTGAAGAATGGATTCTTTTCGATAAGGTAGATCAACCTATTGACGAAGAATCTACCAAAAAAGATATTGTACCAATGATAAAACGGATTCAGAATAAAGATGTCTGATCAAACCCTAAAAACCACATTAGCCACAGAAGAATTAGAAGCCAAAAGGATTCCGTATCAACTTTTTGTCCATAAAGAACCCATTCTATCCTTTGAACAAGCTGCGCTTGAACGAAATCAATCCACAGATCAAATTGTTCGCAGTATACTTTTTCGATTACCTAAAGAAGAATTTGTGATGGTTCTTGCGCCTGGTACAAATCAAATCTCTTGGTCATCCTTACGAAAGTATTTGAACACTTCTCAAATCACAATGGCAAACAAAGAACAGGTACTTGAACAGACCGGTTTCCGAATTGGATCAGTCACACCGTTTGGATTAAAGAAATCAATCCGTATCATTGTGGATGAAAACATCCATAATCAAGATGAGATCTCGATTGGCTCTGGTGTGATTGGTACTGCGATCATTATCAAAAAAGATGAACTCTTGAAAGCTCTCGGTTCCTATGAAATGGGAAGCTTTATCTCAAGTTCTTGATCATAAGTCAATGAATCAAAAAACATAACTACAGTGAAAAAGAAGAGAAGCCAACTTGAACTTTCATCAATCGATTGGCATGAACAATTCATTCGACAAGCTTATTGGACAAGTAGTATCCGCCAATATATCCTGACTGATATTGAAATTACAAAAGCAAAACAAATACTAGAAGTTGGGTGCGGAACTGGAGCAATTCTACAAGAATTTTTTCGGAAATACAATTCAAATAATATTAAATACCATGGGCTAGATATATCTAGAGCCCACCTTGAATTCGCGCATGCGAATAATGCTTCCTTAGCTCTTACCCAAGGAAATGCATTTTCTTTACCATACGAAAATAATTACTTCGATATAACTTTTTCACATTTCTTTTTCCTTTGGATCCCTAATCCAATCCATGCACTCGAGGAAATGAAACGTGTCACAAAATATGGGGGTAATATTATCGCGTTTGCTGAACCAGATTACGGAGGGCGTATTGATTACCCAGGAGCATTAACAGAGCTAGGAGAGTTACAAGAAATTGGACTTCAAAAAAAAGGCGCCCAAACTCGGATTGGTCGTCAATTACGAATGCTTTTCAAGCAAGTTGGACTAAAAAATATCAAAGGCGGAATTTTAGGAAGCCAATGGAATACAGAAATATCACAAGAAAATATTGAGGCAGAGTGGAAGATGCTTGAGGTTGATATGGGTTATCTAATGACTGAATCTGAATTCCTTAAGATCAAGCAGCTTGATATAAATTCTTGGAAAAATGGAAGTAGAGTACTCTTTGTACCAACCTTCTATGCTTACGGTGATAAATACTAATAATGAATATTCATGGTGGCTTCAATGTAATAAACGGCAGCAGCTATCAGGAAATGATCCTAAATTTCTTTAGAAGCAATCTGCTGAATTGATTTATGTTTGTTTATTAGTGTTCCCAAGATCAATTGGATTCATGGAATATTGTTTTAAAATCAGCCACACAAGAAAAAAGCCACTTAGATCAGAATCTAAGTGGCTGCTCAGAAATTGCACTTTCAATTAGTCAGGGATATATAGTTTCTCTCCAGGTCGGATAAGATTAGGATTTGGTCCGATCGTCTGAAGATTAGAATAATAAATCTTATTTACAGCGTCTGCGCCTTCGGTGCCATAGAAGCGGCGAGCAATAAAACTTAGATTATCACCTGATTGAACTGTATAGCATGCTGCGCCTGATTTCACGCCTGAACGAATTTTCATGACATTATCATCCTTTCATTCAAATTATTAATAATTAGGTTATTTATATTCCTTAGTTAGACAAGTCCTATTTTAGGTTTCTTTAGGATACAGAATAGTACTTCATCCTGATTACCCAATCAAAAGAGCATCATTTTACCAATCTGGAATAAATAGCCTTTCTCCTGGATATATATAATTAGGATCTGGGCCAATCGTTTTCTTGTTAGCATTGTAAATCTTGTTCACTGCTTCTGCACTCTCAGTACCATAGAAATGCAAGGCGATATAACTAAGATTATCTCCTGGTTTAACGACATACCATGTCGCACCAACTCTAATATTTGTACGTATTTTCATTTGATTATCCTTCACTCAACTTAAGCAACCTATCGGATTGATAATCCGTTCTTCAGTGAGGTAAATAGATCACTTACTGAGTTGCTCACGGAACTTGTCAACAATTCTGCTTGTTGGTTTGCTGCGCCAAAGAAATTCATAAATTGATTTCCGACATCTTTGGCATAGTTCCCAACATCTTGTATATAATTACCGGATTTCAGATCTGTTTTTACTTTCATCGTAGAGTCCAGTTAGTCTTAGCACCAACCGCTGCGATCTGCATACCAAACACCGTTCACATAACCACCACCCGATGGATTCGGTGGGGGATAAGGTGGATTGGGATTTGGTGGATTAGGGTTCGGTGGATACGGGTTATAGATGCACTTACCAGATTGAACAAGATTCTTCCAGTAATTTCTTTGTGCATCGCATTCAGCAAAGTTCATACCTGCTTTTAGATCGGTCTTAATTTTCATGGATATAATCTCCTTTCCGTAAATTTTGTTTTCTTATCATTCCAAATAACTGAAGAACTACTTTTATTACTGAAATAATCCGCAACGTTGAGTATATGCGTTTTTCCAATAATTTAAATTCTTCATACAAGCTTCTAAGCTAGCTCCAGCGACTACGCCAGATTTCACCTTCAACGCTGGCTTAGACATTTTCTTAATCTTAGATTGTTTGGTATTCATTGCTTTATCACTACTCCTTTCATATTATTTATTTCAACTTACTCACAAAGTGTGACTATTCCATCTTTACTTATTTCTTTTTGCAAACCAGTATCCAATTACAATAGCGATTACTAATAAGATTGCTAGTTGCATAGATCATTCTCCTTTCCGATATGATTATTCATCTACAGTCTCTGTTTCTACTAGGTCTTCAGTATCTTCCATAAGAGGAGGTATCACAGTTATATATTGAAAAGACTTTTGCGTCTGATACTCTGAAGCAATCTTCAACTTATATTCATAATCTCCAGGACCTGGAGGGCATTCTTGATAGGTGCCTGTTTCTGGTAATCCACTCGCAATTATTTCACCATCCCGATATAATTCTGCTGTGATAATATCCGGTCCGATGAACGACCAAGAGAAGTTCACACAGGTATCCATTTCAATTTCATTACTATCCACATCAAAATAGTTTATCACAAGAGGTGTCGCCATAGTTGGTAATATGGTGGGCGTAGGTTCATAAACCGGATTGACATCTACAAATAATGATGCTTGTGCTGATCCTCCCGTCCTCGAATCGACAACCAAAAGATATTCGTACCGTCCTGTTCCCAATGGGCAATCCTCATATGATCCAGAATACGCCATATCCTTGAGAATTTTGGTGCCATTACGATAAATGATCGCTCTTGATAAATTCGTACCACCATAGACCCAACTTAGTTCTACACACATTCCCTCGTTTATTGAATTTCTGTTTGAGTTGAAGCTATAAATAATGGGATCATCAGGTATTTGAGTCGGTGACTGACCAATCACATCAAAACCAGCATATATTCGATCCCCAAAATACAAACCACTGCTATTGCGCATTGTCCAGTAACTTTGGAAACGACCTGAATAATAAGGAGCGGTAATATTGACATAGACGTCATAAGTTTGACCAGGTAGAACTAGTCCCTGAATAGCAACTGGATTACCACCTACAGGAGCATCAACTGGACTACTACCTGCATAGGTAAGTGTATAAGAATTATCCCAACTGCAAGTTCCTGTGTTCTTAATTCGCCATCCTTTCTGAATGGGAGTTCCGGGTTGTACCTGAGGTGGATTATACATATTATTATCCGGATAGGTTAAATCTTGAACAAATGCCATACTATCCAAACATGCACTTGGTGTAGCTGGAGCTACTGTGGGAATAGGAGTTGGATAATCAGGGAGTTTTTCCAATTTAAGATATTGTTTGGCAAGCACTTCCAACGTGCCATCTTTTTGCATATCATCCAATATCTGATTCACTTTCGTTCTCAAAATGTCAGACCCTTGCGGTACACCTATGGAATATCTCTGAGGATTAAATCCTTGATTCACGATCTTAACATTTTCTTCCTTCACAGCGACTTCTGCTGGTAATAAATCCATTACAAAGAAGTTGATTTGAGGATTAGGTGGATTAAGCGCCGCTAAACCATCTTCTGGATTCTCAAAAGTGATCAAATTCTGTGGCTGCATTAGACCTGCATCAACCAAAATATTCGTTAGCCATGTCTCATAAACCGAACCCGTTTGAACACCGATACGAAAACTAGCTAGATCTTCAAAACGGTCGATCGTCAAAGGTGAGTCTACATGCGTAAGAATGGCATCATCACTGACATAATAAACATTGCTAAAATCAATATAGGCGTCGCGCTCCTGTGTCTGTGAAATAGCAGCTATTGCCATATCAATTTGGTTCAATTGAAGCGCATTGATCAAACCATCAAATGCCATATTCTTAATATCCAATGGTATATCCAACCTTTTTCCGAGTTCCTCAATCAACGAAAGATCAAAACCCTGAATAGTGAAATCATCCCCCACATAAGCAAAGGGAGGATAATCAGCAGATACCCCAACGGTTATTCTTCCATTTTCCAAAATGCTTTCCCAATTTGGATCACTTGGAGATGGTTCAATTGTCGGTTCTAAAGTAGGAAGAAGTGTATCCGTTGGCACAATTAGTGCCGTTGCAGTAGATTCAGTGGTGGGGATGGCTGTTTCCGGTTTCGGCATACAGGAAGTGAAAATTAATATTAATAATACACTAATTAAGGTAATTTGATTATTTTTGCTATTTAATATTTTTTGCTTCCTATTCATTCTTGTTAACCTTTTTTTGTTGATGATTTATAGTAGTAAAGATGGTCAGCAACATATTTTTTATTTTATTCGAAAATCGTAAAAATTTCAAATAATCTTACCATTCTAAAGGGAAATTTTCTTATATTAATTCTTAGATTATTGTAAGATTTTTTCCACTTTAATAACTGTGATTTTAATTTTAAGGGAAGACGATGTTATATGCAATACAACTTTTGACCGATTTTTCTTCATTGATATTAAAAATTCATACACAAATATTCAGATTTATAGTTGTTACATTCGATACTCTTTGGCTATTATTTTTAGAAAAGCAAAATTCTAAATTAATCAATTTTCTCCAAAGAGTCCTGATCTGACGTTTTTCATCAAGAAATATCAATTATATTATCACACCCAAAAATATATCGATCAAAGAAATCCGTGTTTATAATACTTAAATAATCGAGTATTATTTACATGTAAATACTCATCGTATCTCTAGCATATTTTTTTGGGAGTCTTCATCAAATAATCGGAGATAATTATGCTATATCCAATTCAAAATGAAATCCGTAATAAATTTGATCTTTCTGGATTCTGGGATTTCAAAATCGACCCCGATGAAATAAGCATAAAAGAAAATTGGTTTTCAAAATTACCAGATCCACAGACCATTGCACTTCCAGGCAGTTGGAATGATCAAATTTCAGATTACTATAATTACTTTGGAACTGCTTGGTATTCAAAAGATTTCTTCGTGCCTACTGCATGGCACGGGCAACGAATTTTTATTCGAGTTGGTAGTGCAAACTATGCAGCTGTATTATGGATCAATAATCAACGGATAGGGAGCCATGAAGGCGGTCATCTTCCATTTTCTTTTGAAATTACCAAATATATTGAATGGAACAAGGAAAATCATCTTTCAATAAAGGTTGACAATCATCTCAAGACTACCAGAGTGCCATCCAATAATATTCAACCATTCGGGGCTGGAAATACTGTTCCCTTTCAAAATAGTTATCCGGATACGCCTTTTGATTTTTTCCCCTATGCTGGGATTCATAGACCAGTTATCCTTTACAGTCAACCAACTAGCTATATTGAAGATTTATCCGTAAATACTTTTAAAAAGGATGGTCATTTTTTTTTAGAAATTGAAGTCAATCAAATCGGTGATATTGATCATTGCCAAATCTTTCTTGCGGACTCAAAAACCAATCATCAAATTGATGCCAATTTTTTAGGCAATTCAGCATCTATCCAAACGAGACTACCCAATGCTCATTTATGGTCTCCCAAAGATCCTCATCTTTATCATCTCACGATTTGCCTCGAGGAAAACGGTGAAATCGTAGATAGATATTCTCAGGACATCGGAATACGAACAATTGAAGTTCAAGGATCGAAATTACTACTCAATGGAAAACCGATATTTCTTAAAGGTTTTGGTCGCCATGAAGATTTTTATGCCAGCGGTCGTGGTCTAAACATGCCTTTAATAATCAAAGATAATCAATTATTGCGCTGGATTGGAGCGAACTCCTACCGTACTTCTCATTACCCATACTCTGAGGAGGAAATGATTATCGCTGATCGAACTGGGATGCTATTAATCGATGAAACTCCAGCAGTAAGTCTTAGCTTTGAAGATGGTGAAGAGAATATTCAAGCACGTTTGATTCAAGCTAAAGCTCAATTGGAAGAATTGATCAAACGAGATAAAAATCATCCTAGTGTAATTATTTGGAGTATTGCCAATGAACCTTTTCCTGCGGGATTAAGTAATGCGATTCACACAGGGAAAATAGATTTCAATGATCCAGTACCAATTGACTTTCTTAAAGAATTACATAATCTAGCTAGGAGACTTGATCCCTCCAGACCCGTCACATTTGCTTCCATGATGGGAACTCCCGTTACTTGGCTCCGGCTTTCTGATATTGTCAGTGTCAATCGTTACTGGGGATGGTATACGAACCCAGGCGATATCGAAACCGGAGCGAAATTGCTAGCTCAAGAACTCGATGGGATATATCAAAATCTCGAAAAACCAATTATCATAACCGAATTTGGAGCAGATAGTGTCGCAGGACTGCACAGTCAACCACCCAAAATGTGGAGTGAGGAATATCAAGCAAACTTTCTAGATGCTTATCTGGATGTTGCGACTACACGTGACTTTGTAGTTGGCGTACATATATGGAACTTTGCCGACTTCCAAGCAACGCAATCTATCACTCGGGTTGGGTCAATGAACTTGAAAGGAGTCTTCAATCGATCTAGGGAACCTAAACTCGCTGCTCACACCTTACGAAAACGGTGGATTCAAGAGAAACCGAAAATAGATCTAAAGAAAAAACCAGAAAACTTGGAACCAAATACCTCAAATGAATTTCTCGAGTTAATTTCAGTGTTTGCACAAGGGTTAGATGGGAAAATACCAGAACTTAATACAAAATTGTCATTTAAGATCGAAAACCACGGCACTTACTTGTTAGAGTTTCTAAACGGAAGAACAACAGTTACGCTTAGCGATGAACACGCACCATCTAAATTGATCATACAACCCATGGCAGCTAAACAGATTTTTGAAGGTAACTTAAATCCAATCATCGCGTTTACAACCGGGCAGTTGAAAATTGAAGGCGAAACACAAATAATCATGGAATTACAAAGATATCTATAACATCATTATTAATTTCAACTGATTTTTTTATATTTCGTTACCTGCCAATAAATCAACTTTTTTGTAAAAGATCTTCAGCCATTTTCTTGATCATATTACCCTTGGCAAGCTTTTCTATCCATCGAGATGGAATACCACCAATCCCATAATAGGCACCAGCTATTTGTCCACAAACCGCTGCAGTTGTATCTGCATCATTTCCTAAATTGACAGCTTCAAGGATTGCGCTTTCAAAATTATCCGTAGTCCAAAAACACCATAAGGCTGCCTCTAAACTTTCAACAACATATCCACTCCCCTCGATCTGATCACGACTCCTTTCCTTATACTTACCTGAGGCTATTGCTTGAATTTTTAGAGATAATGACGTTTGATAATCAGATTCTCTTAGAATTTCTTGCTTGTCCCTTCCTTCCAATGCTCGGTAAATAATTTCCCCCATCAATTGACAAGCATCCAAACATTCTTCTGCAGCATGAGTCGTTCTTGAGCTCTCCCGGCTGTAAAACAATATATTTTTCAAATCCGGATAATAATACAAAATTATCGGTGCCAAACGCATAATTGACCCATTCCCAGCTGAATATGGATCTGTTGATCCGCTAAAAGCCTCCCCATCAAATTGATAATGTTCTATGGCAGAAAGCGTGGTATGTCCAATATCAAAGCAATATCCCGTACTACTCATATAACCGTTTTTCCACCAATCAACATATTTTCTCATTTGATTATCTGGGTCAAACCCCTTTGATTCCAACAAGCTGGAAGCCAGACACAATGCCATCGAGGTATCATCAGTCCACTCACCTGGTCTTAATTTAAACGGTCCTCCACCAACCATATCAGTTACTGGAAAAAAACTTCCCCGCTGTTTGAATTCAACAGTAGTTCCAACAGCATCACCACAAGCCAATCCAATTAGACTACCGATAAATCTATCAATAATGGAAATCATTATATAATATTCCTCAAAAAATTTACCCTACAAGAGTCTTGCTTCTTACGAACTGAAAAAAGAAGATCAATCAGTTATTACCATTCATAATATTATAAATCAAGAGAGTAAAAGAGAGTTAGAAAATTAGGCAGGCTTGCATCTTTCAAATAATTCAATCAAATAAAGTCAGGTTTTCTTGACAATAAAAATCAAAAAGGGTAATATTATCTAAACAATCAATCGTTCGATCGTTCGTTCGAGGATCAACAGATTATGCCTTCTGTACGAGAAATCGCCGAGCTCGCTGGAGTATCCAAAAGCACTGTCTCCTTGGTTCTAAATAATAAACCAGGTGTATCGGATACTATGCGAAAACGAATCATTGATACTGTAAAGGCATTAAGAGAAAATGATGTTTATCACTTTCCAATAATCAGCTTTGATAATCAATCTAAAGAACAAGAAAAATTATCCATTGTAGTCCTTCACCCAGCAATTTTACGTTCCAGCCAAGTATTCAGTGAACTATTACGCGGAATTCAAGAGGCTGCAAACCATTTTAGAATCCAGCTATCACTCGTGGTCAATGAGCCTAATGCACCAACTGATCACATTTCCAAAATCTATTTTTCAGATCCTTCCTTGAAACCTGACGGTGTTCTCGTCATCGGAGCAAGGCAAGATTCCAATCTACCTAAGAATGTGCTCGATAGAGAAATTCCTTGCGTTCTAGTTGGTAGAAGTCTAGGTGAAAGAAAAATATCTGCTGTCGGACGTGATGAAGAACAGATCGCTTTTGAAGCTACAAATTATCTTTTTAAGCACGGTCATCGAAAAATAGCTTTCATCGGAGGCGATGAGGCTTTCAGTTATACTCAAGAAAGAATAGATGGTTATAAACGAGCTTTCTCAGAAAGTCTATTTGTTCATAATGAAAGTTGGATTTCACTTGGAGATGGCAAGATTGCTGCGAAAAATATCCTCCAAAATTGTCCCGAAATAAGCGCTGCAATCTTCATCAATGATGCCTATGCGATACGTGCTTTAGATGTTTTTCTATCTCACGGTTGGAAAATTCCTGAAGATTTGTCAGTAATTTCCTTTGACGATACAGAGTTGGCTAAGAGTTTTGATCCACCGATAACATCAATTGCACATCCTCTATTTCAAGAGGGATTCCGTTCCCTTTTATTATTGCTCGAATTAATCCACAATCCACAAGTGAAGTACGCTAATCTAGTCTTTCACTCAAAACTTATTGAACGAGAATCCTGCCTTGCAATGAGCAGTAAAGAAAGATAAAAAGTCCAAGTATAGATGATTCTAAATAAGGAGGTGTTATAGTAAAATTGAAATTAGTGCAAGGAACACATACCTTGCCACCTGGACAGCTACCAGGTTGAAAAAAGATTCCATGAATAGAGGAGAATAAGCTGATTCTCCAAACTTAAAATCTTACGGAGGAGTTCTAATATGAAAAACAGAAATTTATGGTTACTCTTCACATTACTCATTCTTGCCAGTTTAATGCTAGCTCAGTGTGCTCCGGCTACATCCGAGCCAACTGAAGCTCCAGAAGTTGAGACTGAAGAAGTAGTAGTTGAAGAAGCCGATACAGGTGATGTTGTCGAATTACGCATGACCTGGTATACCGATGGCAATGAAGATGTCGTCATGCGTGAGTTACTTGATCGCTTCGAAGCCGAGAATCCAGACATCAAAGTCGTCATGGATACTGTCGCTTACCAATCCATTCTAGAAAACCTACCCATTCAATTAGCGGCAGGCGAAGGTCCCGATATGGCGCGTGTCACCGACCTTGGCGGTCTTTCCAAGTACTACCTTGATTTGTCACCTTATCTCAATGACCCCGCTTATTGGGAAGAAAACTTCGGCAGCACTTTACCCTGGTTACGCCCCACCGAAGACGATTCTGGTATTTATGGCTTCCAAACCCAATTGACCATCACCGGTCCCTTCATCAATCGCACGCTCTTTGAGCAGGCGGGTGTCGCTGTCCCCAGCGATAGCTCCGATGAAGTCACTTGGGAAGAATGGGCGACTGCAGCAAACGAAGTCGCTCAGGCTCTCGACGTGCCCTTCCCCATGGCAATGGACCGCACCGGTCATCGCTTTGCCGGTCCCGCCATCAGCCAAGGCGCAGTTTTCTTTGACGAGAATGGTTACCCATTTATCGATGGCGACCCAGGCTTCAAAGATTTTGCACAGATGTTCGTCGGCTGGCATGAAGATGGCACCATGCCCATCGATGTCTGGGCTGGCGCTACAGAATATGCCGCTCCTAATGAGGAGTTCATCAACGGTCAGATGGTACTCTATATGTCAGGCTCCTGGCAGGTCGGTCAATTCACCGAGAAGATCGGTGATGCCTTCGACTGGGAAGCTGTTCCCAATCCTTGCGGTCCCGCTGCCTGCACTGGTATGCCCGGTGGCGCAGCTCTCGTCGCCCTCAAAGATACTCAACACCCCGAGGAAGTCGCCCGTGTGATGGAATTCCTCTCCAGTGAAGAAATCCTGTCCGAGTTCTCGGCTAAGACGCTCTTCATCCCCGCTCACTTAGGTCTCTCTGAGAAAGGCGTTCCGTTCGAGACTGATCTA